>SKHB01000110.1 GCA_007117135.1 Microbacteriaceae bacterium | reverse complement strand
AGATGCATGCGCCAACACGCCAGTTGAACAATGGTGACCAAAGCCGCCGGGGCGAGGATCTTTTTGTCCAACTGTTCCCAGGACTGATGCGACGCATAGTTGATGCTATGCTTGAAAAAGCTGATGAACTAAAGAGTCAGAGCACACATATAGTGTCCGGAGGGTACGATGTCCAGAAAGCCGCCGCACACATCAAGACGGTATTTCCTCTGTCTTATGCATCACGAGAACCAAAGGCTGCTGCTGATGCCCAACAACAACAACCAAACCAAAGATTTATATTTACTGTGACTAGGCTCAGCGATGGAAGATCAACTTCAATAACTGCTCGCAGCGAAGAACAGTTGCGTCAAGCTTTGCAGGATCGCCACCCTGACTTAGACATGGACGACATCGAAATACAAATGCTTGGTCCTGAAGAGGCCAACTAGTCTTTGGTAGGCATCAAGCTGGGCAGATAGTGTCCGCCATTTTCCACGCACACTTGTAGATTTATAGCGGGATCGTTTTTGAATCGCATCTTGAGATTTTCCAGCAGCTCTCTTTCGCTAGACCCAGACGCTAAAAATTGTTCGTTGTCCAGTTTGTATGCGATCAACACCCCTTGTTCACAGTCAATCTTGATAGACATGTTGCGGATTGCGGGTGCAGGTTTTTCTATTTGGAAAATCTGGCGTGCAAACTCTCTCAGTTCCGGATCTTCGATTGCGTCAATACCATGCTTCTCGATTTCTTGACGCGCCAGATAATAAAACAACGCACTGAGCGACAGCGTTATGACGCGCCAGCCTGCGTAGCCAAGTGCAAACAACAATACAGTGTAGATTGCGGTTTCCATAAAAATATTTACCTGGTTGAGATGTATTCCATCGATAATAACAAATTCTCAATGGTTTGTCAACATGGCTATATAATGTATGTCTGATAAAAAAGATTTTAATCACACATTTTGTCCAAGCCCGTGGTTTCACATGCGCATCAACAACACAGGCACGTTTGAGTACTGTCGATGGGGAACTCCGCAGTCAGATAAAAGACAACACGGGACTTCGATTAAAGAAAAAACCCCGATAGAATGGTTTCAGCAAGATATGTCTACTATAAGACAAGATCTACTGTCCGGTGACTACCCTGCAGGTTGTCGAGCCTGTCATCAAATGGAAGAACATGGAAAAGTCAGTGGGCGACACAGACAGTTGTTAAAAACAGGAATACAGACCGACAAGTTCGAAAAAACTTTGCTGTCGTCACCGTGGGTTGACCAGTTTCGCTATAGCAGCCAGCATAATGGAGACACGACACAATACCCGCAGGATTGGCAAATTGATCTTGGCAACTTTTGCAATAGTGCATGTTTATTCTGTTCGCCATTCAGCAGCAGTCGTTTAGCATTTGAACATAAAAAAATAGGAATAATTGAAAAATTACCGCCACGTGCCTGGTGCGATGATCCAATACAGCTAGGCAAATTTACTGATGCATTAAAACAGTCAAAAAAAATCTCATACCTACACTTCATTGGCGGCGAAACATTAATTACTCCGGCCTTTGAGAAGATAATCGACAGCTTAATTCACGAAGGGTTAACATCAACAACACTAGGATTTACTACAAATCTAACTGTTTGGAATGAACAAATAATTAAAAAATTGTCTTGTTTTAGTAGCATACATGTAGGAACAAGTATTGAATGTATACATCCAGTCAACGACTATGTGAGATTTGGCGGACAATTATCCAATACAATAGAATTATTGGATAAATGGGTTTCAATATCAAAACAAAAAAATTGGATACTGTCAATAAGAACTACGCCGACTGTTTTATCTATACTGCACCTTGACACTATATATGATTATGCGTTAAAAAACAACCTTCCTGTTGAAAGTTGCAACTTTATTCAAAATCCAAAGTTTATGAGACCAACGGTTCTTCCTCGTTATTATCGAGAAACAGTCATTAATAAGTTAAGAAGATTTACAAAATTACAAAACAAAAATAAAAATAAAATTTTTAACACCAGGGATCCAAATGTTGCAACACAACAAGCTGTTGAAGATGTCAGTTCATATATCAATTATTTAAATGATTCCGATGACGAAAGTCATCGTCTACCAGATCTAATAGATTACCTACACAAAATGGAGTTAATGCACAAAAACAGTGTGTTAGATTATTTACCCGAATATGAAGAACTTTTTAAATCTGCTGGATACCAAAGACAATATTTTTGTTAAGCTAGAACTGCATAGCATAACAAAAATGAATGTGCCTTATGTTAATGTATCTATCAATGACCGGCTCGAATATAGCGATTATTTACAAGATACATTGACCGTAACGGGCTATTTTGATCTGTTGATGCCATTATGCGTCAAAGTCGAGATGCTAGAAAAACAATACAACCAACAAAAAGAAACAGCGGTGGTTATTGATTCTTTAAGCATCGACGACTTTGTGATTATCCCACAATATAATCATTTAGTTGTTTACGAAAACGAAAAAAACTTTTCCAACTCTACGTGTTATCTGGGCGCAAACGGAACTTGGAATTTGTCAGTTGACAAACCATTTTACCAGTGGCTACATGAAATCACAGGGCAAGGTTGGCTGTTAACTCCAACTTAAAGTTCTTGCTATCTTATTACTGCTTTTCCTGTGCCTGTTTAGCCAGCATTTCATCACAGGCAGCCCGCAGCACATTCTCCATGTGCTGATTGAAAGTGATGTCTTGTTCGTGAGCCTGCTTCATCAGCTCTAACATCATGTCGTCAGGCAGGTCTAGGGGTACCAACACTCTGGTGTCATAGTCTTCACCCGCAAAGATCGCAGCAGCTTTCCGCAACATGTCTTGTTCTACTTCTAGATCGATGTAGTCTTCGTCGTCGCACATAGCAGCAGCGT
>SKHB01000064.1 GCA_007117135.1 Microbacteriaceae bacterium | reverse complement strand
GCCGACTCCGGTATCTGTCTGCGTGGAAAGCCAGGTTGGGGTGACTCGTTCGCCCCGCTGACCACCGTGGTGCAAACCTTTGGTGGTAGCTGGTTCGACATGAACTGGAACGAGGGTGTTTCCTCACCTGAGTTCATCGAAGCTGTGGAGTTCTACACCGACCTCGTTCGTGACTACGGTCAAGCTGACCCGGTGAGCGCAAGCTTCCCCGAGTGCTTGAGCAACGTCAGTAATGGAACGTCTGCCATGTGGTACGACGCCACCTCAGCTGCCGGTTCGCTTGAGGCAGAGGGCAGCGTTGTTGCCGGAAAGATGGGCTACGCCTACGCTCCGGTCAAGGAGACCGACCAGTCCGGATGGCTCTGGTCGTGGAACCTTGCAATCCCCTCCACTACTGAGAACCTCGAAGAAGCATGGACCTTCGTTCGCTGGGCAACCAGCAAGGAGTACATCCAGCTCGTGGGTAACGAAATTGGCTGGCCTAACCTTCCCCCGGGATCGCGTGCCTCCACCTACGAAATCCCCGAGTACGCTGCGGTTGCTGCTGCTTTCGGACCTCTCACCGTGGAAATCATGAACGACGTGAACCCCTCACAGCCCGGCGTTAACCCGCAGCCGTGGACGGGTATTCAGTTCGTGTCTATTCCCGAGTTCCAAGACATTGGAAACCGTCTCGCTCAAGACCTCGCACCCGTGTTTGCCGGTACGGCAACTGCGGCTGACGTCTTGAATGCAGCGGCAGAGTATGTCCAGGCAGCTGGAGATGCACAGAAATAACTAGGAACTTTTAGTTCCAAATAGGGAGGGGTGCCAGTAGACTTCACTGTCACTGGCACCCCTTTCTTCTCCTCCTGTTTCTCAATACTCAACCCGGAGCTACAGCCCACAATGACCAACACTGTTGCCGAGACCACCGATGTTCACTCGGGACAAGAGAGGGACAAAACTCGTCGCGTTAATCGTCACGGTCAACGGGTGACAAGTCTCCTCGTTCCCAGGACCCTGATTTGGCCGGCATTGACCGTCGCCATTATCCTCACCCAGATTCCTTTTCTGGCGACGATCTACTTCTCCACACAACAGTGGAACCTTCTGCGCCCAGACCAGCGGGGTTTTGTGGGCCTCAGCAACTACGCTCAGGTGTTCCAGTCCGGCGAGCTAATGGCAGCGGTGCAGGCAACGGCTCTTATCACCGGGATGTCTGTTTTCCTTTCACTCGTTTTTGGCATGATCCTGGCGCTCCTTCTCGACCGTGAATTCTTTGGTCGCGCACTGGCCAGAACACTTCTCATCACGCCCTTCCTGGTGATGCCCGCAGCGGCAACACTTGCGTGGAAGTGGAACCTGATGGATGGAAACTTTGGTCTTTTCCGTTGGCTGTCGCAAGAGCTGGGCCTTCCGGTCATTCAGTGGAGCACCGATGTCCCAATTGCTGCGGTGATCATAGTCTTGACATGGCAGTTCATGCCTCTGATGATGCTTTTGATTCTCGCGGGTCTTCAGAGCCAGAACCGTGAAGTACTCGAAGCTGCTGCTGTCGATGGGGCAGGAGCGATTCGTATCTTCTTCACGATGACCCTGCCCCACCTGAGGCAGTACATTGAAATTGGGGTTTTGCTGGGAGCAATTTTGCTCATCGCAAGCTTCGACCCGATTGCCATTTTGACCGGCGGAAGCGGGGGAACCAAGACACTACCGGTCCTTTTGTATGAGAAGGCCTTCCGCGCACTTGAGGTGGGCCAGGCAGCCGCATTCGGTGTGGTGACCGTGGCCATCACGATCGTCTTTGCAACCCTGTTGCTTCGGACAGTGTTCCGTATCTTCTCAGAGCAGGGAGTTCGATAATGACGACACCAGCACCCACCCCTCGCAAGCGAGCGTACCGTCGTCGGAAACTGACTCCTGGCGGAATCCTGCTCACAACTCTCACATGGGTACTTGTGTTCCTTGTCGTCTTCCCGCTGTTCTTCATGGTCTCCACTGCTTTCAAAACAGAAGCGGCAGCGGCATCCTTCCCACCGCAGTGGATTTCCCCGATAACGTTCGAAAACTTCGAAAAAGCTTTCGATCGGGGCTTCTCTCAGTTCTTTTGGAACTCGGTGATCTCAGCTGTCGGGTCAACCGTGCTGGTCATGATGCTCGCCATCCCCGCGGCATACGCATTGACCATTCGGCCGATATTGAGGTGGCGTGACGCCCTGTTCTTCCTCATCTCGACAAGATTCATGCCGTTTCCCGCTGTCGTGATTCCTCTCTATCTGTTGATTTCGAGTTTGTCGCTGTTGGACAACATCTGGATCATCATGATTCTTTACATCGGAATGAATCTGCCCATCGCCGTGTGGATGATGCGTTCGTTCCTGGAAGAAGTCCCGAGAGAAATCATCGAAGCTGCCCAATTGGATGGCGCTGGGGTAATAAAAGAAATTACTCGCGTTGTCATGCCTATTGTGGCCCCGGGGACGGCCGCGGCCGCACTGATTATTTTCATTTTCGCCTGGAACGAGTACTTCCTGGTGTTCAACCTCACCGCAAACTCGGCTCGAACTTTGCCGCCGTTCCTCGGAAGCTTTGTCGACGGTCGGGGTCAGTTCCTTGCCTCACTGTCTGCCGCTGCCACACTCGCTGTGACCCCAGTGGTGATCGCCGGGTGGGTTGCGCAGAAGCGTCTGGTTCGAGGTTTGTCGATGGGTGCGCTGAAGTAATTCGCGGCGGTTGGCGAGGCCGTGGCAGTGTTGGTGTTCGCGCCGTGACGACACAGGTGAGTCGTGGCTTCGCCTCATTAGCGGAGCGCCGGAAAAAACGTCTCCGCCAGTTAGTCGGATCGGTTTCTGTTGTCAGCGTGATCGTCTTTCTGTCCGGGTGTGCGACAACGACCCTTCGTCCCCCGGTTGAGCCAGACGAGCCGCGCGCTGTTTTCTTGGTAGACCACGGGCGCCACTCCAGCCTGGTGATTAGTCGAAGCGATGGTGACCTTGTTCGATACGCCTATGGGGACTGGCGCTACTACGCCGACCAAGACACCAGCCTTGCCTCCGGTGCGGCGGCCCTCTTGTGGCCGACACCGGCGACACTAGCGAGAGCTGAATTGGAGGGCCCAGCCGAGGTCGATGTACTGCGGGGGCAGTTGAGGGTGGGGGTTGAAAACATTTATGTGTTCGAGGTGGCAGGCAGCGATGCCGATCGGGTGGGGGATGAACTCGATGCTCTTCATCTCGAGGGGGAGGAGACCCATCAGTATGTTGCCGCCTACGACATGACGTTCGCCCCACACCCTGAGCCCTATACGTTGCTCAACAACTCAGCGAGTGTTCTCGCCAGGTGGCTTGAATCGATGGGTGTTGAGGTCGATGGCCCGGCACTTGTAGCGTCGTGGCGGGTGGGAGATCAGGCGCCACGATGACCTGAGGTTTGTGCGCAGGAGGTTCTCTCAGGGGAGAACCACCAGCCTGGCAAGCTGTGCCTGTAGTGCTTGGTTGGTCACTCTTTAGTGGACACGGTGGCTTTTATGAGTGGTAATTCAGGCACGCACCAGACACTTGGCGAGTGGGAGCAGAACATCGGGGACGCCATCCGTCAGCTTCGGCTTCAGGCCGAACGTGACCAATCCGGCCTGGCAGCCCGGGCTAACGTGTCTCGGTCGGCCATTCAGTATCTCGAAGGGGGCAGTCCTGATGGCTCATGAGCCAGGAGAGGTTGTCGAAGTCCGCATCTGGGGTCAGACGGTGGGGGCGGTGAGTGTCATCCACGGGGGTTTCGGTTTTCAATACACACCGTCATGGAAGAGGACGGGGATTGAGCTGAGTCCGCTGAGGGTGCCCCTGGGGTCGAAAACAGCGGTGTTTAGATTTCCCGTCCTCTCCCCGGACACGTTCAGTGAGGAATATTGCCCGGTACGCTAAGTTTTGGCTTCACCAACCCATCCGCGTCGTTTCGAAAGGCGGCCCCGTCTCGTGGCACAACAAGACACTAGGCAAGAAGTCTTTGTCACCGTTGGCGACGGTTCGATTTTTAGGCTTGCTATCACCCACTGGCCAGAAGGTGAGCCAGTAACCCGTGCACCAGCAGTGCTCGGCACTTACTGGCCCCCAATGGGCGTTGACGTAACGGACACGCCACAGGGCCCAGTTGACCGAGAATTCTCCGTTGATTTGTCGTCAGAGGACTCGCTTGTCCGATTTGAGTCGGACTTTGGCTTATATGTCTCGGAGAAGCTTCCTGATTTTGTCGCCGTTCACGCAGCACTCCTTCACGTTGACCATGCGGTCGTGATTGTTCCCGGAAGTTCTGGTGTGGGGAAGTCGAGTCTGTGTGTTGCTGCGACGGAGGCCGGGTGGGAGGTCTGGAGCGACGAGTATTGCCTCATCAACACCACAACCGGTGACGTCTCCGGGTGGCCGAGGCCAATCAGGCAGAGACTTGCAGGCGGCGGTGTTCGACGTATTGATCACCAGGGCCCGGTGGGCCCTGGTCTTGCTACACACGTCTTGGCGATGACCTACTCGGAAAACATGTCGGGCCTGGGGTTAGAGCCGGTGTCACCGGGACAAGTGGCCATGGACTTGATGTCCAATACGGTGTGTGCGAGGAGTAGGCCAGAGGAGACGTTTCGCGCGACCACCGCATTGGCGAAGACGGTGACCGGGTTTTCGGGACACCGCGGGGACATTGCTTCCGCACTCGCCCCACTTCGCGACTTTTTGCGCAACGCCTGACGTTGAGGAGTAGCCGTTGGCACTTTTCTAGCTGAGGACGTCTTTACTGGAGAAACGGCCGTAGGCAAGTGCTCCGAAGAGGGCGACGTATCCCAGTTGCAAGACAAGGTTGGAGCCAAAGTTGCCCAGTTCGATGGGCTGGCGCAACATGTCGGCAAAATCTAACCAGTAGTGAGTAAACAACCACGGGTGAATGACCGACACCTGAGGCAGGTTGTCAAGAATCTGGCTGACCCCGCTGGCCACTAACACCCCGGTCATCGCCCCGACCGGGATGGTGGTGAGAGTGGAGATGAAGAGGCCAACGGCGAGCATCCCCATGAGTGACACGGTGACGTAAAGGGCGACGAGGGCCATTCGGCCAAGCGACTCTGCCAAACCAATGACATCGCCACTGAGCAGCGTCACCGGACCGACGGGGAACAAAATCGAGCCAATGATGGCGCCAGCGACCATCAGGGTGAACGTTCCTGCCAAAGCAAAAACCAGCGTGCCGAGATATTTCACCACCAGGAGCCGCACCCGCCCGACAGGGGCGATCAGCAAATACCGGAGTGTTCCCTGGCCAGCCTCACCGGCAATGGTGTCACCTGACACGACCGCGATAGTGAGGGGCAAAAACAGCGGGGTGGCGAGCAGCATCGCAGCAAAACCGGTGAAGAGCCCATTTTGGGTGACACGGTCAACAAACGGGGGGCCTTCACCGGGTGCTAGACGGTCAGAGCTCAAATACACAGCAATGGCTAAGAGAATCGGAATCAGGGCGATGGCGGCCAGCATCGCCCAGGTGCGACGCCTGGTGAACATGACCTGCAGTTCTGAGGCCATGAGCGCTAAGCTCAACGATTTAGCGAGCAACTTCAAACCCCTCCCCGGTGAGCCCAACGAAGTAATCCTCGAGGCTGGGTTGTTCGACAACAAGTTTGTTCACTCGAATGCCTTGGGCCACGAGAGCCTGGTTGATGGCCGCTTGGTCGATGGACGGTGGCACGGTTGCCGTAATGGTGTGATCAGCCACAATAGGGTCAACGATGTTGTGGGCGGCGAGAAGTGTGATAGCACGAGCCGTGTCGTCGACTTCTACCACCAGCCTGGTGTCCGCCTGGGAGCGCAGGTCATCGAGAGAGCCGTGAGCGACCAGTTTTCCCTCACTCATCACCGCCACATCACTACACAGCTGCTCAATTTCACTGAGCAGGTGGCTGGAGAGAAAAATGGTGATTCCCTCACCGGCCAAAGATCGAATCAGGTTCCTCACTTCCCGGGTTCCCTGGGGGTCTAACCCGTTGGTGGGCTCATCGAGGATGAGCAAATCCCGCGGTTTGAGCAGCGCGTTAGCGAGGCCAAGGCGCTGCTTCATTCCCAGAGAATAGTTGCCCGCTTTCTTCTCAGCGGCGTTGGTCAGTCCGACCCGCGCCAGTGCTGCCTGAACTCTGCCATGACGACTCGGCGCATCAGAAAACCGGTCGGCCGCATCCATTCGCAAAAGATTCTTGTATCCGGACAAATACGGGTAGAAGGCGGGGCCTTCGACCAGCGCACCAACTTTGGGCAGAGCCTGTTCGAGGTGTTGGGGAATCTCGTGACCCAGCACTGTGATTGAGCCAGAGCTAGCGGAGGCGAGCCCGAGCAGCATTCGAATCGTTGTTGTTTTCCCCGACCCGTTGGGGCCAAGGAACCCAAAAACTGATCCGCGGGGAACAGACAGTGACAGGTCGCCGACTGCGACCTGCTGGCCGAAATTCTTCGTCAGCTGGTCGGTGTGTATCGCCCAGTCGGTGGTGTTAGACACTTAGCCAGCAGCGACAGCGAGCAGATGCTCGGTGGTGACCGCTCCAGCAAAAACCCGGCCGTCATCCGTCATCAAGATGTTGAACAGAGGCGTGGAGAATACCTGTCCGCCACTGACTTGAATGAGCAAGTCTTGGAACAGTTCCAACTCCAACATCTCTGCGGGGATTCCCTGCGGCATTTCGCTGATCGCCACCACGCTGTCCCACCGCTCGCCCAGCTGAGTCACGGTAATACCTGGTGCGTAGTCTTCAGCGAGCTTCTCGGCGCGCTCCTGGGCGGCGTCTTCGTCGAAGACGCCGGCTTCGATGTCGGCGATGGCTTGCTCGATACCTTCCGGCAACTCCAGTGTCTCCACCGTGGCACCGGGTGGTGGGGTGAAGCTAAACAGCGAAGCGTCTGGCACGTCGAAGCTCACCTGGGTGAACGCAATCTCTGCTGCGGGGCTCTCCTGCTCTACCGAGAACACTCGGACGCCAAGGGGCATACCGTTTTCTGAGTCAACAGAAATCTGAATTGACGACACGAGGCTGACCGGGTTCGTCGGTTCGAGGATGAGACGGTAAGCGGTACGGCCAGCGATTCGGTGGTCGTCACCCACACGGATGGCGGTGTCTGTCCCGGCCTCTTCGAGTAGTCGTTCGGCGACTGCCCGGGGGTCGGTCAGGTCGACGCCGATTTTTTCGATAGCTGCTTCGAGCCCTGCATCGACATCTGCGTCGTCGACGCGGTAGTCGCTCGAGCGAGTGGTCACTGTTTGGGTTCTGGAGTCATATGCCCAGAATTCTCCCTCGGTGACAATGACATCTCGCTGGCCCATGGGGTCAAGAATTTGGGCCCGGAAGCCTTCTTCTGAGGCAAAGACGCGAATGGTGTCAGACCCTGCCACAAAAGCAATCGCCTCGGTGATCAGGTTGTGTTCAATAATTTGCGGGATGAAGTCTTCAAAACCTTCCGGCATTTTTTCCGCCATCTCGTCGACCATCTCCGGGCTCATCATTGAGCTCATTTCGAGAGCGGGAAGACCCAGGTTTGTTGTCTTGACAACGGTTCCAGAAAACCCGGTCACATCTGGGTTCATCATTTCCACCAATTCGTCAGCGCTCACCTGAGGAAGGGTGACGGCACTGGCCTGCAGGGGAATGGTGATTGCTCCAGCGGTAATCAGAGCGGCAACCACACCGGCGGGCACGAATTTTTTCAACGACATCGAGAATCCTCCAGAACCAAATAGTTCCTTCAGTGTATGAGGCAAGAGTGAAGAGAACCTGAGGGCCCGGTGGTGATGGCCTCTGAAACGACACCTCAGGTGTTACTTGGTGGAATCTGAGGCGCTGGGTGAATCTTTCTTCTTCGTGGCCCAGGCAAAAAGTGCCAAACCGAGAACTAGAGCCCCTGCACCCGCGCCGTAGGAGAGGACGTCTTGGGCCCGATTCGCATCCACGAGGACCCCGACGTAGACCACGGCAATAATGGCCACCACCACACCAATCAGCTTCGATTTGAGGTCATCGAGGTCCCTGATTTGCAACCACGCCGGAACCTTAATTCCGCTGTCAACAAAGAGCTCATACAGGCCGTAGCCGATGACTAACAGCACGGTTCCCAACAAAATGGCATCAACGGCAGTGAGAACATCAACAATGGTGTCCTTGAGTGGTGTGCGTTCGCGGATCGTGTCAATGACGGCCAACACCACGTAGTAGGAGCCTTGAGCCATCAGCAGCAGCGCCCCGAGCATGGCTGCAAGCGCAGGGACAATCACTGAGTATCGGGTGAGACCAACGATTTGGCGCATGCCTTGAGGCTATCTCAGCATCGGCGGACAATTGTCTTTTTTCTCCCCGGCCGCCGGCACGCCCGGCTATGATTGCCCAATACCCCATCGTCGAGGTTGAAGGCGGTGGCATCCCACGGCGAAAGAGTGTCTATGACAGAGCGACCATGGTTGGCCAAATACCCGGCAAATGTTGCCCCAGAATTGGGGGTTATCCCCTTCGACCACCTCCCCGCTCTGATCCGCCAGGCAAGCGCAGACTACGCCGATACCATCGCGTTCACTCAAGTAATGCCCAATGGCATGAACGGATCCCTGACGTATAAGAAAATTGACCAACTCTCCGATGATTTTGCGGTCTACCTCCGTGAGGTTGTCGGACTCGCGCCGGGTGATCGGGTGGCCGTCCAAATGCCGAACTGTCTGGCTTACCCCATTGTTGCGTTCGGAATTATGAAGGCCGGGTTGGTGTTGGTGAACACCAACCCCCTTTACACAGCCACGGAGATGACTCACCAGTTTTCCGACTCCGGAGCCAAAGCGTTGGTCATCATTGATATGTTCGCCGACCGGCTGCCAGAAGTACTCCCACACACGGATATTCACACTGTGGTGACCGTCAAAATCGCCGAATACTTCCCTGGCGCAGTGGCCGGAGTTATTCGAATGGTTCAGAAAGTGTGGAGCAGGAGCCTGCCGAAAATCACTGTTCCCCACACCCGCTTCCAAGCGGCGATGAAGGCAGGGCGGACCCACGCCAACCGCGGCGATGTTGCGCAGTATTCAGAGCCGTTGACTGGTGATTCTCTCGCGGCCCTCCAATACACCGGAGGAACGACGGGCGTCTCAAAGGGGGCAATGCTCTCTCACCGGAACCTCATTTCCAACACGATGCAAATGTTGGAAATGACAGAAGGGTTTATCCGCCCGGGGAAAGAGACGGTGCTGACAGCGCTTCCGCTCTACCACATCTTCGCTTTCACGGTGAACCTGCTGTCGTTTTTTTACGTTGGTGGCCGCAATATCCTCATTCCCACCCCTCGGCCGCCCAGCAATTTGAAACGCGCGTTTGAGAATTACAAGATCACTTGGGTGAGCGGTGTCAACACACTGTTTGGCGCGCTGTTGAAGGAGAGATGGTTCACTGACCGGCCACCGAAACAAATGCGTGGAGCTGTTGCTGGCGGAATGTCCCTGCACGATTCCATCGCCATTGAATGGGAAAAGATGACGGGTGTGTACCTGGTGGAAGGTTATGGCCTGACTGAGACTGCGCCGGTGCTGACCTTTAATCCCCTGAGTGGGTCGGCAAAAATTGGCACCATCGGGATACCCGTCCCCTCCACCGATGTCAGCGTCGTTGACGATGACGGCAAACACCTCCCCGTTGGTGAGGCTGGGGAGTTGGTCGCTAAAGGCCCCCAGATCATGCTCGGATACTGGCAGAAGGACAAAGAGACGGCTGATTCGTTTGTTGACGGCTGGTTCAAAACAGGTGACGTCGCGGAAATGGATGCCGACGGATTCTTCACCATTGTTGACCGCAAAAAGGATGTCATTGTGGTCAGCGGATTCAACGTCTACCCCAACGAAATCGAAGAACGCATTGCGTCCCTGGATGGGGTGGTGGAAGTTGGTGTTATCGGCTACCCAGACGATCAGGCCGGTGAGCGCCCCCGCGCCTACGTGGTTGCTTCACACGATGCCCCCAGCGCGGAAGCCATCATTGAATACTGCCGGGAACACCTCGCGAGATATAAGGTCCCGCAGTCGATTGTTTTCGTCGACGAGTTACCCAAGAGCCCCATCGGCAAAATTTTGCGTCGCAAGCTTCGAGATCAAGCGCTGACTAGTTCTGAGAAGGGTGTGTAGTGATGATGAACCCGATGATGGTGTTGGCAGAGGCCGCCAATGAGGCCACAGTTGTGAACGAGTTTGAACAAACACTCCTCCGCATTTTCATCGTGATCATCATGTTCGGTCTCGGTGCTGGTTTGACCCCAAAAGACTTCACGTTGGCGGTCAAGCGCCCCTGGGGCTTGATTATTGGCTGGGTGACACAGTTTGGCATCATGCCCTTTGTCGCATACATCCTCATTGTCACCATCCTGTTTCCCTTCTCCACCGGGCCACACATCGCCTGGATAGCCCTGGGCGCACTCATTATGGGAAGTGTTCCGGCGGGAACAACATCAAACCTGTTTACCTATTTTTCGAAAGGCAACTTGGCGCTGAGCGTCACCATGACGGTGAACTCCACCCTGTGGGCATTCATCATGACGCCGGCAGTGTTGCTCATTTACGCAAACCTCCTTGGCATTAACGAGACAGTGTCGATCGAGTTCGGTGAACTGGCGCTCGTTATTGGTGGTCTGATTGTTCCTGTGGCGCTGGGGATGTTCCTTCGACGCTTGAGCGCCAACGTCGGAGCCATCCTGGAGCTCATCGGTGGTGTTTTTGGAATTTTGTTTATTCCGTTCCTCATCGCGATCTGGGTGCCCAGAAACTGGCAGCTGTTGCTCATCACTGAGTGGCCCACCTACTTCATCGCCATTGGCTTGGGTGTCGTCGGTATTTTCACGGCTTACGGCCTCGCGAGAGCCATCAAACTTCACCCGATGAACGCGAGAACAGTCGGACTGGAAACCGGAATTCAAAACGGACCACTCGCGATTGCGGTCGTGGTCGCGATTTACATCGATAACCCGCGGGTTGACGAGATTC
>SKHB01000058.1 GCA_007117135.1 Microbacteriaceae bacterium | reverse complement strand
TCAGTCATCGCTGTTGGGATTGCGGTCGTCATAGCAAACGCCAGTAGTCCGTTTATTCTTTTCAACAGCCAGTTCAACAACGTTGTTCGAGGATACGGGGGTTGGGGGGTGGCCGCTTTGGCCCTCGCGGCCTCTATCGTCCTGCTGGGCTGGAAGAGCCGCAGCGTCGAGTATCGCCAATTGCTAAAGCTTCTCGTGACCCTTATTTTTGCAACACTGTTTGCGAAACTCTTTGACGGGGAAGGTTTTGGTGGAGGTTTTGGGCGCGACAGTTTCTACGATTCAGTGAACCGCATGTGGCTTCACACACTGGGAATTGCCATCACTGCAATGATTGTGGGATATGCAGAGTTCATAAACGAGATGACACAAAAGAGGCGCGGACGAAATAATGTCACCAGTGCGCCACTACACTTCAAGAACAGTCACCAGCGTTGAGGACACCCCCGTGAAAGTCATTGTTCAAATCCCTGCGCTCAACGAAGCTAACACTCTTGAGTCAGTGATTTCCACCATCCCGCGCACCATTCCCGGTGTCAGTGAGCTCAGCATCATTGTCATCGATGACGGGTCAACAGATGGCACGGCGGACCTTGCCCGCACACTCGGTGTGACAGATGTGATTGTCCATCGAGCAAACCGAGGCCTTGCCGAAGCGTTCCGGTCAGGTGTTGACTACGCCCTCACCCACGGGGCCGATATTTTGGTCAACACTGACGGTGACAACCAGTATCCGCAAGAGAGAATCCCCGATCTGATTCGCCCCATCATGTCGGGCGAAGCAGACGTCGTCATTGGTGATCGACGAACACACACCATTGCACACTTTTCTCGGCGAAAAAAGTTTCTCCAACGCTTCGGCAGTGCCGTGGTGAGCAAAGTGTCGGGGGTGGCCATTCCCGATGCCGCGAGCGGTTTCCGCGCCTACTCCCGACACGCCATGATTCAACTGAATCTGGTGACCAAGTTTTCTTACACCGTCGAAACAATCATCCAAGCAGGCCAGAAGCACCTCGCGATTGCCACGATTCCCATTCAAACAAACCCGAAAATGCGGGAGTCGCGACTTTTTCGCTCAACTCCCGACCATGTGGTCCGCTCCGCCCTGTCGATCATCCGATCGTTAATTATGTATCGGCCGTATCTGCTTTTCGGAAATGCGGGAGTCATTCTTGGCGCTTTGGGGCTGATTCCTTTTATCCGTTTCCTGGTTTTGACTTGGCTGGGCAACGATGGCCAATACCTCCAATCCCTCTTAGTGGGTATCGCGCTACTCACGGGGAGCTTGTTATCTTTCGCGTTGGGAATCATCGCCGACCTCATTCGGATCAACCGGCAACTGATCGAAGATTCTCTTGCTTTGCAAAAAGCCCACCAAGACGAACAAAGTTTGTCTGACAACCGTCGTGGCTAATGGAGCACCCATCGTGTTGGTGGGACCCACCCACCCCTACACCGGTGGGATTAGTCAACACACCACCAGGCTCGCCCTCGAACTAGAAAACGCTGGGCACCACGTCATCGTCGAGTCGTGGAAAGCGCAATACCCCAAGCGCCTGTACCCGGGGACTGCCACTGTCCCCGACGACGACCCAGAAATTGGCATCCCTCAGCGCGTAGTCCGGAAACTGGCATGGTCTTCACCCCTGTCGTGGTTTCTTGCGGGTAGGCGTCACCGCAGATCCCGGATTGTTCTGAGTATCCCGACGGCGTTTCACGCCATCCCCTACGGGGTGTTAGCCACTACCGCGGGAAAAAACAGTGACATCTGGGGAATTGTTCACAATGTCACTCCCCACGATTCTGGCCGCCTCAGTCGAACACTCATGCGATGGTTTCTCACCAAACTTGATCGAATTATTGTCCACGGCGAAGACTCCAAAGAGGACGCCCTCGCACTGGGGTGTGTTCCGGATAAAATCATCGTCACCACGCTGCCGTCCCCTTGGCCCGTCATCTCCACCCCTCCCCCCCAGCGAAACGACTCGTCAACCCTCCGAGCCCTCTTCTTCGGCACAATCAGGCCCTATAAGGGTCTCGACCTTCTCCTGAGTGCAGTAGCCAATATCTCGGATGTTTCGTTGACCATCGCTGGTGAGTTTTGGGAACGTCGCACCCGCTATGACGAGCTAATTACTCACCTGGGCATTGGAGACCGCGTCAAGATCATCCCCGGCTACCTTCCAAGTTCTCGTTTTGCCGACATTTTTGGCGACGCCGATGTGATGATGTTGCCCTATCGGCAAGGAACCGGCTCGATTGTTCGAGAAGTCGGGTTCCGTTACGGTCTTCCCGTCATCGCCACTGAGGTGGGCGCTATTGGTGTTGGCGTCGATCATGACAAGACCGGACTTGTGATTCCCCCCAACAGTGTTGAAGCGCTCACCGATGCCCTCACACACGCTTTGGATGCCGAGACCAGGAAACGTTGGGCGGGGGGGGTTTTGCGGAGGCAGCAGAGCGATAAAGACCACTGGGATGCCTACGTGCAGGCCGTCACCGGTTCCTAACCACCACTAAACGTCTGCCCTAAATCCCGCCACCATTTCAATGTGGTGGGTGTGAGGGAAAAGGTCGAAGGCGTCCAAATGGCTCAGTGTGTACCCTGCGTTGGCGAGAAGTTTCTGGTCCCTGGCGAAAGCCACCGGGTCACACGCCACGTAAACAATTTGCCTGGGAGCCAAGGCAACCAACGACTCAATAACGTTTCTGCCTGCCCCAGACCGGGGAGGGTCAAGCAGGATGGTGGCACGGGCGTAACGGTCGGCGTCAGAAGCGCTGAGGCCCCGCTGTTGTTGTCGAAGGTACGCCATCACATCACTGGTTATCGTTACGGCATTGCCGAAACCTGCAAGGTTTTGTTCACAAAATGCGCTCGCTGACTCGTGTGATTCGACACTCACCATCTGACTGCTAGCGCCACCTTTTTTCAGCAAGGCAGCAGCGAACAGCCCCACCCCGCCGTACAGGTCGTGGTTATATGCCCCCTCGTCCCACAGTCCCCAGTCAACCGCGTCCACGACCGCTCGAGACAACACCTCGGCAGCGCTGACATGCACCTGCCAGAAGACGTCCGAGTTCAGATGGAAGGTGTGGCCTTCCACGTCCTCGGTGACTGTCACTGGCTGATCCCCTGCCATCACCAACCACTGACCCGCGGTGGATGACCGACCCAGGTGAAGTGTCTTCTCTCCCGGCCACAGCGTGCTGTGTGCTGCCATCGCCTGAATGTCGGGGTGTGCGAGTGGCAGTGTCGCCGTTGGAATCACTCGATGACTTCGAAACGCTCGCTGCCCAGCAACACCGTTGTCATCAACGTGCAACGTGACCCTCGTCCGCCACCTGGTCCCATCAGGGGAGCCGGGAATGGGGTGAACCAGGACCGATTGCGCCCACTCGGGTGACACGTCACCTTGCCGGGCGAGGGCTTCGCGAACAATCTCGGTTTTCACCTGCCGTTGAAATGCCAGCGCGAGGTGACCAAAGTCCGCACCACCCACGCGGCGGTCAGGCTGACGAGACACATCGGCTTCTGGCCACATATGGGGGACGCGGTGGGGACTTGATTGGATGACGTGAATAACGTCAGCAAAGGCGTGAGACTTCTTGACGTCCGTCACAACGACCTCGACGACGTCTCCCGGGGCGGAGCCGGGAACAAATACCACACGACCGTCCACACGCCCCAGGCCGAAGCCACCGTGCACTATCTTGCTAATCTCAAGCGTGAGGGTTTCACCCGGGACCACTGACATCCATCAAGCCTAAGGAATGATTCCTGTGCAGGTGTATCTTGCATCAACCTCCCCCGCCAGACGGAAGACCCTGACCCAGGTGGGCCTGACTCCTCTCATTCTCGATCACAGTGTCGACGAGGAAGCGTTGGTCGCCGAGGCAACACACGGCGGGCCTGTCCCCCCGTCGGAGATTGTTCAACTTCTGGCGCGAGCAAAAGCTGAAGACGCGTGTGCGCCCGGTGTGACGGGGCTTGTCATTGGGGGGGATTCGGTTTTCGCTGTCGACGGGGACGTCTTCGGTAAGCCACACACTCCAGATAACGCTCGGCAACGCTGGATTCGACAGCGGGGAAAAACAGGAGTGCTGTATTCGGGCCACTGGGTGGCTGACGTGAAAAATGGAGCCATTGTGGCCGGAGTGGGAGAACACACTGAAGCGTCAGTGACGTTTCGAGATGACATTACCGACGAAGAAGTCGAAGCCTATATTGCAACCGGTGAGCCTCTACAGGTAGCGGGGGCGTTCACCATCGATGCCCGCGGTGCGGCATTCATTGACCGCATCGATGGTGACCCCTACACGGTGGTGGGGATGTCGGTGGCGAAACTACGACAACTGATCAGACGACTCGGCTACTCCTTCACTGACCTGTGGACATAGGCATTGTGGGAAACCACAATGAACAACCCCATTCCTGTGTCGCATTTCTCCACCAGGGACACCCCATTTCGCCCTAGGCTACATATCCATGGCCAACATCCAAAAGCTTCTTGTCGCCAACCGCGGCGAAATTGCGGTTCGTATCATTCGAGCGGCCAAAGACGCCGGTATCAACACGGTGGCAATTTATGCCGACCAAGACCGCAACGCTCGTCACGTCCGCTTAGCCCACGAAGCATACGCTCTCAACGGCACCACCACTGCCGACACATACCTGGTGATTGAAAAGATTCTCTCCATTGCGAAACGGTGCGGCGCGAACGCCATTCACCCGGGTTACGGATTTCTCGCAGAAAACTCTGACTTTGCACGAGCAGTCATTGACGCAGGAATTATTTGGATTGGACCCTCCCCGGAAGCCATTGATGCTCTCGGCGACAAGGTGACAGCCCGGCACATTGCAGAAAAAGTGGGCGCGCCACTAGCACCGGGAACCTTGAACCCCGTCTCTGGTGTCGCCGAAGTTGAAGCATTTGTCTCCGAACACGGGCTCCCTGTCGCCATCAAAGCTGCCTACGGTGGTGGCGGTCGCGGGCTCAAAGTGGTGTACCACGAGGCAGACATCGCCGACGCTTTCGACTCCGCCACTCGCGAAGCGATTGCCGCATTTGGACGGGGCGAATGTTTCGTTGAAAAGTATTTGGAGAAACCGCGACACGTGGAAACCCAGTGTTTAGCCGACCGGGCCGGCAACGTGGTCGTGGTGTCCACCCGCGACTGTTCACTGCAACGTCGCCACCAAAAACTGGTGGAAGAAGCACCGGCACCGTTCCTCACCGATGAACAAAAAGAACAACTGTATTCGGCGTCTAAAGCGATTTTGAAGGAAGCGAAATATGAAGGCGCAGGAACCTGCGAGTTTTTGATCGCCCGCGACGGCACCATCTCGTTCCTGGAAGTAAACACCCGTTTACAGGTGGAGCACCCGGTGTCGGAAGAAGTCACCGGAATTGACCTGGTGCGGGAACAATTCCGCATCGCCGAAGGCGGACTCCTCGACTACCCCGACCCCGAACCGCACGGGCACTCCATCGAATTCCGAATCAACGGCGAAGACCCCGGGATGAACTTTATTCCCATGCCGGGACCTGTTCACACACTCCGTTTCCCCGGTGGCCCCGGGGTCCGGGTTGATTCCGGTGTCACCACCGGTGACGTCATCACCGGTGCTTTCGACTCGCTACTGGCAAAACTCATTGTCACCGGTCACACCCGAGAGGACGCCCTCGAGCGGGCCAAGAGGGCTCTCTTAGAATTCGAGATCGCCGGCCTCCCCACCGTTTTGCCTTTCCACCGCCTAGTGGTTGACGAACCGGCTTTCACAGCAACAACCACAGAACAGTTCCTCGTTCACACCAGGTGGATTGAAACAGAGTTCGACAAAGAGATTGAACCGTGGAGCGGGTCGCTGGGGCCGGACACTGAAGCAGACGACCCGTATCGAACTGTCGTTGTAGAGGTAGAGGGCAGACGTTTACGGGTTGGTGTTCCGGCAGGAATTTTCCAAGCGGGACAAACCGCCACTCTCGGCAAACCCCCCAAGCGGGCAACGCTCGGATCAGCATCGTCGACTGCCAGCGGCGACACCATAACCTCTCCGATGCAGGCCACTGTCGTAAAAGTTGCTGTCGCCCCCGGCGACACTGTAGTCAAAGGTGACATGGTGTGTGTGTTGGAGGCCATGAAAATGGAACAACCCCTATCAGCCCACCGGGACGGTGTAATTGCCAGTGTGTCGTGCAATGTGGGGGACACCGTGTCGGCCGGCCACATCCTGTTGGCGCTGGAGCCCGCAGACATCTGACCCTGATGATGAACTCCCCGGCGACTACACTAGCCGGGTCACTGTTTTAGCCGAAGGAGTTTGCGTGAGCAAAATTTTGGTCACCGGCGCTGCCGGCTTTGTCGGCTCACGTCTCACCGAAACGTTGGCCAACCAAGGACACAACGTTGTCGCCCTTGACTGTTTTTTGCCCGACCTTTACTCCGCAGCCATCAAGAAAGACCGCTTCGCTTATCTCACCACGCTCCCCAACGTGACCGGAATGGTGGCGGACTTGCGAGTGGATAATTTGACGTCAATTGGGCCAGTCGATGTTGTTATCAACGAGGCAGCGATGCCGGGGCTCACCAAAAGTTGGGAAGACCTCCAGCTGTATGTTGACAACAACCTTCACGCTCTTGATCGTCTCATTCGAGCGACCACCAGTGACTCCCTACAAAAATTCATCCAAATTTCCACTTCGTCGGTGTATGGCCGAATCGCCACTGGAAGCGAAGATTCCCCCACTGACCCCTACTCCCCCTACGGTGTATCCAAATTAGCCGCCGAAAAACTCGGTTTCGCCCATCTCGACAATTTTGGTTTACCGTTCACCGTGCTCCGCTACTTTTCGGTGTACGGCCCAGGCCAACGGCCGGACATGGCTTACCACCGTTTTTTAGAGAAAGCGAAAACAGGTGGCACGGTCACTGTCTATGGTGACGGTGAGCAACG
Organism: Microbacteriaceae bacterium; assembly: GCA_007117135.1. Classification (GTDB taxonomy): domain Bacteria; phylum Actinomycetota; class Actinomycetes; order Actinomycetales; family Microbacteriaceae; genus Pontimonas. The sequence goes on along the minus strand of SKHB01000058.1, from coordinate 4,090 downwards.
CCGCACAAATACGTACATCGACGACTGCGTGGCGGCGACCATTGCCGCGATTGACCATGCAGAACCTGGTGACACGTACAACATCAGCGGCACCCAGTCGGTCAGTATCAATGAGGCTATCGAGACGGTTCGCGCTGTCACTGGTGCGAAACTTCCGGTTGACTACCAGCCCGTTCGGCCGGGCGACCAGAAGGAAACCCGCGGTGATATCAGCAAGGCCCAACGCGTGCTCGGTTACGAACCCACATGGGCACTACACGACGGCCTTGCAGCCCAGTGGACGTGGCAAAAGGACCGTCCCCACTAAGTCCATCACCTGGCCATCGCGAACACCGTAATCGGCATAAAGTGGGACTATGACAAACCCCTTGATGGACCCGGCTGCCAACCCCCACGAGATTGCGAAAAGGGCAGCAGACGATATCGCTCGCGCTTCCGGCGTGGAGCGTCACGACATTGCCCTTACTCTGGGCTCGGGCTGGGCAAAGGCAGCAGACGTCATGGGGGAAACGGTGGCAGAAATTCCCGCGACCACCATCACCGGGTTTTCTGCCCCCGCACTCGAAGGGCACGTTGGGACACTTCGTTCAGTGAAACTTCCCTCCGGAAAGACTGCTTTGGTGATCGGCGCAAGGACCCACTACTACGAAGGTCACGGCGTCAGACGCGTCGTGCATTCAGTGCGAACCGCAGCGGCAACTGGCGCTAGCATCATGGTGTTGACCAACGGCGCTGGGGGCCTCAACCCTCAATGGGAGCCTGGAACACCGGTGCTTATTTCTGACCACATCAACATGACAGCGACATCACCGCTCGAAGGCGCCACGTTTATCGACCTCACTGACCTGTATTCCACCAGGCTTCGGCGTATCGCCAAAGAAGTCAAAACAGACCTCGATGAGGGTGTCTACATTCAGCTTCCGGGACCCCACTACGAAACACCGGCTGAGGTTCGAATGGTGGGGGTGTTGGGAGCGAACATGGTGGGCATGTCGACAGCTCTCGAAGCTATTGCCGCCCGGGAAGCGGGTATGGAGGTGCTTGGCTTCTCTCTCGTCACCAACCTCGCCGCAGGCATTTCGGATGTTCCGTTGAGCCACGATGATGTGATCGAAGCGGGGAAAACAGCCGAACCGGTCATTAGTGCGCTCCTCGCTGACATTGTTGGGCGTTTGTGACATCCGCCTCCAACCGGGTAGTAGACCAAGCGCTGGCTTGGCTCGCTCACGACCCTGATCCTGTCACCAGACAGGAGCTTAAAGCTCTCCTTGACCAGGTGAAGGCCGATGACGACAACGCCATCTCAGATCTGGACGCCCGTTTCTCTGGACACCTCACTTTTGGGACCGCCGGACTTCGGGGAGTCCTCGGGGCGGGACCCATGCGGATGAACAGGACTGTTGTGACTCACGCTGCCCACGGACTCGGTCAATATCTTACCGAGAGGGCGCCTGATGGCGCCCCTATTTCTGTTGTCATTGGAGCAGACGCGCGAACCAATTCGGATGTTTTTGCGCAGGACACTGCCGACATTCTCTCTGGCATGGGGATACGTGCTCTTCGGATTGCCGGCCAGGTTCCCACCCCGGTATTAGCGTTTGCGGTGACGTACCTCGATGCAGACGCCGGGGTGATGGTCACCGCCAGTCACAACCCACCGACGGACAACGGATACAAAGTGTATTTGGGTGGGGCTGATCGCGGGTCTCAAATTATTCCGCCAGCAGACCGCGATATCCACGCACACATCATGGCCTCTCATGACACCGTCAGGGTCGAAGATGTCCCCCGCAGTAAAGACAAGGTTGAACTAATCGGGCCCGAGCTTGTCAATGAATACATTCGACAGACCGCGAACCTCTTGCCCGAGGATGATGCTGTCGACCGAACCGCTCTTCGTATCTGTTACACCCCTCTTCACGGGGTGGGGGCGGCCGTTTTCCTGCCTTTACTCGAGCAGACAGGATTTGCTGCGCCGGTTGTTGTTCGAGAACAAGGCAACCCCGACCCCACCTTTCCGACGGTGGCCTTCCCGAACCCAGAGGAGCCAGGAGCCCTAGATTTGAGCTTCGCCACCGCCACCTCCCACTCGTGTGACCTCATCATCGCTCACGACCCTGACGCTGACCGTTTAGCGGTGGCCGTCCCCAACGGTGAGTCGGCGTCTGGCTGGGAGATGCTCAGTGGAAACGATTTAGGGGTCCTCCTGCTCGCAGACATTGCCGAACGTGCACACCGAGAAGGACGAAAGGGAACACTGGCGTGTTCCGTTGTGAGCACGCCGATGATTTCTCGACTTGCGGAGCATAACGGTCTATCTTTTGTGGCCACCCCGACTGGTTTTAAGTGGATATCTCGACCGGAAGGCCTTCTCGCAGGGTTTGAAGAGGCAATCGGGTATTTAGTCAACCCGGAGACGGTGAGAGACAAGGACGGCATCTCAGCCGGATTGGCGGTGATTCACCTCGCTCACCGTTTACACGCACGAGGCAAAACCCTCACTGACCGCCTTCATGACATCGCCGAGACTTACGGAGCGTGGGCGTCTGACACCATCAGCCTTCGGCTGGACACTAACCAGGAAGTTGACCACCTCATGAACTCCATCCGCCACTATCCCGGTTCTCTCACTGGGCCCCAGCACACCGTCACCGACTACCAATCCGACCCCCCAATGGGTTTCCCCGCGACAAACCTCCTCGAACTCACCACCCCAGAAGCAGGTCGCCTCATCGTGCGTCCCAGTGGCACAGAACCGAAGTTGAAAATATACCTCGACGCGGTCAACGACCAGGCACACATCGCCCACACCGTTGTGACCCAGATGGCCCAGGCGGCCCGACAGGGCATTGCAACACTCTTAGGCAATAGTGAGGGTGTGTAATGAGTGATGTGAAGCTCGAGCACTATCTGTCGCTGTGCTGCATCATCAAAGACGAAGATGATGCCATTGAAGAATGGGTGGCGTTTCATCTGAGTCTCGGCGTCGACCACATCATCGTTGTTGATAACGGACCGTCACCCCATCTCCCCCGCATTCTTGCTCCCTATCGGGAGGCCGGCGTTGTGGAACTGGTCACTTTCACCGCGAGAGGTGAACAACAACAACAGGCCTACGAGCGGGTGTTGAAAAAGATGGCGGGAAGAACTCGTTGGCTGGGGCTTATTGATGTCGATGAATTCCTCCTCCCCGTGTCGGCGGCAACGCTGCCTGACGTCCTGCGCGACTTTGACGACTATGCGGGGGTCGCTGTCAACTGGGTGTCTTACGGATCCAGTGGCCACGTGACCCCGCCGGAGGGTTTCGTCATTGACAACTTCACGGAACGGGGAGAGCTCGACCATGTGTTCCCCTGGCCACGCCTTCGACAGCATCACCTGCCCGATGGCCACCCAAATGCGTATTTACCGATGAATACCCATGTCAAAACGGTGCTGGATCCGAGTACGGTGAAAAACTTCCGGACTGCTCACCATTTTTCATTCCTGCCCGGCCACCTGTGTGTCACGGAAAATAAGGAACCCATTTCCCAGCCAGTCAGTGACCGCGTCTCGGTAAAGAAACTCCGAATTAATCACTATTGGAGTAAATCCGTCGCCGACATTCACAGAAAAGTCAACAAAGGTCGAGTGGCGTCGGATTCAAGAAAAAACCCGTCACGATATTCCCTCGATGTCGCACTCGGCCGGGACAAAGCGGCCTCAGGGGTCATCGATGCTTCCGCCACAAAGTTTTCCGATGCCACCCGCAACACCATCAACCATTATCAATCCCTCGCCACGGCGAAAAAACTTCCCGCACCCCGCCGCCTCAGGTACACGCCCCACAACTGGCTAAAAGCGTCACAGCGGCGCGCATGGCGACAGGTTCGGCGGCTTATCGCCGCGATAAAATCTTAAACAGCCTCAAAACCTGCAATAAGAGCGTTCAGCAAGTCTTCCCGGTCTTCCAGCGGGATGAAAGCGTGGTGGGCGGCGTTGATTTGGAAAGCCAACAGGTCATCTAAGTCGTAACCGAAGGTGTCAGCAAGCAGAAATAGTTCCTTCGAGAGGCTCGTGTTACTCATCAACCGGTTGTCGGTGTTCACCG
>SKHB01000116.1 GCA_007117135.1 Microbacteriaceae bacterium | reverse complement strand
TGATCAACTTCGAGCTCCTGGGCCGTCTCCTCCAGACCGCGGACCCCAAGGACTCCACCATCGCCACCACGTCCACCGAGCTCGCCGCCGGCGGGAACACCCTCGAGGACTGGAGCCTCCCCTACGTGGTCGAGAGCATCACGGCCAGCATCGCCGGCGAGACCCCGGTCAACCTGCAGAGTGCCGAGATCGACCTCAACATGGAAGTCAGCGACGCCCTCGACGCCCGGGCCCTGGGCAGTATGGGGATCGTGAAGCCGGAGAACACGGAAGGCGTACAGGTCAGCTTCAACGTCGCCCAGGACAGCATCAACCGCGCCGACTTCTGGAATCGCTTCTTCGACGACACGCCGATCAGCTTCGCGGCCACCCTGACGGGGCCGGACGGCGGGCAGCTGGTCATCGCGTGCGAGAACCTGTGCCACGACGCGCCGGCCACCGAGAACGTCAACGAGCGCCGGCACTACGGCATCACGGCGATGAGCTTCATCGACCCCGCCGAGTTGGACGACATCCCGGCAGCCTACGAGAACTTCCTGAAGTTCACCTACACCTCGCCCACGAGCCCGTAACATGGTCATCACGATCAACAGAGTCCTGACTCTCCGGTTCCAGCACGTGGGGGCCGAGTGGTCCGCCACGCTGCGGATGTTCAGCTCGGCGGAACGTGCGCGCATGGCGGCGGACATCCGGACCAGTGAGACCGATGAGGAGCTCTGGGAGGCGGTCTACAACGCCGTCGCTCCGAAGCTGATCTCCCTGACCTGCCCGCAGGCCGTCAACGCGGACGGAACCCCGTTCCAGCTCCCGGAAGACGTCGCCGAACGCAGGCAGGTCCTCGGCCTCGAGTACCCGTTCGGGCTCCAGTTCATCCTGGCACTCCTCCAGGCGTACAATGGAGAGGTCATCGAGCGCGTGGGAAAGTCCGGGCCCGGGTCGAGCGATGGGGCACATGGACCGGAACCGCGGCGTGCTGCTACGAATGGGACCGAGACAAGCGCGACGCCGGAGGATGCGGGAAGTCCTGCTCCTGGCGAGGCGGATCCTGCCCGGGGCGAGACGGACTCGAGTGGCTATGGGAGCTCGACCGAGCCGTCGAATCCGGAGCCCTGACCCCCCGAGAGGTGACCGACTACGAGGACACCCTCATCCAGGCCGCACGCTGGGCACGGTACGACGAACGCACACGCACCGAGAGGGCCGCACAGCAGACTCGAGACCTGGCAGCACAGTACACCGGCACTCCCCGCACCCGTAAGAGGAAACGATGAGTCAAGCGCAGGGACAGATCGTCATCACGGCGGATACCGGGCAGGCTGAGCAGGGGCTCCAGGCGCTCAAGAGCCGCACCGACGCTGCCGGGTCCAGTGCCCAGGGCGCCGGTCGCGGCTTCGACGGCATGAAGGCGAGTCTCGGCAAGGCTACCGTCGCGGTCGGCGTCGCCGTCGCCGCCATCAACCAGCTCAACGCTGCCGCCCAGCGGATGGCGTCCGTGGCCGAGGACAATGACCGCGCGATGGCCCGCGCCGCACGCGGTGCCGCCGAGTTCGGTGTCTCGAATGACCAGGCCCGAGCCCGCCTCGACCGCCTGGCGACAAGTCTTCAGGCCAGCACCCGCTTCGCCGGCGGAGACGTCCTGGCCGCATTCGGGAACCTGCAGGTCCAGACTCGCGAGCTGGGTCTCAGCTTCGAGGAGCTCGAGCGGGTCACCCGACTGGCCGGCGACGTCGCCGAAGCGGAGGGGATCAGCATCGAGCAGGCCAGTAACCGCATCGCCCAGGCCCTCAACGGGTCTACCAGGGCGATGCGGGAGCTGGGCATCACCGCCGAAGACACCCAAGGAGCACTCAACCAGCTCGAGCGGGAGTTCGGAGGCACGGCTGCCGCGACCGACTCACTCTCTGCGTTCACGGACTCCCTGGCGAACCGGCTCGGAGACGCTCAAGACGAACTCGGGAGGACGATTCAGTCCTCGGAGAGTTACCGGGAGGCGCTTCAGAACCTGAACAACCTCAAGGTCGACCTCCTCGAGAGCATCAACTCCGTGGTCAAGGCCTACGATGCGTTCAACCGCGTCATCGGATTCTCCGTCGGCGAAGTGAACGGGTACGAACTGTCCCTCCGGAACGTCAACCGCACGATCCGAGAGTCCCTGAGCCCTACTCACCTCCTCCGCGGGGCATGGCAGTCCGGCGCTGATGTCTTGGGCTACTTCCGCCCCGAGGTTCAGGAGCTCTCCAAGGACGTTGAGGAGCTCGCGAAGCAGTTCATCGACGCCGAGGCCGCAGTCAAGGACTTCGAGGAAGCCCTCAAGGACCTTGATGCCATCATGGCTGACCAGGACCTGGCCAACCGACGCCGGTCCAATGAGCGAACCAAGCTAGAAGCCGAGCGCAGGGAGGCGGAGCAGCGCCGGCGCGCAGCCGAACGGCGTGCCGAGGAGGAGCGTCGCGCCGCCCTGCGTGCCGAGCAGGACCTCATCCGGGAGCAGCTCGCCCTGGAGTCCCGAGTCACGCGGGAGTTCATGGAGCAGATCGCCGCCCGCCAGGCCGGCGTGGAGAGGCTCGAGTCCATCCGGCGCAGTAACATGGCCGAGGAGGAGCGCCGGCAGCAGCTTCTCCGGGACCTCCGGCTCTCTTCCTTCGAAGAGGAAGTCAATCTCCAGGACGAGCTCCAGGCCGCTCACATGGCCATGCTCTCCTCGACCACGGAGCGGGAGCGTCAGGAGATCGCGGAACGTATCGAGATGCTGTACGAGTTCGAGCGCGTCCGTGCCGAGATCCGAATGGAAGCCGACGAGCTCGAACTCGCAGACCTCAACAAGCAGAAGGCCGAACGGGAGCGTCTCCATTCCGAGGAGCTCGAGGAGAAACTGCGTAAGGAGCAGGAAATGGCCAAGATGATCGAGGAGACCCGCTCCCAGGAGGAGGCGTTCATGACGTCCTACGTCCACCGGATGGTGGGCGTCTACGCGGGAGCCTCTCGAGCCGAGGCCCGTGAGCGCCGCCGCGCCTTGGGTAGCTCGATGATGGCTGAAGGTCTCTCGAACATCATCTCCGCGCCCATCCGTGCCCTGCTCATGACCCCGCAGGCCGGCAAGATCAGCGCAGCCACGGGTGCCGCCCAGCTCGCCTTCGGTCGCGTTCTCGGCGGCAGCCTGGGAGCTCGAGGCGGTGGCGGAGGCGGAGGCGGGGGCGGCGGGCCGGCGGTGTCCGCTCCCCAGCAGCAGGCAGCTCAGACCACGGTCAACGAGACCAGCACGGTGAATTACAACATCGGGATGGTGGGCGACCCCCGCGAGTTCAGCCTCCGGCAGCGGCAGGCCGACCAACGAGGCGCCCGACTCGGCCAGAGAGGGATGTGATGCGACCCTACATCGAACCCATCATCAGCTGGGCCACCGGCCCGCAGCACGGCGTCGACGAGTACGTGCTCACCATCACGGGCTCCGGGGACGCTGCCGGCTTCGCGGACCCAAACCCACTCGTGCTGGCCTGGGACGCATCCGTGCCCGTGTTCCCCTTTCTGGCCCCTGTTCTGGAGAACCTCCTTCAGACCACGGGAGACGATCTCAACGCGACCAACTGGAGAGTTCGATGGGTGTTTGGGTCCGCGTCTCCGTGGACCGCTCAGACATGGACAGGGGCCAGAGCCCACGAACCCAAGCTGTCCGTCTTCGCCGACGACGACGAGGGCTACGTGTCCGGGAGTCTCCAGATCGCGATCTCGAGCCCGAACACGTTGCTGACTCCGGACTACATGGAACGTGTGGGGTCGAACTGGTTGGGGGCCTTCGGTTCCACGTTCACGTCGACCTTCCCGCTCGCCGCCGAGGTCGCTCTGCCGCTGCCCCTCCCCCCCGCGGGAGTATTCTGCCCCCAGGTCCTCCAGTACGGAGACAACCGCAGCCTGGCACGGAGTGTCGGGCAAGCCACGAACCCCTTCAGCCACCGCAAGCGGGTCTCCCAGTGGGGGACCCGATACGAACGCGGACTCACCTTTCCCTTGGTATCCGCGAAGAACCTGTACGGGTACCGTCGCATTGACCCCGCCTTCGAAGAAGACTCCGTCAGGCAGCAGAGCCCGAACAACCTGTACGAATTCATGGCGGCCTCCACGGTGCACGACCTCGACTACTACGTATGGACCAAGGTGCCCGACGCCGAGGTCCTCGACTCCGTGGCCTACTACGGAGAGTTCCGCGGCCGGGTGGTCAAGATTCTCGGCGGTGACGTCGTGGCCGACGACGCACAAGGCCGGAGTTACCAGGAGGACGACTTCCGGCTGGCGAACATCGCGATCGCCTCCCAAGAGCCAAGCACGACTCCGTCCCCCTTCGTGGTGGGACCGTACACCATCCCTGTGGGGGTTGCGACATGAGGAACGCGCTGGTCATCGAGTTCCCCGGGTGGGGATACGCCCTCGCCGACCGAGACTGGCCGGGGGAGGATTACGCAAAGCCGCCGGGTATCCACCAAGACTCCGAGGACCTGTTCACCGTCCAGGTCCCCGAGGAACCGCTCGACGGGCCTGGGTGGGTCTTCGCCGTGGCCGACTTCGGCTCCGTCTCTGACGTCATCCCCGCCGGCGCACACTTCGACCTTTACCTGGACCCCGACACCAAGCTCGGTGTCTTCGTGGTCGGGGCCGGCTCCGTGGTAGGGGACCAGTGGGTTTTCGAGGCCCGGTGCCGTGACTTGAGCGCTGCCGGCACCCAGTGGGCCCTCCCGCTCAGCGGGGAGGCGGAGTCGGTATTGCCAAAGGATGCGTTCTTGTTCCCCTACGTGGCTCGTGCCGTGTGCTCGGAGCCGCTGAGGGACCTCGTGAGCCGCCTGGCACCCTACCTCCCCGAAGTGAGTCGCGAGACGCTCTACGAGGACCTGGTAAGCTCGTGGACCACCCAGCTGCAGTCCGAAATCTCGGTTCGGGGCGGATTGGCCTCTTCGTCCGGTTTCACATTCACAGTCATCAACCCGGCCCGCTTGAGTGATCAGCGCACCGAAGCGGGCAGCCTCAAGCCGTTCCCCGACGCCGCCCAGGGTATCGAGGTCCTCGCCTCCCAAGCGAAGTGGACATGGGGCTCCTTGGCCATCCCCGGGCTCCGCTCCGACAATGCCGGCATGACGCTGCGCAGCCGGGAGTACGACCTCAACATCGGCACCATGGTGCTGGATTTTACAGAAGGCGCGGATACATTCACCGTCAACTATGAAACCCAGGACGGGAGGGCCCTGTACTGGGGTAACGACACCACGGACTGGCTGTACGCGCTCTCCGACTCCGGAAACCAGGAGCTGTCGGGGCGTGCGGTGACGAACGTGTTCGGGTCCTACGCTAACGGGGACATCCCCCGCGGCGCGGAGGCATGGAGTGCGCCTCCGTCCGGGTCGGGCAGGCGAGTCATCATGTGGTCCGTGGATCCCGGAGACCCGAACCCCATGCTCCACGCTCGCAAGGTCTACGATGGCTACCTCGATGCGTGGGGAGACGGTGACTACAGCACCTCGCTGACATGGCAGGTAGTCGACTCCCTGTCGTGGCTGCGCAGCACCCGCAAGGTGGCCGCGCTCAGCCCCGAGCTTTCGGACTCGTTGCGCAACATCCGCACCGGCGCGGGTACGTTCCGTAACCCGGATATGTACGTGTCCCCGTTCGACGTCCTGGTCGACCTGCGCTTCGTGCCCGAGACCGGCGCCTTTGAGGAAGCCCGGGACGCACTCGCAGCCGAGGACCCTCAAAGTCCGCAATGGGTCGCATTCGGTGGCTATGCGTTCCCGCACGCCCTGCTGAGCTACCAACCTTTCCTGGCTGAACTCAACACGGACGAGTACCCTCTGGACTACACCTACCAGGTCACACGTCTGGACGTGGCTCCCGGGGGAGGCTTCGAGCCCGACCCGCCGGCACGGAATACTTCCCTCAACGTGTACCTCTGGGCGGTATCGAAGCTCGGAGTCCCACTCGGCGACCGGGAGGATGACTTTGAATTCGCCTACGAGACCGCAAGGGACATCTCCGGAGAAGAACGCCTGTGGTGGTCGACCCGGGATTTCGTACCAAGGAGCCAGACCGACTCGCGACCCGGATCCGACAACGTGTCCGCGTTCGGCCTGGCTGACGTCCGCGTCCCCACCGGCTACCTCACGGTGCCCAGCTTCCCCGGTGACCCGCGGAACTACCCTCTAGGGCTAGTAGACCCCGGCGACGTCCCCGCTGGTCGGTGGACGAGGCTCTCCACCCTGTCCCCCACGGGGGACATTTTCGACTCGATTTCTCTGGAGTCCATCGCCCAGTTTCGTGCATCCCAGGCCGGCTACCTGCGGCTGGCGAACCGGGTCGTCACCGAATACGCCGGATTCTCGGAACCCGTGCACGTCTTCTACACGAACACCGCCGACAACCCGTTCCAGGTCTTGCGTGGTCTCACGGGGCAGATCGCTCGCACGATCCGAGGTTCTGCCACTACGACCCGCCCCTACTCTGCGCATACCGTGGTGACGGTCTCTGTCGCCGAGGTCGTCCTCCAGGTCCTGCTCTCCACCGGCACGTCCCGCTTTGCCGACCAGGTCGACCTCAGCCTCGACCCCGGGGAGTACCGCGTGGAACCTGGAGACAACGGCGTCTACGATGTACTGCCTCGCATGTTCGGGCTCGGGCTTCCCTACAACGCCGTCCACGTGCGGCAGGTAGAAGACTACCGGATCACGCCTTACAGCGACCCGCTCACCGAGGTTCCGGGACCGGGTGCCGAGAACGGTGTACCCTTGCGCAGCGTCACGATGGCGAACGTCGTCATGACCGCGAAGGACGCCGAGGACCCGGCGAAGTGGCTAGAGGAGCAGGTACTGCAACCTTTCGGGCTCGCCTTGGTGGCCAATGCACGCGGCGCGTTGGAAATCCGGACCATGGACAGTTTCGATTCCGAGTACGTGGACCCCGAGACGGGGGACTTTCTGGTGTCCATCACCAGGGACGATCTCAATGCGGAAAATCACAGCGACCCCGTCGACATCACGCTGCGCAGCGAGGCCAAGGACCTGATCCAGTCCTACACGCTCGATGCCGAAGACCGGACCTTGCGGTACCTCATTCGGCCCACTTTCGTGGCGAACTTCGCGATCGGGGACCCCCCCGCTATCCGGCTGAACAGCCAGCTTGGCGACCAGCAGGTCAAGCTCGAGGACGTCATCATCCGCCAGACTTCAAGTCTCCAGGTGTCGGGGAAGCAGGCTGTGCCGATCAGCCGCAACGCGAGCCTCCAGGCCAACTTCGAGGTCGACTGGACCCCCTTCCTGCGCATCGACCCCGGAACCCGGACTCCGTTCCCGGGAACGTGGTGGCAGAACCCCGCGTTCATCGACGCCGATCTCAGCCTGGCGTTCACGATTATCCGCAACGTCAACACTGTGTTCCGCGACGACAAGGTCGAGCGCTGGCAGATCGGGAAGCCCCAGATTCGGTTCGAGGTGGTTCCTTTCTTTCCCGCCGTCGACCTCCTGACTCCGGGATCCCAGGTCCTCGTCGACTTCCCCGAGGTCACGAACATCGACGGCAGCGCCGGCATCCGGGGCATTGTGCTCATCACCGCGGTACAGCACGACATCCACAGCGGGGTGAGGGTCGTTACCGGCCGTGTCATCGAGCAAGAAGTCCCTTCTCTGCCTTCCTTTGGGAACTACTGGGCCATGACGCTCCCCGTCGACGAAGACCGCACCGGACTCGCGGACGACCAGTTCGTCATCGCCGGGTATGAGGACGGTACTGCTTCCGCACAGTTCCGGTTCCTGGAAGACATCCCCACCACGGTGCCCGTCCGGGTCCTCGACCAGTGGTTCCGCGCCATCGCGGACGCCGACATGGGGCCGGTGTCCAGCGCCGGAATCGCCCACCTGAGCATTGATGTGCCCGTCGACGCCGCCTACGTCATCCTCCGAGACCTCGACGACCTGGCCGACACCGGGATCACGGCACCCGCCGACGAGGCCCACTCGTGGAGGTACAATGCGTTCCTCGACGCCCGCTGGAGGTGGAGAGCACCATGAACTGGAAAGCCATCAGTGACGAGCACATCGCAGCCGGCGAGGCGGTACACTCCGGGTACGGAACCCTGATCAGCAGGAACGCGAACGAGATCGCTACCCGGTGGCCGCGCCAACACAGCTTCGCGTGGTTCCAGGACTACAACGAAGCCGCCTCCGGTGTGCAGGGACTCCAAGTACACACCCCGCCCTACTTCTGGAAGGCTCTACCGCTCCCCATCAGCCCCTTCGGCCCCCACGACCTGGACCTGGCGCGCCGGCGCGTGTTCCGTGTGTCGTTGCTGTACAAGACCATCCCGAGCTTCTACGACCCCGCCGGCCGATTCGGTGGCAAGGTCGATGTCGTGCTCGGTACCAACCTCAGCGGGCCCCCGTCGGACTATCCCCTGTACGCCGACACCACCACGTTCGCCGATACAAACCCACTGGAGTCCACCACGAATGCCTACCAAGTCGCCACGCTCGAGGTGCCGGCGTGGGCTCCCAGCGCACACTTCGAGGAGAACTGGCCGGGTGTGTGGCCCGTGCTTTACATTCGCTCCCAGCTCGGCGAGCAGGTCGATCTGCCGGCGGCCGTGTTGACTGGCATCAAGCTCGGCAGAGTACAGGACGGCTGGTCGGTGACGAGAAGGACCATGCTGGAATGTCCGGTGACCTTCTTCTTCTTGGTCCCTGACGGGGAAGCGAAGCCGGCCCTCACGGGGAGGATCCTACGCAAGAGGACCCGAGCCCAAGGACCCGAGCTGTCCTCATTCACGATGCCAATGCTCCCATGGCCTCAGTTCTACTTCGTCGAGCACGAAAACCTCATCCTCGAAGAAGGCGATACGCAGGACTACACCTTGTTCACCATGCCACCGATGCCGCAGCCAGTGTTCCGTAGCGACGTGGGGCGGAACGCAGCAGTGGCCGCTGCGGGCGGTGTCACCAGCGATGAGTACCTCGGTTTCGATGGTATCTTTGAGTCCACGGGGATCGTAATCAAATCGGTCCTCGTGGAGGAAGCCGTGGAGGACCCATGAGCACTCGTATCCCTCCCGAAACCCAGTACGTAGGTACCCCGGGACAGCAGCAGCAGCCCGGTCGTCGACTCACGCCGCCGAGCTGGTTGGAGGTCGCTAGGGCTTTGACAGCCCTGCACACCTACGCCGTGTTGCAACCCTGCGGGAACCAAGTCACTACGGACCCCGCGTTCCGTGGGACGCCATACGTGACTCAAGACGCCATTCCGGGAGTCGGAGACGCTCCCGACCCCGTGGTGCACCGCCAAGCCAGAACCTCCTTCCTGGCACATCATTTCGAGAAGCTCGACGGAGAGGAGGTCATCGCGACAGAATGCGTGCTGTCGGGGACTCTTCAGCGCGACCTCGATACGCGGATGTGGGCCCATCAGGTCGCAGCTCATCACGGGGTCCCAAGCTCCGAGGAGGAGGACTACTCGGGAGACCCCAGCCAGACCCGTCGGTGGGCGTCGTGGACGTTCGACGAACTCGTCGCGTTGGTGACCCCCGAGACCTACCTGGACTCCGAAACCGGATACGAGGAGGCTGTCAGAGCGCACATGCTGGCCTGGCCGGCGGTGTCCGCGATTACTTGGGGCACCTACCAAGAGGTCCTACAGTTCGACTCCGAGGCCGCCGTGGCGCCGAATGCCCCCAGGCCGGCGGAAGAAAACGACACATGGGCCTACTACGGTTCGCAGTGCGGGGCGTGGAACTGCGCCAGTGGGGACCTGCCCTACGCCCGGTTAGGGCTCGCGAGGCTCACGGCTCCCATGCGAGCCCAAGTTACTACCGCCGCGCGGGTGCAGCACGACTTCGACACGCCCGGCCTGCCCGACAAGGCGCAGTGCTACGGGGACCACCACGAGTGGGAGAGCACCGTCGAGGAACCCTTCGTATACGTTTGGGCGGCCTCGCTCTCTACCGCATACCCGTACAGAGCCATCCCCACGGAGGAGTGATGTCATTCGCCGTCCCCGACATCCCATTCGCTGGCCTCGACGCCAACCGACCCGCGGTGCGGACCGCTCCCTCGCCGGACCAGCTTCAGTACCTCGTCGACCTGGATCGCAGCACTGCTACCCACGGGAGGATGATCTGGGGCTTCGGGCGCGGTACCAAGGCCACGAACCCTGCCAAAGGAGAACACCCCACGGAGCCCCTCACCGTTACGGGAGACACGTTCCGCACCTTGACGCAGGTCCTCCACCGTATCCCGCCCTTGGGATCAGGGCCGGCGAACCCGAGCAATCCGGGGGGGAACTTCGTGGTGCAGGGCTACTTCCTCACCGACTCCGAGCACCTCCGAGTCGGGCTCCAGGTCACCAATCACGACGACCTCGACGCCACCGCCCTCATCACCCCGACCCCGGACTACGACGCATCCACCGGGCTCATGCGTTTCCAGTTCGAGCTCGACCCCGACGTGGTGGTGCCTGGGGACCTGTGCAGCTTCGCTATTGAGGTCCGGGATGACGACGACGACACCAGTCACCTGTGGGCGGGATGTCTGGTGTTCAGTGACATCGACGACATCGAGCCCCCCGAGCCTGCCGGGTTCCTCCCCTCCCCCGAGAACATGTACGCAGCGTTCTCGCTGCGTAAGGTGGTCGAGTCCTACACTGGCCCCTGCATCGAGATCACGAGGGAGAGCGACGAGGAGACGCTGGACGTCGGCTTCGACGCGGAGGGCAACGCGGACACCGCGGCAATGTTGGCTTTCTTAGACTCTGAGAACGACACCCTGCGCGTGACCAAATGGTATGACCAAGGGCCGAACGGGCGAGACGCCGTGCCGGAGGGTGTACTCAGTACGCAGGGGCGCATCTACCTCGGTGCCGGAACAAGCGTTTCCGGCGACATATCAACAGGGCTACAGTACCGGGATGGAGTGCTCGGTGTCCTCTACACGCACGGCATGGGCAACGGGCAACTGGCTACGACTGCGGATGGCAACAGCATCGAAGAGTTCACCATCTTCCTCGTTCAACGGCGCGATGATGATTTCGGGGCTGGATCGGGAACCAGAGGAT
>SKHB01000079.1 GCA_007117135.1 Microbacteriaceae bacterium | reverse complement strand
GCAAGCCTTTTTGGCATTGGGTTCTGTTCGTCCGAGAAAATGGCGAGGCAAAGGTGCTCGACTCCAAAAAGACGCTGAAATCAAACGTTCGCCGGGATTTCGGGCGTATCAAGCCCAAGTGCTACATTGAGGTATCCAATTAACAAGGCGCAGCAGTTCGCGGCCGGTGGCCGCCGGACGCCCTTTACGTGGCTCCTTCGTCGCCACTCCAAGGTCGCCGCTGTGCTTCGGCGTTAGAAATCAAAGATATAGGTGGAATCAGGATGTATATAAATGACTTAGCAAAAGCAGCTGTTGATGGAGTAATATCTATACCGATGGACTTGGCATATGGAGCAAGAAGAACATTTGAAGATATCGCAGGTGGAAAGGCTGTACGAGCAGAAAATCATGCTGAGCGAGAAAGAGCAGTAAATTCAATAAGAATGGCAATTGCTTACGGCTCTTCACAAGCTGGCCCCATCAGTAAAATGGTAAAAATAATACTTACTGAATTCTACGACTTATTGCCGGACTCTACAATCGAAGAAATTGCAAAAAAAGCTGGAGTTGGCGCTAGTTTTATGACCAGCAGAATGTCAACTCAAGTAGCTTTGACAACACTAGTATCCCAAAAAATCGCTAGGGAAATTGCTGTTAAAGCTATCGCCAGTCGTGCTTTAAAATTCGGTGTAGGTGTGGCGGCATCTGCACTCTTGATTCAAGGACTCTTAGAGAGGGCTTCAGAAGCAAGTAAGAGGTTGCAACAGGAACATCCAAAAATATACAGTATATTCAGGAGTCATAACTTAGATATGGCTTATATACTCATTGAGGATAGTGTTG
This sequence comes from Microbacteriaceae bacterium, assembly GCA_007117135.1. Classification (GTDB taxonomy): domain Bacteria; phylum Actinomycetota; class Actinomycetes; order Actinomycetales; family Microbacteriaceae; genus Pontimonas. The sequence goes on along the minus strand of SKHB01000079.1, from coordinate 2,187 downwards.
CTCCCATTCTTAAGGCCATTACACTACATGAAAAAAACCTTTTAGAGTTTAATGATATAATTGAGAGAATAATCAATGATTATTAAAAAAATAACAGTGTTATTTATTGACTCAATAGTATTTTTCATAACAGCATTACTCTGTTTGATTTTGTTTTTTTATGTAAGAGATGACTTGGCACAAAACACTAGTTACCCGAGCTTTTATGGTGCAATATCCTCCATCACAGCTTTGATAATAGTATTTTTAGTTTATTCATACATTTCTAAAAAGCTAGAGAGATAATTTCTAACAAAACCGTGCACCGGATGACAATGCCTCAGCTTCGCTTCGGCTTTATCACCGGTGACGCTAAGCGTTACACCTTAAACCCATAGGAAATCACCTTGATCAAAAAACTATCACAAAGATTTGATGACTTGGCAGAGGAAGCATTACGCATTGCAGCAACCAAGGTTACGAAACATGGTGGCTATGGAAACTATGACCAAGTTGACGAAGAAATCTTTGACGAGTGGAAGGTAAAGGCGAAATCGCTAATTGTTAAAACATGCGGCAATGATAGCGAACATATTAATGCATTTGTAAAAGCTGAAAAGCCTATAACCATGGATGATAGCTATAGTATCTTCAAAAGAGTTAAGCCGGTGTTTATGGCTGCTAAAAATGACTTCCAGGGTGGTTTTCTTACATCAGTAAAAAATCTTGTTCAAGCCGAATTATTCGACTCTGAGCTGGAGCAAGCTACAGAGATTCTTAGCAGCGGATATAAAGGCCCCGCTGCAGTTGTTGCAGGGGTTGTTCTGGAGACAACGCTACGAGATCTCTGTACTGATAACTCATTACCACATGGGAAGCTCGATAAAATGAATTCAGATCTAGCTAAGGCTGGTGTGTACAATAAGTTGCAACAGAAGAGAATTACAGCTCTGGCTGATATTAGAAATAGCGCGGCACATGGTGATTGGACTTCCTTTAGTGATGATGAAGTCAAGGAGATGATTAGAGATGTCGAACGATTCTTATCTGACCACTTGGTGTAACAAGCGTATGTTGTCGGACTGGTTTTCCGCTGCGCTACAAACCAGCCGCAAATACGGGCGTTGGGCGGCAAGGAGGTCGTTGGTTGACAAAGTTCATTTTCATTGACAACTGGGTTCTCGGTTCCTTGCAAGAGCCTGGATTTTTCGATGCCCTGAGAAAATATATTCTGGATAACAACTATACAGTTCTATTCAGCTCTTTCTCCCTTGTAGAACTGTACAATCCTGGGTGGCAGAATTCGAATGGACCTGAACGAACACAGCATGCAGTAAAATTTTATTCCAGTGTTCCATGTGCTGTCGTTGATCCATTTGATGTATGGAAAGAAGAAATCAAGAATAAACTTGATACTATTGGTCAGCTTCCGATTCGATTGGATCTAAGGGATCTTGATGATGAGTTCCGCGAAGAAACACTATTAAGATTCTTGAGAGCAGATCCGCTTTTTTTAGATCAAGGAAAAGATATCCGCGAATGGGTAAAAAATTACAACGAAATCAAAAAGACATGGTTAGTCGATGTTGAGAGAATAATTGATAATGCTTTGAAAGATGGTTATTTAGAGCGTGACTGCATGGGTAAGTTGTGCAAGTTCAATGAGCATAAAGAGCTGTTCCTGTATTCGCTGGATATGCGACACGCTCCGCGTGAAGAAGTTGATGGGATCTTGGAGTATCAAGTTAGTAAGCGGAGAAGACAAAAGGTTGTAAAAATTTCTTCTGTTAGGATGGCTTCCCTTATATTTTGGTATCTTTATGTAAAGATTGATCCTGCGAATAAAGTAAAACCGCAAAACTCAGATATTGGTGATCTATATCATCTTAGTTTGCTTCCATACTGCAAAGCGTTCACTGCGGATAAATCTATGTGTAGGTTGGTGCGGAGGATTAAGGAACCATGTGTTCCAATCGGATGTAGAGTATTTTCAAAGCCTGAGTTATTAAAAGTAATAGGATTAAAGTGAGGTTGTCTTTCTGCGCGCCCAACAAGGCCAAGCACGGCGACAGCTTTTTCGTTGCGGCTGCGCCTTCACTGCAAAGCTGCGCGTGTTGGCGGCGTTAACTGTACCAAGGAGGTATCCGTGAAAGGGAGTTGTTTGTGTGGATCCATTGAGTATGAGATCGCCTCACTGGACATGCCGAT
>SKHB01000032.1 GCA_007117135.1 Microbacteriaceae bacterium | reverse complement strand
TCCATGATTGCAAAGGTCATCGTTCATGCCGCAACTCGACTACAAGCAATCAATAAAATGAGACGAGTGTTATCAGAACTCGTTATCGAAGGGGTTTCCAGTAATCAAAAAATGCTTTACATGATCTGCCATAATCCGAGCTTTGTAAAAGGAGAATATCACATTCGTTTCATGGATCAAGAAGCAGCGAGTGTGCTCTACTATCGTTAATATGAGCAAACTACCATCAATACTCACAAAAAGAAAAGATGAAATCCGCCAGTTCAATCATTACCGAAGACAAATCAAGCCCCTTACCTCTAAGTTCATTCAACAAATTTCAATCAACCTACCTTCAGAATGTCCTCGTTGTAATATTCCCATCGTAGCAGAGGAATGGGTATCACAAGTGTTTGTATGTCACCAATGTAATTATGCTCACCGCTTAGGCATTTATGAGCGGCTCTCCATAACCGTGGATGAGGGAGTATGGAATGAGCTTGGTCTGGGTTACCAATCGCTTGACCCTTTTTCGATGCCTGACTATCTAAAAAAAATGAATCAACTTCAACAAAATGGGGTCCAAGAAGCGTACCGATTTGGCGAAGCATCGATTCAAGGCATTCCTGTGATTGTTGGGGTATTGGATTCCTATTTCTTAATGGGGAGCATGGGCTCTGTGGTTGGGGAGAAGGTAACATTGACCTTTCAACACGCCTACAAACAACAAAAGCCTGTGGTTCTATTCATTGCGTCAGGCGGTGCCAGAATGCAAGAGGGAATCTTATCACTCATGCAAATGGCAAAAACCGCTTCCGAAATCGGCCGATTCCAACATGCAAAATTGCCCTACATTAGTGTCATTACTCACCCCACAACCGGCGGTGTCTCTGCCTCATTTGCGATGTTAGCCGACATTATTCTGGCAGAACCTGAGGCGTTGATTGGATTCGCAGGCCCCAGGGTCATTGAACAGACGATTCGTCAAACATTGCCCGAAGGATTTCAATCGGCGGAGTTTCTCTTGGAAAAAGGATTTGTTGATGTGGTCGTCCCCAGAAAGGACCTGCGACATACCCTAGCGAATCTCTTACGCTTTCATGTGCGAGGTTCATTATGATCTCCCCTGAAGTCCAATACGATGCCGTCCTAAAAGACAACCGCGCTTCTTCTTCGTGGCCCGCAAGGCATATTGAAGCCCGCACGAAATGGAAGAACCAAAAGATTCCCTTATCCATGTCCGCGTTTGAGAAGGTCCAACTCGCTCGACACGCGAGTCGACCGACTGGTTTGGATTACATATTGGCCCTAAGTCCCGACTTCATCGAACTTCATGGAGATCGACTGTATCGTGATGATCCCTCCGTGATCGGAGGCATTGGAACGTTTGAGAATCAAGCGATTACTTATATTGCATTGCAAAAAGGACGATCAACAGAAGATAACATTTATCGGAACTTTGCGATGGCGCACCCAGAAGGGTATCGCAAAGCATTGAGATTGATGAAGCAAGCTGAAAAATTTAACCGCCCGATTGTCACCTTCATTGACACGCCCGGCGCCTATCCAGGGATTGGTGCCGAAGAGCGGGGTCAAGCAGAAGCCATCGCAACCAACTTAATGGCGATGAGCCAATTACGTGTCCCCATTTTGTCCATCATCATTGGCGAAGGAGGGTCTGGAGGCGCTTTGGCACTCGCCGTCGCCAATGAAGTGCACATGATGGAACATGCAATCTATTCGGTATTGTCGCCAGAAGGATTCGCTAGCATTTTATGGAAGGACGCTTCTAAAGCCAAACAGGCTGCGGAATTGATGCGACTGACCGCGCAGGATTTAAAATCATTAGAGATTATTGAACACGTCTATGACGAGCCATTAGAAGGGGCTCATAGCTATCCATTTATTGTCTTTGATGAAGTGGCCTTTGGAATGTCCAGTTTTCTTCAGAAATACATGAAAAAATCCCCAAATTATTTATTGGAGCAACGATATAACAAGTATCGAAAAATTGGAATCTTTGAGCATGTTCCACCCACAAGGAGTACATTATGAACATTTTTGAACGTCTAGGTTGTCGTTATCCCATCATTCAAGGCGCGATGTCGAACGTCGCCTTTCATCAATTGGTAGCAGCGGTCTCCAACGCAGGTGGCTTGGGTATCTTACAAGCGGGTGGTTGGAACGCCGAGCAACTTCGCGAAGAAGTTCGAAAGATCAAGCAATTAACAGACAAACCATTTGGCATGAACGTGCTCTTGGTGAGTCCTCATGCAGAAGCCATCGCCAAAATGGCTGTCGAGGAGAAAGTACCTGTGCTAACGACGGGAGCAGGAAATCCTGGCATTTACATGAAGATGTGGAAAGACGCCGGAATTATTGTCATTCCTGTGGTTCCCAGTGTCGCTCTTGCGGTTCGAATGGAGCGAGCGGGAGCCGACGCAGTGATTTGTGAAGGAACAGAAGCTGGCGGTCACATTGGTGAACTCACCACACTGGTTCTGGTTCCTCAAGTTGTGGATGCTGTCTCTATCGATGTGATAGCAGCGGGAGGGATTGCCGATGCCCGTACTGTGTTGGCTTGTCTTGCTCTTGGTGCCACTGGCGTGCAATGCGGAACCATTTTTATGGCCAGTTATGAGTGCCCCATCCACATCAACTATAAACAAGCCATCGTTGATGCCAAAGACACCTCTACGACCGTAACTGGCCGAGAAACCGGGCGTCCTTGTCGAGTGATCAAAAACAAAATGTCGAGACGATATATGGAGATTGTGAAGGAAGGGATTGATTTAGATCGACTCGAAGAGTTGACCTTAGGTTCCCTACGCAAAGCTGCAGTGGAGGGCGACATGGAGAACGGATCGATCATGGCGGGTCAGTCCGCGGGCTTGGTTAAAGAAATCACATCCGTGAAAACCATCATTGAAAACCTCTTCTCTTTGACCCCTCATATCGAACGATTAGACACATGGAAAAGATAGCTTACGTCTTTGCTGGGCAAGGAAGTCAGTTCGTTGGAATGGGAGCCGACTTTTC
>SKHB01000071.1 GCA_007117135.1 Microbacteriaceae bacterium | reverse complement strand
TGTTGAGTATTCAGCCGTATCACTGCCATTAGCGCGAAGAAAAGACATGCTCCACAATCCATCGATGCATCACGATGGCCGCGGCTGCGGAGGCGTTAATGGATCTCGTGGACCCAAACTGACTAATTTCTAGCACTCGATCACACGCTGCCAACGCCTCGGGGGTGAGACCCGGGCCTTCTTGACCGAAAAGAAAAACACACCGCTCCTCGAGTTTCTCTGTCTCGATGGGCTTCGAGCCGTCAACGTTGTCGATGCCGATCACGGGAAGGCCTTCCTCCCTGGCCCAGGCAGCTAATGCCTCGGCGTCCTCGTGATACATCACGTGTTGGTAGCGGTCAGTGACCATGGCTCCCCGCCTGTTCCACCGACGCCTGCCAACAATGTGAACGGTGTCGGCGAGGAAAGCGTTCGCCGTTCGAACAATCGAGCCAATATTGAGATCGTGTTGCCAGTTTTCAATGGCGACGTGAAAAGCATGCCTCTTGGTGTCGAGCTCCGCGACAATCGCCTCCATGGTCCAGTAGCGGAAGTGGTCGGCAACATTTCGGGAGTCACCTGTCGCAAGAAGCTCCTGATCCCACTGGTCGCCTTCGGGCCATGGCCCCGGCCATGGCCCGACACCGCGTGTGCTGAGCTCATGGTGGGGAAGTGTCGGGGGGTTATCGGGGTTCATGCTGCTCCAAAAAGTCCAGTAGGTCACCCTCGTCAACGCCGGGGGTGGCGTTTCTGGGCATGGCGGCGAGGAGTGCCGTATTCATCATGGCTTGGGAGCGAACTTTGCCTTCCCATTTGTGGCTGAGCTCCACCGGGGCAAGACGACAGCAGCCCTCATCGGGGCAACTACTTGCCCCCCGCCTGGTGGTTTCTCGTCCTCGGAACCATTTGACGTGATCGAAGGGTGTTCCAACAGACAGGGAGAAGGTTCCCGTCGGCGTTGACTCAATTTTGGAGGTGCACCAGTAGGTGCCATTGGGTTTATCCGTGTACTGGTGGAAGGGGGTCAGTCGGTCTTCTTCCTTGAACACTTGTCTGGCACTCCACTTTCGACACACCGTTTGTCCTTCAACAGCGCCAAGCGGGTCGGAGGGAAAAAGAACACCGTCATTTTCATACGCCTTATACACCGTGCCGGCGCTGTTGGCTTTGAGGAAGTGAACGGGGATGTCCAAGTGTTGCGTTGCGAGGTTGGTAAAACGATGGGCCGCCGTTTCGTAGGTGACGGCGTAGTGGTCTCGAAGGTCTTCTACCGCCAACTGCCGCTGGTCTTTTGCTTTGGCGAGAAAGTCAACAGCCGAGGTTTCATCGATGAGTAGCGCACCGGCAAGGTAGTTGATGCGCACCCTGTGCCACAAAAAGTCCTCGTAGTGTGTTATCTCTGCCACCCCGAGAGCGTGGGCGGCAAGGGCTTGTAAGAGGACAGTCCTGGGGTCGTTGCCGGCCTGTCGGGGAAGGAAGATTCGCATATATTTTGCGTCTGTCACACTCCGGGTCATCGGCGGTAAGTCACCCACGTAGTGGAGGGTGAACCCCAATTGCTGAGCCAACTCAGCGGCAAGCCTTTGCGACAGGGGGCCTTGTTCGTGGCCGATTGCTCGATGCAGGTCCCTGGCGAGCTGCTCCAGCTCGGCAAAGTAGTTGCCCTGGTTACGCATTCTTGCTCGCAGTGCAGTGTTGGCTCGTCGCGCCTCTTCAGGGGTGGCAGCTCGCCGTCGGTGCATGTTTTCTAGTTCGGCGTGGAGTCCAATGAGCGCTGTCAGCGCATCATCGGACAACGTCTTTCTGGCCGCCAACCGGGGTAAACCAAGTTGCGAATACAGGGGCCCGTTTTGAATCCGCTCCCACTCGACTTCGAGCCCAGCGCGGGAGTCGAGTGCTTCAGGCTTCAACATACTGTCAACGTCGACGCCGAAGAGTCGGGCAAAAGTGTGGAGCTCGGCGACTTTGACGTCTCGCTTCCCGTTCTCGATTCCCGATACGTAGCTAACGGCCCGCTCTAATTCGTCGGCAACCTGCTGAAGGGTGAGGCCACTCTTTTTTCGTAACGAGCGAATGGTCTTTCCGATCACCAGTCGATCATTCGCCACCGAACTCAATGAGGTATCTTCAGACATTTCCCCACCTATTTTTCATATTCGAGAAAAAAGCTACTTTTTCTTTGGCTTTTTCGGGTTTGGGCCCAAAAATCTGCCTGAAACTGAGCTTATCCATATTTTTGAAGGAGCACACCATGATGGACCAAACCGCCGACCAACTCGCCAACGACTGGGCAACCAACCCGCGCTGGGCAGGAATTAAGCGCGACTACACAGCCGAAGACGTCATTGCTTTGCGCGGTCCCGTCGTAGAAGAGCACACACTCGCACGTCGCGGAGCGGAGAGGCTGTGGGACCTCATCGGGCAAAACCAAGACCCCCGAGAGTGGATCAGTGCGCTTGGCGCCCTGACAGGAAACCAAGCTGTCCAGCAGGTTCGCGCTGGCCTCAAAGCCATTTACCTCTCCGGCTGGCAGGTGGCCGGTGACGCCAACCTTTCCGGCAACACCTACCCCGACCAAAGCCTCTACCCGGCAAACTCTGTTCCCGCCGTTGTGCGTCGAATCAACAACGCCCTCCTGAGAGCAGGCCAAGTTGAATGGGCCGAAGGGAACCTTTCCCGTGACTGGATGGTCCCGATTGTGGCCGATGCTGAGGCCGGCTTTGGCGGCCCCCTGAATGCTTACGAACTCATGACGCAAATGATTTCGTCTGGAGCAGCCGGTGTTCACTGGGAAGACCAGTTGGCCAGCGAGAAAAAGTGTGGGCACATGGGAGGAAAAGTTCTCGTCCCCACCGGACAGCACGTGAGAACCCTCAACGCTGCTCGGCTGGCAGCAGACGTGGCCGGCGTGCCGACCATTGTGATCGCCCGAACCGACTCACTCGCTGCAAGCCTCATCACCTCCGACCACGATGAGCGTGACAAGCCATTTATCCAAGGCGAGCGCACCGAAGAAGGCTTCTACCGGGTCGAAAACGGTCTCGGCCCTGTCCT
>SKHB01000049.1 GCA_007117135.1 Microbacteriaceae bacterium | reverse complement strand
TGTTGCGCTGGTTGGGAAGTTTGACGTATCTGGTGAGAACAATGACGGTGGGGCGCTCGAGCGGACCAGCCACCGTCCACACTGGATTCTCGCTGTCTGCTTCGATGATGACGGCGCGGTTGTTCATCACCAACACCAATGCCCGCCGAAACGAGACGACAGACAGTGGTTCGTATCCGGCGTTCAACACGAGCGTTCTGGTCGGTGACCGTCTCGCGGTCACTTGTCTGTCAGCAACAGCCACAGCGGGGGTCATGTGGCCACTCCTCTGCCAACAAAAAAGGCACTGCCCAAGTCATGGCAGTGCCCAGCAGTGTCTGACGGCAGACATCCCACTATGGGTGGCTGGCCGGCAGAGTGTATCCGGAAGAAGGCCCGGTGGTCGCACGGGGATACTGCGGTGGTCGTTATCACGGCTGTACCCCTTTCCGATTGGCGACCGGAATGAGAAAACACTAACCCCGAAGGATTGATTTTTGCTGTATTGGCGCGCCGTGGCTAGGCAGCAATGTAAAGGTGGCTGGCGAAGTCTTCCGTGACCATGACGCCCGCATTGGACCCGGTTGAGCTCAACCACACCATGCCGTTTGCGACGGCGTTGAAGGTGATGGTCTTGCCCGGAATAAGGCCGTGTTTCTGTAGTTGAGCCAAAAGCTCCGGGTCAAACTGGGCAGGCTCACCGATCCGACGAAGTAACCCGTCACGTGGGTCATCTGTCATCACCTCGGTCAAACGCTTAACTCCTTTGAGAAAGTCTTCGGCTTTCTTGCCCCCAATGTGGTCCATCGCGGGGATGGGGTTGCCAAAAGGGGACTCGGTGGGCGAATCCAACATGACAACCAGTCTTTTCTCCACCTGCTCACTCATGACGTGTTCCCAGCGGCAGGCCTCTTCGTGCACGAGTGACCAGTCCAAGCGGATGACATCGGCGAGAAGTCGTTCAGCGAGTCGATGTTTTCTCGTCACACTGATTGCTTTGTCGCGCCCAAGTTTTGTGAGGGCAAGACGCCTGTCTGCTTCGACGACAACAAGTCCGTCACGCTCCATCCTTGCGACTGTTTGCGAAACAGTCGGGCCCGAGTGGCCGATACGTTCAGCTATTCGGGCGCGGAAGGCTGGAATTCCCTCTTCTTCGAGGTCGACAATTGTGCGCAAATACATCTCTGTCGTGTCGACAAGATCAGTCATGTGAGCCCCTTGACATATCAGCCTGTTGGTGTGGTAAGCCTAAGCTTACCGAACACAGCTTCCGGGTATTCCCAGACCCCGTAGACTGAGACAAATGAGTGAAATCCGGATCCCCATTGACCTTCTGCCCGTCGACGGCCGCTTCGGCTGTGGTCCGTCAAAGGTTCACGCCAACCAGCTCGACCACCTCGTGGCTAATGCGGCACTTCTGGGAACCTCCCACCGGCAAGCACCTATCAGGGACCTTGTTGGGCGAGTACGAGCTCACCTCGCCACCCTGTTCGCAATCCCAGACGGCTACGAAGTAGTGCTCGGAAACGGCGGGTCAACAGCGTTTTGGGATGTCGCCGCACACAGTGTCATCGAGAGGCGAAGCGCACACTTGAGCTTTGGGGAGTTTGGTCAAAAGTTTGTGAAATCTGCCGGCGCACCTTGGCTCACTACCCCCCACGTTGTCGCCACTGAGCCTGGCACCCGGGGGGAACTATCCGCCGTCGACGACGCCGACGTGTATGCCTGGCCGCACAACGAAACCTCCACCGGCGTGATGGCACCGGTTGAGCGTGTTGCCGGCGCTTCCGATGACGCCCTCGTGTTGGTCGATGCCACGAGCGCCGCCGGAGGAATCGACTTCAATGCCGCCAACGTCGATGTTTACTATTTTGCCCCGCAGAAAAACTTTGCCTCCGACGGTGGTGTGTGGTTCGCACTGATGTCGCCAGCGGCCCTGGAGAGAGTGGAGCGCATCGACACCAGCGGCCGGTATATCCCCGAGTTTTTGAGTTTGCAGCGGGCAGTGGAAAACTCTCGCCTGAACCAAACTCTCAACACCCCGTCAATTACCACCCTGCTGTTGATGGAAGCCCAACTGGAGTGGATGCTGGGGCTCGGTGGGCTCACTGCTTCGGCTGATCGAACGCGACAGAGCTCTTCTGCTCTTTATCAGTTCGCAGAATCACACGAGCTTCTCAGTCCCTTTGTTTCTCACCCCGACCACCGCTCCCCCGTGGTGGTCACCATCGATGTTGACGAGAAGGTCGACGCAGGTGACATTACACGGGTGATGCGTGAACACGGTGTTGTCGACATTGACCCGTATCGAAAACTCGGGCGAAACCAGTTGCGCGTGGCAACGTTTGTGGGGATTGAGCCTGCTGATGTGGACAGGCTTATTGCGTCGATTGGATTCGTCCTCGACGAATTGGCGTCTTAGTCGTCATCCAGCTCGATGTGGTCAAACACGTCGTTGAGCGGTTCCGGGATTTCTAGCGGACTCGGGTCCATGTCGATATCCAACTGGTCAATGTCGATACCGTCGAGAACGTCGTCCAGGTCGTCGTCATCGTCATCATCGTCGTCATCGCCCTCATCTGAGTCAGCAGCGAGTGCTTCTTTCTCGGCTTCAAGCCGGCGATACTCATCGAGCCTTTCTGACCACGGCACCCAGTCGGGTGACAGGAGGGCATCGTCTCCCGGTAACAGGTGGACTTCTGTGATGGTCGGTGCTCCATCTTCTGCCGGCGTGACCGTCACCGTCCACAACCACCCCGGGTATCCAGGTTGAAGACTTTTCGCCCGGACAATCCACACACCATCGACTTCTTCCAGGGGAAGAAAGTCCCCCACTTCACCTTCCCGAGCGACGCCAGCGAGACCCTCTCGGGCGATAGCGACCAGCTGGTCGCTATCGATGGTGGGCGATTTTTTTCTAGGCATCGAATTCGTCCGCAACGCGACGAAGCATCGTGGCCACTTTCGCCGAGTAGGCATTGTCGGGGTATCGGCCGCGCCTCAAATCGCCCCCTACCCGGTCTAAAACTTTAAGTAGGTCTTCAACTATCACCGCCATGTCTTCGGCGGGCATGCGAGAAAATTGTTTGACACTGGCCGATTCGATGACGCGAACCGACAGTGCTTGTGCTCCGCGCTTACCTTCGGCCACACCAAACTCAACTCTCGCCCCCGCCTTGACCACGGCTCCCTCTGGCAAAGCGGAGGCATGCAGAAACACTTCATTGCCTTCATCCGACTGGATGAAACCAAAACCTTTTTCTTGGTCATAAAACTTGACCTTGCCGGTGGGCATCGTGTTCTCCTTGTCCACTTCTGGGATACCACCAGGATACCTCTTTGGATGCAGGTAATCTTGGAGAGTGAACACTCCCCAAGCTCCTCCTCCCCCGTCCAGTCTTGAAAGGCTTCTTGCCGCGATGGTGGTGGGCATTGTGGGAGTCAGTATTGTGGCGTTCTTCTCCATGATCATTGGAACGGCTGTGGGAATGCAGCGAGGCGACTTCGATCAGGGATTGTGGCCATTTGTGACGATGTTGCCTCTCATTGGACTCCCTATTGGGTTTGTCATGATCATGGTTTTACTGTTTGTGTCGACGAAGCGTCGCCGCCAGGGAGGAACCGGTGCCAGCGCGCGCTGAGCTGACGCTGGCCGCGCTGGGACTCATTCACCACTGCTCCGCGAAGTCGCTGTACGAGCTTGCATCAGCCCGGGGCGTCACCCCCGACGAGTCGTGGAATGTCTATACCCTGGCTAAAGCCCTCATTGAGCCTGGAGCTGTCTGGCACCAACTATCCCACCTGGGCCGAAGCACACTGTTGGTTGTTGATGAGTTGCGACAAAAGCGAGGTCAAGCAACAGTTGAACTCCCGTGGGGTGTTGCCGATCCGAACGGAGACGGCCTGAGACCGGAAGTGACACACGCCGTTGACACGTTTTCTTCCGAATGGGAGGCCTCAATGGCACAGCCAGGCCCCCCGGCCCCACACACGTCGATGACGTCGGCTCCCGACCAGGCTGAGGCGCTCCGGCAAACACTGCCGCGAATTATCGATGCACTCGATGAGCTGGAACTTGCCATCACCCTCGTGGCGTACAACGATATTTCTCAACGGACACCATCAGGCCCTCTCCTGGCGAAAGCCCTGGGACACTTGGACCCCGAAGTTTCTGCCGACTGGGACGAAGCCGCTGACTGGGGAATATGGTCCGGGTTTTTGGTTCACCACGGCGGGTCGTGGTGGGTCAGTGATGCCGCCCTCGACTTTGTTGCCGCCGAACACTCCGCACAACTAGCTACTCTCGCCAACCTGTGGTGGGCGCGCTGCGACAACGCTGTCCAAGCAGAGCTGGCCCGCGCCCTGGCTGACCAGTTCCCGCCGACATCGCTTGCTAACTATGCGCGAACATACTTCCCCCTCCTTGACGCGTCGACGCTGTCAAATTTCTTTGAACGAGGTCACCGACTGGGGGCCCTCAGTGGCCACCGAGGAACGGCGCTGCTCGGTTACCTGATTGAGGGAAAAAATCTGGCCGACGCTGTGGAACCCCTCCTGCCACAACCAGCACCCGGGGTATACCTTGACAGTGTTGACAGCGTGGTGGGCGCTGGGCCACTGAGTCGCGATCACCGCGAAAAGTTGGGCTTAGTTGCCCGATGTGTTCGAGCAGGCATGACACCCCGCTGGGTCATTGACCGAGATGTGGTTCTCCGCTCACTGTCTGCCATGTCTGCTGGAGATCTGTGTGATCAGCTGGGGGCGGTCATCATCGGTGGTGTCCCAGAAAGTCTGCGCCACCAAATTCATGACTGGGAGTCCCGAGCACAGTCGCTGGTTCTCTCTCCTGATTTCCCCGGAACGGTTCTTCGCTGCGCAGACCATTACCTCTCAGAATTATTGCTGGTCGATCAGAAACTTAACACTCTCCATTTGGCGAGAACTGACGACACGATACTGATGAGTCAACGGGATATCGGTCAGACCAGGCGGGTTCTCCTCGACTCTGGGTATCCCACACTCCCCGGCGACGTGACTGCCCCATCGCCCCGGGTGAGGACGACGCCTCAGGCCACACCCTTGCCGGAATCGTGGTGGGTGAACATCATTGCCAGTGCGAATGACATGCCACGAAACGCGGTGTGGACAGAGGACGTTTTACGCGACGCTATCGCTGAGCGAACACTCTTGGCCCTGGCAGTCCGCGTTGGTGACACAGAGCGTCACATGGTGGTGGAGCCGCGGTCGATTGCGGGCGGGCGTTTGCGCGTGAAAGATACGGCTGTTGATGTGGAACGCACCCTGCCCCTGGACACCATTGTGTCTATCAACCCGGCACAGCGCCCGCTCACCAAAAACGCCTAAGCTTTTTCGAATGACCACATCCGGTGCGGCAATTGTTCAAAGTGACAAAACCGTCCTCATTGAACTTGCCCACCCCGGCGCCGAAGACGCCCGGCACGACATTTCCTTATTTGCCGAATTGGAGCGGGCACCAGAACACATTCACACCTACCGAATTACCCGGCTTGCGGTGTGGAATGCGGAAGCTGCCGGTCACACGGCAGAAGAAATGATTGGACTGCTGGCTAACCACTCACGGTTTCCCCTGCCCGACAATGTGGTGGGTGATATCACTGACTGGGTGGCCCGCTGTGGGCGAATCGAGTTGGTGAGACCACACGGCTCAGAGGACATCATTCTTCGAGGTGACCCGGCAATCATGGCCGAAGTCACCGCACACAAAAAAATTTCCCCCCACGTGACTGTGACCGTCAGTGACACGGAGGTGGCGATTTCTCCGCTGTCTCGGGGGCTCATTAAGCAGGAGCTCCTGAAAATTGGCTGGCCTGCCAATGACACGGCTGGCTTTATCGAGGGTGTTCCGTGGCCGATGGAACTCGACACCACCGCGTGGTCGCTTCGCGACTACCAGAAACGCGCCGTCAATCGGTTCGTTGCTCACAGCTCAGGGGTGGTGGTGTTGCCGTGCGGTGCCGGGAAAACAGTTGTTGGCGCGGGGGCGATGGCGGCCATCAGCCAATACACGCTGATTCTTGTGACCACCCACCAGGCTGCGCGCCAGTGGCAGAGGGAGTTAGTGTCACGCACAACCCTCACCGAAGAGGAGGTGGGGTTTTATCAGGGGTCTGCAGACGACATCAAACCAGTCACCATAGCGACCTATTCGATGATGACGGCAAAACGTGGGGGAGAATTTCGTCACTTAGGCGTCGTCAGCGAAACCGCCTGGGGGCTCGTCATTTACGACGAAGTTCATCTTCTTCCCGCGCCTGTCTTCCACTTGACCGCAAACCTTCAAGCTACGAGACGTTTGGGACTCACCGCGACCTTGGTTCGCGAAGATGGCCGCGAAGGGGATGTATTCAGCCTGATTGGCCCGAAACGTTTTGACGCCGCGTGGAAAGACCTCGAGAAAGGTGGTTATCTTGCCCCCGCTGAGTGTGTTGAAGTGCGGGTTGAACTGCCTTCGGCGGATCGTCTGCACTACGCCACCCTCGATGACCGCGCCCGCTATCGATACGCCACCACCCACGACGCCAAAGACACTGTGGTGTCGTCCCTCGTCGAAGCACATCACGGCGAACAAATCCTCGTCATGGGAGTGTATTTGGACCAGTTGGAGCGCGTCGCCGCCGTGCTAGATGCCCCGCTCATGTCCGGGGACACCCCTGATGGGATGCGAGAACAACTATTGGATGACTTTCGCTCCGGGGAGCTCAAGACGCTTGTGGTCTCCAAGGTCGCAAACTTTTCTATCGACCTCCCTGAAGCATCTGTGGCTATTCAAATGGCGGGAACTTTTGGTTCCCGCCAGGAAGAAGCACAGCGGCTTGGCCGAATCGTCAGACCGAAAGCAGACGGTCGGCCGGCGACGTTTTACTCCATTGTGACCCGTGACACCTCTGACCAAGACTTTGCTGCGAACCGGCAACGCTTCCTCACCGAACAGGGTTACCGGTACCGGGTCAGTCACGCCGGCGACCTGGGCCGGGTCGCACAGGAATTGTAAAACTTTCTCCCAGAAATCACTAAGCGAAGTCCCAGATAATAGGGACATGGCTGACGGACCCAAAATTCTCATTGTTGACGACGAACCAAACATTCGTGATCTTTTGACCACGAGTCTCCGGTTTGCCGGCTTCGCCGTTCGTGCGGTGGCGACCGGTGCTCAAACCATTTCTGCTGTCCTCGAAGAGGAACCAGACCTCATTGTGTTGGATGTGATGTTGCCCGACATCAACGGGTTTGGGGTGACAAAGCGTTTGCGTGCCAGCGGTTACACCTGTCCAGTACTGTTTCTCACTGCCAAAGATTCGACCGAGGACAAAATTACGGGTCTCACTGTTGGCGGTGACGACTACGTCACGAAGCCTTTTAGCCTTGATGAAATCGTGGCTCGGATCAAAGCTATTCTTCGCCGCACGCTTCACGAAGATGACGACGCGATGATTAGTGTGGGCGAGCTGGAAATGGACCAGGACACCCACGAGGTTCGTGTCGGTGGAGAGTCCATCGAACTCTCTCCCACCGAATTCAAACTGCTGCGGTATCTCATGTTGAACCCGAACCGGGTTCTGTCCAAAGCGCAAATTCTTGACCACGTGTGGGAGTACGACTTTAACGGCGACGCCGGCATTGTCGAAAGTTACGTGTCTTATTTGCGTCGCAAGCTTGACCCGTTCACCCCTGAACCTCTCATTCAAACCAAACGTGGCTTCGGATACATGTTGAAGTCCGGCAAAGCCTAGGGATCGGGCCAGGTCTCGATGCTCACCCGCTGGTGGGACAACTCCTCACTGCGGAACAAAATCACCGCAGTGACAGTGAGTGTCATGACTGTCGGCCTGATGAGTATCGGCATTGGGACAGTCATGGCCATTGAGCGGTATTTGGTTGACGAAATCGACCGAAAAATTGCTGACGCAGCGGAGACACTCCCCGACCTTCTCACGACCATGGATTTTGAATCTTTTGACCGCACCCGGCAGCGTGGGATTTCGAGCGAGTTTTACCTGGCTGCTGTGAGCTCCTCAGGGCAAGTCATGATGAGCAACCTGCAAGCCGGCAATGAACATTACGCCCCGGATGTGTCGAGACTGAGCCTCGGCGTCATCAGTGACGCAAAAGAACCCCTCATCCTCAGTTCCAACGATGGGGAGACAACCTGGCGGGTAATGACATATCGGCTTCGCATCGTCAATGCGAGCTCAGGCCAAGCCCTCCCCGCGACATTGGCCATCGGTGTTGACCTTTCAGCCACCCGGCAAATCGTGGGAAGCTTTGCGTCAATCTTCTTGGCGTTTAGCCTGGTGGTTGTTGTCTTGAGCGCGGCCCTTATTCGGTTACTGGTGTCAACAACGTTTCGGCCACTTCGGCAAGTGGAGGAGACAGCTGCCCGATTTGCTGGCGGAGATTACACTCAACGCCTCTCGCAACAAACGCCAAATACTGAAGTGGGGCGTCTCACCAGGTCTCTGAACACAATGCTTTCTCGAATTGATCGTGCTTTTGCCGCCCGGGCTGAGACCATCGACCAAATGCGACGCTTCATCAGCGATGCCAGTCACGAGCTTCGGACCCCGTTGGTCAGTGTCCGCGGTTACGCCGAGCTGTATCGCATGGGGGCGCTGACCAAAAAGGCGGACGTAGCGCAAGCGATGGAACGCATCGAAAAAGAGGCGACAAGGATGACCGCGCTCGTCACTGACTTACTCGAGTTGGCACGTCTCGATGAGTCCAAGCCGCTCCAGATCGCGCCGGTGAGCCTCAACCAACTTGCCGAAGATGCTGCCCTGGATGCACGAGCACAAGCGCCCAATCGGACCATCACCGTCAATACTCCAGACGATCCGTCGACGGTTCTTGGCGAGGAAGACAAATTACGCCAAATTTTTGTCAACCTGATGCAAAACGCCCTCCGGTTCTCTCCCGACGATTCCCCGATCGAGATCGAAGTGGCCATGCTGCCGACACCTGACCGGGGAATTGTTCGCGTCATCGATCACGGCGAGGGAATCCCCGCTCAACTGCGGGAAAACATCTTCCAGCGTTTCTATCGGGCAGACCAGTCCCGCACGCGAGACACAGGAGGCTCGGGGCTGGGTCTTGCCATCGTCGAGAGCATCATTCGCCGGCACAAAGGAACAATTCGGGTCATCGAAACTCACGGGGGCGGTGCCACGTTCGAATTCACACTTCCCGCTGTCCACACAGATTCTGACGACTGAGAATCAACACCACTGGCCGGCACGCCAGAGCACGGGCTCCAGGTCACTATGTTGTCGTCTCATTCACACGGCGACAGGAGACATAATGACCCGCTACCAAGTAGATGTCGATGCGGTAAACCAGGCGAGCACACAGGCCAAAGCGACCATAGACAGGCTTCACCACGATGTTGCCTCCCTCACCCACACCCTCCAGACGCTTGCCGGCGTCTGGACCGGGGCCGCATCCGCAGCATTCACCGACCTTTACTCAGCCTGGCACATCACCCACAACCAATTGGAGACCCAACTTGCCGACATTACCTCGGCGTTAACCCAAGCAGGTCAGCACTACCACGACATGGAAACGGCGAACGTCGCCCTCTTTAGGCGATAAAAAAGTGGGGGAGAGCAATGCTCTCCCCCACTGAGTGTGGTGTGGACTAGAAGTCCATTCCTCCGGTTGGGTCACCGCCTGGCATGGCCGGAGCAGGCTCCGGCTTTTCTGCCACAACAGCTTCCGTGGTGAGGAAGAGGCCGGCAATGGAGGCGGCGTTCAACAACGCTGAGCGGGTCACCTTAACCGGGTCGGCGATTCCGGCAGCAAGCATGTCGCCGTACTCGCCGTTCGCTGCGTTCAGACCGTGGCCGACAGGCAGGTTACGCACCTTCTCAGCGACAACACCGGGCTCATGTCCAGCGTTCAAGGCGATCTGCTTGAGCGGAGCCTCAATGGCAACGCGGACAATGTTCGCACCGGTTGCCTCGTCACCCTCGAGGGAGAGTGAGTCGAGAGCGGTCGAGCCAGCCTGGATGAGGGCAACGCCACCACCGGCGACGATTCCCTCTTCAACGGCAGCCTTGGCGTTACGAACAGCATCCTCGATGCGGTGCTTACGCTCTTTGAGTTCCACTTCAGTGGCCGCACCAGCTTTGATGACGGCGACACCACCGGCAAGCTTCGCGAGGCGCTCCTGGAGCTTCTCACGGTCGTAGTCGGAGTCTGAGTTGTCAATTTCTTGACGAATCTGCTTGACGCGACCGGCGATGGCTTCAGGGTCGCCGGCCCCTTCAACGATGGTGGTTTCATCCTTGGTGATGACGACCTTGCGGGCGCGACCTAGGAGGTCAAGGGTAGCGTTTTCCAGCTTCAGACCAACCTCTTCGGAGATGACCTGACCGCCGGTGAGGATGGCGATGTCTTGAAGCATGGCCTTGCGGCGATCACCAAATCCGGGTGCCTTGACAGCGACCGACTTGAAGATGCCACGAATCTTGTTGACCACCAGTGTGGCCAGCGCTTCACCTTCGACGTCTTCCGCGATGATGAGCAGCTGCTTGCCGGACTGGATGACCTGGTCGACAACGGGAAGTAGGTCCTTGATGGCCGAAATCTTCGAGTTGACGATGAGGACATACGCGTCTTCGAAGACTGCTTCTTGACGCTCCGGGTCAGTCACGAAGTAGGCGGACAGGAATCCCTTGTCGAAGCGCATACCTTCAGTGAGCTCCAGGGTGGTTCCAAAGGTGTTGGACTCTTCAACAGTCACCACACCTTCCTTGCCCACCTTGTCAATGGCCTCGGCGATCAGATCACCAATGGCGGGGTCAGCGGCAGAAATCGAGGCCGTGGCGGCGATTTCTTCCTTCGTCTCCACCTCTTTGGCGTTGACAAGAAGCTGGTCAGAGACGGCGTTGGTGGCCTTCTCGATTCCGCGCTTCAGGCTGATCGGGTCCGCACCGGCTGCGACGTTGCGCAGACCTTCGCGAACCATTGCCTGAGCGAGCACCACAGAGGTGGTCGTTCCGTCACCAGCGACATCGTCAGTCTTCTTGGCAACTTCCTTGACCAGCTCGGCACCGATCTTCTCAAAGGGGTCCTCAAGGTCTATTTCCTTGGCGATGGACACACCATCGTTTGTGATGGTGGGTGCGCCCCATTTTTTCTCGAGGACAACGTTGCGGCCACGGGGTCCCAGCGTTACCTTTACGGCGTCAGCGAGGACATTGAGACCGCGCTCTAGGCCCCGACGGGCCTCTTCATCGAAAGCAATTAGTTTTGCCATGTCAGTTTCTCGTCCCTCCTGGACGTCTAGCGTGAGTCAGCAATTTGCACTCACACAGTGTGAGTGCTAATTGATTTTGGCAC
>SKHB01000069.1 GCA_007117135.1 Microbacteriaceae bacterium | reverse complement strand
GTGGTCAATGAAGGCGTCCAGCGAGCGCTTCAAACCGGAGAACCACAACCCGTCATAGACCAGGTGACCCCAGTCGTTTTCGACGTTTCTCTTGTAGCGGTTGACATCCCGCTCCAGGGTGAGGTTTTCTAGCTCCTCGTGGGCGCGGATCAGCGCAATAGCTCCGGGGACTTCGTAGATTTCGCGGCTCTTAATACCGACCAACCGGTCTTCTAGGATGTCGACCCGACCAACACCGTGGGGGCCGGCGAGCTGGTTCATCGTGTGAACAGCCTGCAGGGGCGTTACAGGCTTCCCGTCAATAGACACGGGAATACCCTGGTCAAACACAATGGTCACCTCGGTGGCGGGTTTTCCGAGACCTGGGTCGTCGGTGTATTCCCAGACGTCGTCACCGGGGCCGACCCACGGGTCCTCCAAGTAGCCTGTTTCCACCGTGCGACCCCACACGTTTTTGTCAATCGAGTACGGGTTCTTCTTGTTTTGTTCGATGGGCAGGTTCTTTTCTTCCGCATAGGCAATTGCCTTGTCGCGGGTGAGCGCCAGGTCACGGATGGGGGCAATGTTGTCTAGTTCTGGTGCCAGTGCTGCCACCCCTGCCTCAAAGCGCACCTGGTCGTTCCCCTTACCCGTACAGCCGTGGGCAACAGTGTCGCAACCCAGCTCCCGGGCAACTCGTGCCAGGTGCTTCACGATCACTGGCCTGGACAGTGCCGAGACAAGCGGGTAACGCTTTTGATACATCGCGTTTGCCTTCAGTGCCGGCATCAAATAGTCGTTGGCAAATTCGTCTTTGGCATCGACAACAATCGACTCCACCGCACCACAGTCCAAGGCGCGCTGTCGGATAACGTCCATGTCTTCGCCGCCCTGGCCAACATCAACGGCTAAGGCCACCACCTCTTTACCGGTGGCATCCTGCAACCAGCCGATACCCACTGAGGTGTCTAACCCACCCGAATAGGCCAAAACAACGCGGTTGGACATGTGTCTCCTTATTACCTCAACCAACTACTTCTCAAAGACGTTGGCGCTGCGCTCTAGACAGCTCCTGATACCCCCAGCCTAGTGGCGAAGACCCTGCCTCTACGCACGCTCCAACAACCATGCAAGCAGAGCTTTTTGGGCGTGAAGTCTGTTTTCTGACTCATCCCACACCACACTTTGGGGGCCGTCGATCACGGACGCCGATACTTCAAAGCCGCGGTCGGCGGGGAGACAGTGCATGAAGATGGCGTCATCTTTCGCCATCGCCATCATGGCGTCATCCACCTGGTATCCGGCAAAGGTAGCCACACGGGCTGCCTTTTCGTCTTCTTTACCCATCGACACCCAGGTATCTGTCACCACCACGTCAACACCAGTCACCGCTTCAACGGCATTGGTGGTGACCGTCACTGACCCGCCAGTCTCGGAAGCTATCCGTGTCGCATCTGCCACCACATCAGCCCTCGGGCCGTAACCGTCTGGGCTGGCGATGGCGATATGTGCACCAGCGGTCGCACAGGCAAGCAAGTAACTGTGTGCCATGTTGGAGCCACCATCACCGACAAACGTAATCTTTTGCCCGGCAACACTCCCCCGGTGCTCAGTAATGGTCAGCAGGTCTGCCAACAACTGACAGGGGTGAAAGTCATCACTCAAGGCGTTGACCACGGGCACCGTGGTTCCCTCTGCCATGTCTTCTAAACCCTGTTGGGCGTATGTCCGCCAGACAATGGCCGACACCATCCGCTCCAAAACACGTGCCGTGTCCTGGGGGGTTTCTTTCCCCCCCAGCTGGCTGGACGCCGTGGAGATAATGAGGGGAATTCCGCCCATGTCGCTAATGCCCACGTGAAACGACACCCTGGTTCTGGTCGACGACTTGTCGAAAATGACGGCAACCGTTTGGGGGCCGACCAAAGGCTTGTCGGCGAAGCGGTCCTTTTTTATCTCGACAGCACGCGCAAGAATCTCCGCCTGTTCGGCGGGGGTGATGTCGTCGTCTCGAAGAAAATGTCTGGTCATCCGCTGATTACCTCTGTTCCAATACCGGTGGGGGTGAAAATTTCGAGCAGCACGGAGTGGGCGAGGCGGCCGTCAATAATGGCCGCCTTCGCTACACCACCGTCTACTGCTTCCAGGCAGCTGGTCATTTTGGGAATCATGCCCGATGACAGTGTGGGCAACATGTCACGAAGTGTTGTGCTGGTGATGGTGGAGATCACGTCGGTGGTGTCGGGCCAGTTCGCATACAGGCCGGGAACATCGGTCATCAGGACCAGTTTTTCTGCCCCTAACGCGACGGCCAGAGCGCTTGCTGCCTGGTCAGCGTTGACGTTCAACCCCGGCTCCCCCGGCTCCCCCGGCACATACGACGACACGACGGGAATTTTTCCCTCCGCGAGCAGTGCAGTGATTTTTTCCGGAGTCACGGAGGTGACTTCACCGACATGACCAAGGTCAACGGTTTCACCGTCAACAACGGTGGTGGTTTTGTGGGCGGTGAACAGACCCCCGTCGCCTCCGACCGCTTCGGCGAGGTCACCGTAGTGGTTGATGCGAGACGCCACGTCAGCGGAAATGTCTTCCACCAACACACTGGCCACAATGGGGATTGCCTGGGTGGTGGTCACACGGTACCCGCCGCGAAATTCACTGGCCACCCCTGCCGCGTCTAACGCCTGAGAAATCTGTGGCCCACCGCCGTGCACCACAACGGGTTTCACCCCGACTGTTCGCAGATACACCATGTCGGAGGCGAAAGCATCCAACAGGTCGTTTGACACCATGGCGTTGCCTCCCAGTTTCACCACCATGACGGCTCCCCGGAAGCGCAACAGCCACGGCAAAGACTCAATGAGGGTCTGTGCTTTGTAGTGAGCGTCCGCGTGGGGGGTTGTCATGGGGTCCTAACTGGAGTACGCACTGTTTTCGTGCACATAGTCGTGGGTGAGGTCATTTGACCACACCGTCGCTTCGGCTGTGCCGTGGCCCTGAATGTCAATCCAGAGGTCGGTGGTGCGAGGCGTCAAGTCAACCTCACTGCGGGGCCTGTCTGGCATACCGTCAGAGCACACCCG
>SKHB01000105.1 GCA_007117135.1 Microbacteriaceae bacterium | reverse complement strand
TTTCTAACCTGCTATGAGTTCAGAAGTAATGAAACGTATTTTCTATTACATCATTACAATTTGACCCTGTTTGTAAGTTTCTAACCTGCTATGAGTTCAGAAGTAATGAAACAAAATCATTTTTGACCGCACCGCCGCAGAAGATGTTACGGTTTCTAACCTGCTATGAGTTCAGAAGTAATGAAACGTCAAAAATGATTTTTGTGACAACGTTGTTTCTAACCTGCTATGAGTTCAGAAGTAATGAAACTACCCCACTTCTAAAAAGACACAACTCTTCCCACAGATGAGGTTTCTAACCTGCTATGAGTTCAGAAGTAATGAAACTTTTTTGATGATTTGATACCTGTGGTGTCCGTCAATGTTTCTAACCTGCTATGAGTTCAGAAGTAATGAAACCTTCAGTATCAACTGCATATTGAATAGTTTGACTCATGTTTCTAACCTGCTATGAGTTCAGAAGTAATGAAACATATGAAGTAAGCAGAAAAAATTTAGAAAGAACTGAAGTTTCTAACCTGCTATGAGTTCAGAAGTAATGAAACATTATGCCTGCTTATTTTTCACCTGCCAACAACGAGTCGGGTTTCTAACCTGCTATGAGTTCAGAAGTAATGAAACCCTGACATTCATAAATAATTTAAAAATAATGACTTATGAATAGAAAATTCATAGTTACCTTATTTTTATAAAAACAAAGACATATTGAACACTCTATTTTTGTTTTTTACATCATAAGTCTTTATTATAAAAATACTTACAAATATTTGTTATCTCTATGAACTTTTTAAAGAACTATTTACTTATTATTCATCTATTATAAAAGAAAATTCATCTTCTTTGTCAAATTTATCTTCAATACTAAATAAATCTTCTGATACTGGAAATTTTATTTTATTTACAATTACTTTCTCTCCAGTTTCATTTGACCATTTCTTAGTTCCTTTATACCTCTCCCTGCTCTTTCCATTAAAATGAATAGCAGTAGAAATATTTCCTTTTTTATTTTTCACAATATTAAAGAATTCATTTGAATCCCATTTATTGATACAGTCTAAATCTTTTTCATTTTCAATAATCTTTAAATCATTTAAAAAAGATTCTGACGCTCCTATATATAGTACTCCATTTCTTTTATCATTCCCATTTTTTACAAAATTTTTAATATTTTCTTCCATTTTTTTATGATCTACCCATATTATCATCCTGTAAAAAGAATCATTTAAATGCCCTCCTAAAAAATATTTTCTTTTAGGTCTTGTTTTTCCTGATGATTGACAAGGATGAGCTTTGAATATAACATTATTTTTTTCTCCTTTAGAAATAACGGAGAGTCCTATTCTAGATCCTTTATAGGTATCTGCATCATACAATCCCATCAAAGATAAACAAAAAGAATAGCAACCAAATATAGATGGATACTCTTCTGTGTCATAAATAGAAAAAGAATTTCTACATTTATAAAAGAAAAAAGGAGTTTCAATATATATCCCTATCATAATATTTCCTTAAAAAAAACATCTATTTATTTTTAACCTTATTAAAAATTTCTCTAATACTTTTTGAAATATTATCTTTAGGAAGTTTAAGATCGTTTTTTGCAATATCATAAATAGAATTAACATTACTTCCAATAAATAATTCTTCTTTATTGATATCCCCATATTTAATTTTATTATAAGTTGTATCGTTAAAACATAAAGAACCATCATCTTTTTCTAAGATGCAATATTGGATTTTAGAAGACATATCTTTCGTTTTTCTGATAACAACCACAATAGGAGAAAAGTCATATAAAAACCTTGAGTGTTTTCCTCCAACAGCAGGGAAATCACAAAAAATGTCTAATATGATATCAGTTATCATCTTTCCTCCAATATAATCATTTTCATTAAGAGCAAAAGGCATTTGATAAGAAGTAAAATGCACTTCTTCTGAATGAGGCACACAATTCTCGTTAGAATCTGCACTTTTATTTTTACCAGGTGTACCACCAGCAGTTGCAAAATGTCCTAAAATATTCCTTTCAAATGGAGTCAAAGATACAAAATTATTAACTTTTAAAGATGAAGTTCTTTTGCTACAACTTCCTCTTTCCCCTTTTTCAGATCCTTTCGTTGTCATATATCCCATAACATCGTCATCCACAAAATAATTTAAAGTATCAGTTGTATCCTTTACAATGAGAGAAATTGTATCATTAAAATCATTTTGTTTATAGGAATAAGAATGAGAATTCATATCATAAGTTTTATTAACATCTATCTTATATTTCTTACCATCTATATCAACAGTTTTTATGTCATTCTTTTGAATGACTTCTAAAAACTTATTTCTTATAGCAAACCTTATAGCATCAGAACTAACTAGAGAATACAAAGTACCTCCTTTACAAATACTTTGCATCAAATTTAGATTCCCATCATTTTCTTTCATATTGTTGCTTGATGGTTGGCAATTTGTAACCATGTTTCCGTAAATGTACATAACTATTCTCCTGCAAAAAGTGTATAGTATTTTTAATTGTTTTATTCTGTCTCTACTTTTTTTTCTTTTTTAGAGCATCCGACAGATATTCCAAGTAAACTTAAACTTTTTAAATACTCCCAATCCTCGTCTAAAAGAAAAAGAATAGTACAAGCATCTTCTTTGTTCAAAGGAGCTCCTATATTGCATTTAAAAAGGAATGATTCCAGATACTTTGTAAATAGTTTTTTAGTTACTGCATCCTCAATCTTTCTTATATGTTCATCTCTTTTTTTATCTAATTTTCTCCATATGGATTTCTCATCTTTTGTAAATTCTTTTTCTCTATTATATGTCTTAGACATAAAAATACGATAATGTTTTGCAAAAATATCGATATATCTTTTTTCGGCTTCTCTTACTTTACCTCTTTTCTTTGCTTCTTCATACATTTTAGGGACTCCTGTTCTAAAGGCTTTAATTTTATATTCATTAATCCTTACTTTATGCAAATTATTAAAAATATTTTTTTTATTCAATATATTGTGCAAAAATAGATTTCTAAATTCATTTTTCGAAGATATTCTTGTCTCTTCGACCTCATATTTTTTAATATCTATTT
>SKHB01000114.1 GCA_007117135.1 Microbacteriaceae bacterium | reverse complement strand
GCTGCAAGCTGGAATAATGTACGGCCTGACTTCGTAACCTTCTGCTTCCAAGTCAGCGCACACTGTTTCGAGAACCATGCCGTCGTTCCAAGAAGCGAGTCCTCGAACGTTTTCTGCCACTGTGTACGTTGGTTTTGTGAATCGTATGACTGCAAACATTTGAGGCCAGAGATACCTGTCATCGCCCGTTCCTTTTCTTCGTCCTGCGTTTGAAAATGGCTGACAGGGAAACCCTCCTGTGAGTAGTGTGAAATCTGAACTGCAAGGTTCGGCAGTCCGTTCTTTCTGTCGTTCGGACGCTTGCTGTTCATCCGATTGCGAAAGTTCTCTGGTGTTTCCTCTATCATTGTACTTCGTGGTGTGTGTAGTAAGTTTGGTACTGTTACCATTTTCTTTTTCTCCATAACTATTTATTACTATGTCTTCTTTTGTGACATTCAACGCATAATGTAACGCCGTTCGATAAATCAAATCTTTTTGACTCATCATCTGCCCATCTAATAATGTGGTGAGCGTTAAGCTGTCCTTTTTGTTTCGGACAGAGTCCACAATCTTTGCAAGTATATCTATCCCTTGCAAAAACTCTTCTACGCCACTGAATTGTGCGTGGGTCGTTGTATCTAAGAACTGTTCTGTCGTAGCTCCCTCCGTCTTTCCAGTTAGGGTTGTTTTCTCCTCGCATCCATTCGCCACCGTTTGCGTTTGGTGCGCTTTCTCCTCGCATTGCTTCATATCTGCATTTACGAGAACAAAATCGTCTTCCTCGTTTAATTTGGTAGGGGAAGACCATACAAACTCTGTCACACCATTCGCAACTATGTTCAACTTTGTCTTTTTTTGTTGCTTGAATGGCTTTAATAAGATTTCTTTTATCAGCTTCTCGCTGCTTTTTGTTTCGCATTGTGTTAATTGTAACACGTTTTGGGCGACAAGCCAGAGTATCAAAAAGTGTATGTCTTTGTAGTATTCACCTTCTGGCCAATGTTTCTTCAAAACTGCGGTTGGGAAGGCTTCCCATTCACAGAAGATGTGTTTGATTTCTGATTCATAAAATACTTGGTCTAATGCTAAACTAAATCCGCCAATACCAGCGAATAGGTCGTAATGTGTAATCTTCATTATTTATATAATATCACATGACAATTTTCACAGACGTTGCACTCACGCTTTACATGATAGTAGCTGTCTCCAATGTGCAGCTCCTTACCGCAGGAAGCGCAGTAGATCGGGCAGTGAAGGGGTAGTTTTCTGGTGTGTTTTCTCATGCCTCGTCTAGTAAATACGCAAAGTAGAGTGCGCCGAATGTGAAGGAAAATAATAGTAGGCCGTCTAGTATGGTGTCACTGGACTCAAAAGCCATGTAGCAAATGAGCACATAGGCGAAGTATTTTAACGCAATGGCAAAGTGGTTAACCATACTGGTTAGTATACCAAAGGGTGCTACGAGAGCACCCTTATACCTTGTGGCTTTCCACTTCCACCTCCCTACTATAGCAAAGAAAATCCCCCGCCGCAGCAGGGGATAAGTTGAGCCAGCCTCACAAAGGCGTACCGGCGGGTACTGCGCCATCAGTGTCACGGTGCCAGATGGTGCTGTACGTGCCGTCCTCGTTGAGGCGGCGCAGGAACAGTGCGTCCTCGCCAGGCGGGTGGAACGCCATGTAGATGACGCCATCCTTCCTGATGATGAAGCACACGCCCTGCTGCCCCGTCTCGTTGTCCGAGCAGCGGGCGTTCTGGAGCACCATTGACCCGTGCAGGTCATGCGGGTGCATGACCTCAGTTCCTGCCCATGACGGCATCCCATAGGTCATCAGTGTCGCCAGGGTCAGGGTCGTTGCGAGTGATGCGAAACGCATGGTCGTCTCCTTTCCGGGTTGTGGGTTTGATGTCGGGAGTACAGCCGCACAGGTTGAGCGCATACTCGCTCACTACGGCGTTACAGCGGTTGCACCAGACATGCTTCGGCATTGCCTTCGCTCCTTCTCAGGTGGGTGATGTAGTGCTCGTGGGCACAGTCGAGTGAGCAGAAATGGTACTGCCTCGACTGGTGACTGCCGAGGTGGACAGTCTTCACATGACTCATGTCGGCCAAGTGAACTTGCCCACACCAGTCACAGGTTGTCGTTCGCATAGTCCTTCCTCCACTGGCTGGGGTGGGTACGGTCTGCACCACCAGGAATGATGATGAAGTGCGGGTCGTACATGATAACGCCACAATGTGGGCACTTCACCATACGGCGGTATTGCTGGAGTATCCAGTCATGTGTACGCACGACACCACCTCCTCCAGTACATGCGAACAGGTTTCAGTTTCCACCGCTTCTTCTTGCGACGGGCGAGCTGCGCTTTTGTCAGTCTCAAAGAACTGTCCTCCTTTCTTGGTTGCTACTGTTGTAATTATATCATGTAAGAAAAAAGACACCCTGTGGAAAACAGGGTGGTTAGAAGATATGCGTCATATCTCACTCCTTTCGACAAGTTCTGCGAAGGTGTTTTAACACCTCCGCTTCGCAGTCGGTACAGTACATCCGTACCCGCCGTTTCTTCTTGGGCGGTTTTTTGCGGGGGATTGCAACGAGGTAGTAGTCGGGGTCTATCCACGTGTCAGTGAGCATAGCGGCCAGCTCATCGGGGAGCATATTACTAAATAAGCGGTGATAGGCCTTGTGGTCGCTGCGTCGAACGACAGAGATGTTATTTGGGTGGTTTGAACCACCACGAGAACGAGGCCGCCGATGATGGCGGTCAACTTGCGTCGGTTCGCGAGTCATCGCTGTATCTCCTTAATGTCTATGTAAAGGTGCTTCTGTACCTATTCTACCACGGGACGGGCAACGCCCCGGATGAGTGAGTCCGAGGCGCTTGGCGCGTTTTATTACGTTCGTTCTGTCACGATTAACTTGTCGTGCTATCTCCTTGATTGGTGTTCCGTTTTGATAGCCGTCGGTGATGATACGGTCTATATCCACGTGTGTATTGTATCATGTGTTAAAACGTATCTTTTTCATTAACATGCCACTCATACGCTATGATATTCCACACACACTGCATAGCGTGATCTTCGTCTTCCTGTCCCATACGCCACTGCTCGAAGTGTCGGAACGCTGATTGAATGAAGCGTCGGTATTCTTCTTCTGAGTTGGCTTTATGCCAGTTGTCATCCCCATACTTCTC
>SKHB01000089.1 GCA_007117135.1 Microbacteriaceae bacterium | reverse complement strand
GACGACAGGTTCCCCACACACGTCACCGTCAAGAGGGTCACCGACACCGTCGGCACCTACTGGAATTCCACCTGCGTATACAACTGGACAGATGAACCATGGCAGAGGGAATTAATGGTGAACTATCCCCTTGGTAATCTTGCAGTGTCAGACACCTGACATGTCAACAAAAAAGATAGTCATGACATCAGATTTGGCTTGATTTTTTTGGTCAGGGATTTGACGATTCTGGTGGTTTTTCTTTTGGGGCGTTTCCAGTCTTCAAAGGCCACAAAATCAAACCGGTTCACCACATTCTGGGGAGCTCCCGATCGGAGAAGCTTCTTCGGTGAAGAAACGTGATGATACCCGCGCCTTGTCCACTGACCGGCTTGAAAATGTAGGGGGGCAAAACGGTTGTTCACGAATGTTCCGAGCGTCTCGTATTCGCTAAAACCTGACCCTTCAGCAGGATCAATTCGGTCGATTATTGCCTGCCACCAGGAAACAGAGTGCCTACCTTCTAGCTCGGCAAAAAAGGCTGATGCCCAGTCTCCCCGCAGGGGAAAACATTGCGCGACAAAAGAAAAATCCACCACCTTCTCGAGACCCAGGAGTTTAGTTATGGTCTCAAAATATGGTTGATGATGTTCCTTACCCTGATAAAAAACCGGTTCGCCCTCTGGGCTGAACAGGGTCAGGGGAACCAGTGGGATAGTGTCGGCATCCCAAATCACAAGCCGGGAAAGATCACTGTGTCGCCGAACTGCTTCGAGTTTGATGAACTGTTGCAAATACCACCCAAAGCGCGGGTTTAGTTCACCCAACTTGTCTCTCAACGTGCCACTAAATTCAGTCACATAGTCATCCTCCGATGACACCGCAAACTCCCCCGGGGTGTTGTTACGAAAAAGCGGAACATCGGCTCGGGGGACAATTAGTTCACACTGATTGGCGGGCAGATGTTCCAGCAATTTGATTGCCGCCACCCTCCACGTATCAAGGGTTTGGCGTGCGGCGACTGAAACAAGATACTGCGGCTGGACCATGTGTCGGCCTCCGGTTGAGGATAACGTCGTGTGACTTCCTTTATCCCCACAAAAAATACTCGAATAATCTCCGAGGTGTTGAACATACGTGTTTGACTTGTCCTCAGAGGGCCCTACAGCGACCGTGAGACCAGAATAGGGAGCGGGCCGTTTCGGAGCAGGTGCTGCCCGTAAACATTAGTCAACGATGCAACAAACGTGTCTGGGCGCACCTGTTTCGCCCACGTGTCCGCCACCCCCGGGGTGTCGAATAGCTGACGAAGGGTGGTGAGGGATATCAGCTGGGGGGACGTTGTGAAAGTGACTGCACGTGACCGGTAGGGAAAAATAGGCAAATCAAACGGTGGGTTCCACTCTGGTTTCTTTCGATCTGGCCACAGCACCTGACGGTGTGTCGACATCAGACCTTGTCTCTCTACCGAGACCTCTTCTTCCGTGCTCACAAGGACAGTGTCAGCATCTAAAGACAACAGATACGCCAACGCATCACGTGGGGTGTCAAACAGTTTTTTCTCATCTAGCGTGTGAGACCCACGCCCGGTTTTCCGTCTGTCAAACTCCCCCCCTCGCCGCACCACACAGGACAGTGTGGATGACGACCCAGTGTTTTCTGGCGCAATGACAACCGTTGCACTGGGTGAAGTGTGCCAGCGTGCTGGCCCACGGCGAGGAAGTAGCTTCTGCAGGATACCCAGTTGGCGGTTACTCAGTGGGGCCCCAGCGGTTGCAACAAGAAATCTCACACAGGCCTGGCCGGGGGGCAAAGCGAGTAGTGTCCGCACAATCCCCCAACGGCTACGACTCAAAAGAACCTGAAGAACATGGTGCCGGAGGTGACCTGGTTGGGTAACAACGGGGACAGGCCAGGGAAGGCGATTGAGAAGGAGGTAGAACTGAAGCACACCCGGGTAGACAAGTCGATTGAACACTTTGGAGTGCACATGAAGATTGTGAATCCGGAAACGCCCCAGGGTTTTGGTGTGGCCGTGGAGGACACCTCTGCGAGTGTTCAATGAAAAAGTTACCCCGGGCAGCGTCTCCGGCGAGTGGGAATGCTTGGCTTTGCTGTAAGTCGTGTAGACAGTATTGGCGGGGTCGATTCCCCACAACCATTGACCCATCGAGGCAGCATCAAAAACTCCATCACGAACTGCGCCTGGGTTACTGCTGCTGAGTGTGGTCTCGCTGGGTAAATGGTGGGCAAGCGTGGGCTTGTCCTTCACAAACTGTCCAAGAATCTGCATTTCACTTCCGAGTGCAGTGTGTTCGGACATGAAATCCGTCAGCTTGTTGAGTGCGTCTACCTGATTACAGTAGACAAGAGAACCCAACCCGACCCCATCTTTCGTTGTCGGGTAGAAAATACCGGTAGCTGTCTCATCTAAGCGGTCTGCGACGCCGTCTAAGTTGAACACAATGTTGTCGAGTTCTGCATGGAAAAGCTTCGGGGTTTTTGTCGTTGACATGTACTGGCTGAGAACAAAGAACCGCTCCGCTGCGGCCAACCAAAAACCTCCCCGAAAAGCCGGATCCAATGGTGATTTCTTGGCAAAAAAAGAAAATGGTTCCGGCTGATACCAGGGCGAAAAATCTTCGACCAAGACACCGTCCACCGACGGGGTTTCGAGAGCATTAGTCAAGAGAACCATGTGGCCTCGGAAAAAACGCCTCGTCAGAGTAAGGCTCGGGGTGACATAGTCCGGAAGCGTGTCACCGATGAACACAAACACCAAAGGGGCCGTGTTCTCAGCCACCAAAAACCCCTGCCTCTCTGCTGATCCGGCTCACCCAGTAGGGCGCATACGCCATGGTGGTAGGCCGTTGCCGCATCGTCACATATGTTGCCCTGAGTTCGTCATCCGAGAGGTCAAGAAATTCCTCATATGACTCCACCGCGAGGATCGGCAGATGATCAGTCAACGATGGTGCCAGTGAGGACCTCTCTACTACAGGAATCGCGCCCAAATACAGTGACTCCCATGTTCGATGGGTGTCGGCGCCGTTACCGGGCGGGCAAATAACAAACAGGCTCCGACTGATAACGTCCCTAAATTCCCCAGACTTCCACACCATCCCCTGGTGACCGTGTCGTGACGACGCCAGTAGAGCGGCCACTGGTTCCCTCTTTGCGCGATTGGTGTCAACCGAGAACGAACTGACGACTACATGGTCGTAGT
>SKHB01000080.1 GCA_007117135.1 Microbacteriaceae bacterium | reverse complement strand
TGCTCGAAACCGACGGTAAACGTCACCGAGCACTTCGCAGGCTCTTACAGGGCCAGTTCACTCCCCCCGCTGTGGCCAAGTATGAAACGTTTCTTCGCGGGCTGACCGCCACCACTCTCGACAAAGCATTCGCCAAAGGCGAATTCGACTTTGTCGATGAAGTCGCCGCCGACTTCCCCATTCAGGTGCTCGCGAAACTGATGGATGTGCCAGAGTCTGACACTGGGCAGCTGATTGAGTGGGGAAACCGGATGGTCGGCTTCGACGACCCCGAACACGCAGACGTTCTCATCAACTCGAAAGAGAGTGAAAAGTATAAGAACGTCCCCTTCCGCTCCCCCGCAGCCTTGGAGGTTTTCGCCTACGGCGACGAGTTGGCCCGCCAGCGTAAGGGCAAGGACGGCACCGACCTGGTGTCCGTGTTGGTGAACACGGAAATGACGGACGGTATTCCGCTGTCTGAACGCGACTTCCACACCAACTTCTTGCTGCTGGTGGTCGCCGGCAACGAAACAACCCGTCACACCATTTCACACACCATGCGAAACCTCATCGCCCACCCCGACCAGTTGGCGCTGTTGCAGGAAAACCCTGACCTGATTCCCTGGGCGGTGGAAGAGTTCCTGCGGTTTGCAAGCCCCGTGTATCACTTCCGCCGCACCGCCACCAAAGATGTCGAATTTGGCGGAGCGCAGATCAAAGCCGGCCAGAAGGTGGTTCCCTGGTTTGCGTCCGGTAACCGCGACACCGACATTTTCGATAACCCGAACATGTTCGATGTCACCCGTAGTCCCAACGAACATATGACCTTTGGTCGAGGTGGCCCCCACCTGTGTTTGGGGAACGCCCTGGCAAGGATCGAAATTAGGGTCATGTTCGAAGACCTGATTCAGCGCATTGACCGTGTCGAACACACAGGCCCCATTGACTACCTGCGCTCCAACTTTGTTCACGGCATCAAACGCATGCCAGTGAAAGTTCACCTGCGCTAGGAGCGCAAGATACTGATCACTGCCCGCCCCTAGAGGGTGGGCAGTGTCATTGTGGCGACGTGTCGCAAAAACCCGTCCACGAGCGCGCTGGCGCGCTGGATGGCATCTGCTTCATAGGCTCTGGTCTGGTTCACCATGACCTCACCGTCTTGGCCGTCTTTCTCTAGAGACTTCCAGCCACCCCACTCCAACCAGCCAATGAGGGTGTCTGTCACCAGTTCCGGGTGAAACTGAACACCGAGGGAGTGGTGTGTGATGAAGCCTTGGGGCGCTGCCGGGTTTCTCGCAATCTCGAGCGCGCCCGGGGGAACGGTGAAGTGGTCGTAGTGGAACTGGAACCAGCGACCGGTGGGAATGATGTCGTCACGGTCTGACCACACCTCGTGCCACCCGATCTCGTTTTTTGGCGCCCTGGCAACACTGCCCCCGAGCGCCCTCGCCATCACTTGACCACCAAAACAAATACCGAGCATGGGTTTCCCGGAGGTGACAATGCCCTTCACCCAGTCGATTTCTGGCAGGAGCCAGTTGCCGATGGTGTCATCGTCCCACGCGCCCCACGGCGCACCCAGGGTGACGATGACGTCAAACTGGGCGGGGTCTGGGTAGTCGAAGTGGACGTTTGGTGAGGTAAACGATTCTTCGGGGACAACCACTCGGTAGTCGATCTCGAAGCCATGGTGCACGAAGCGGTCTTGAACAGGGCCTGCCGGGGACATGTGGTCGTGGGCCACTATCAACGCTTTCACGGTTCACCTCCGGTCGATAACGTGGTGGGGGTAGAAAAACTTCGTCTGGCGACTTTCCCAATGTCTTCGAGACTACTAGGATTTCGTTAGACACCAAACGATTTTTGCGACAAAGGAGTTGCTATGGCTAAAGACTACGTTTCCGTTGCCGAATCACTGCGTCAACGAAACATCGATATTTTGCGTGTTGTCTACCCAGACGTTTTGGGAGTCACGCGCTCCAAAGACTTGATGGTGTCGCAGTTGGAGCGCTCCGCCCAGCACGGCCCCGCCTTCTGTCAGGGCGTGTGGGTCACGACCACCGAGGGGGGTGTGCTGGAGGCGGGGAAAATCGCCGAAGATGGCCTCCAAGACCTGGTGACAGAGATTGACCCCAACACGATCAGAGACCTGCCGTGGGAGCCGGGCCTGGCGTATGTGGTGGCGGATGCGAAAAACCCTGACGGCTCCCCCAACATGTTTTCGCCCAGAACTGTGGTGAAAGTTCTGATGGAGGAATACAAGAAGCACGGGCTTGTCCCGGTTGTCGGCCCAGAGTTGGAGTTTTATATCGCCCGCGCCACCGACGACGGTTGGGTGCGAGACCACGAAGTGACCGGTCACGTCTACACCACGGGCACAACCGTCGACCCTGACGGCACCTTCCTGCGTCTGATTCGCTACCTCGACAAAATGAACATTGGCGTGTTTGCCGGAAACCACGAGTTCTCCCCCAGTCAGTATGAAATCAACTTCTGGCACTCGGAAGCCTTGGACGCCGCCGACCGCACCTTCTTGTTCAAAGCCGCGACCAAAGACATCGTGGCTAAAGAAGGTAAAGTCGCGACCTTCATGGGTAAGCCGTGGAGCGATGAGGGCGGCTCTGGGTTCCACCTGCACTTCTCCGTCACCGACGAGAGTGGCAAAAATGTCATGCACGACGGCAAAGGCAACTTCTCAGAGCTTGGCCTGCAGGTTATTGCCGGTATTACCCGCAATGCACACAGCCTGACAGCACTCACCAACCCATCAGTGAACGCCTTCAAGCGTCTGGGCCCAGACACGCTCGCCCCGTATCGGGCCAACTGGGGATACGACAACCGTTCCGCCATGGTTCGCATCCCGCCGGAAGGCGGCGAAGGAACCCGCCTCGAGATTCGCGTCGGCGACGGCATGGCAAACCCCTACCTGGTGGTGGCGGGATTGCTTGCGGCAGGACTAGATGGCATCGAGCGAAAACTTGAGGCCCCACAGCCGGTCGAAGGCATGGCCTACGACAACGAAAACGATCCGGTGTTGCCGATGAGCTTTACCGAGGCACTCGACGCTCTAGAGGCCAACCAGAACCTCCAGAAATACCTGTCCCCGCTCCTTATTGAAGCGTTTGTGGTGTTGAAGCGCGATGAAATTGCCCGCTACACCGAGGCGGTCAAGGACCACTCGAACGACGTGGTCACCGCGTGGGAGCAAAAAGAATACCTCGCACACTTCTA
>SKHB01000025.1 GCA_007117135.1 Microbacteriaceae bacterium | reverse complement strand
GAAACGACGTCAAGCAGCCCTAGGTCGTTTGACGCCAATCGAATTCGAGACCATGATGGCAACACCGGTCGCCCTGGCCGCGTGACTAAAACTGTCACCAAAACCTGCATCAGACCCCCCTGAGCACTCAATCTGAGCCTGAAATTGCCAATAGTGCAAAACCAAATTGCAACTTCGCCAGGTGCCTTGTCGCCCATCGGCCTCCTAGGCCCGGGGATTAATTGTCATCAGCCGAACGTACTCTTCAATCAGAGGAACTTTCTTCCGCACCTCCTTGAATGTGCCCTGGGCTGAGATTCGACCTTCTTCCAAAACATATACAACTTCAGCGTGTTGGATCGTAGACAGTCTGTGCGCAATAACGAGAACAGTGACCGTGCCCTGCAGTTTCTGTATGGTCGCGGATATACTGGCTTCGGTCTCGGCATCCAGGGCGCTGGTAGCCTCATCCAAAACGAGGAGCTTTGGATTCGGGTAAAGGGCTCTGGCTAAACCGAGTCTTTGTTGTTGGCCACCACTCAAGGAATCAGACTGCTTACCCAAATCGCTGTCTATTCCTTCAGGCAATGAGAGAACAAAATCCGCGAGCTCTGCTTTCTTGAGGGCCTCCCACACCCGGTCTCTGTCAATGTCATCCGCGAACTGCCCCAGTGCAACATTTTCGGCAATAGTCCCAGAGACCATTCCGGGATTCTGCGGAACATAACTAATCGCCCCCGGATGAACCTTTCTAAGCTCAGCTGGCTCACACCCACCGACAAGAACTTCTCCTGAGTCCGGCAAATTAATCCCGAGAACAAGGTCTGCGAGCGTTGTCTTCCCAGCACCAGATGGTCCGACAACCGCAACGTAACTGCCCGCAGAAACAGTCAACGAGACCTTCTGAACCGCCTGGTCGCCGGAGCCGGGATGCGCGAAGCTAACATTGCGCACATCGACTGAATAACCTTTAGCAAAGAGGTTTTCGTTAGAGGTGGTGGCGGATAATTTGTAACTACTATTGTGGTCAGACTTCTGGCCCCTCTCCCCACGGGAGACCGCGATTAAGCTCTGAGCCATAGATGCCTGTGGGCCCAACATCTTGATGTACGAGACAGCGTTCTGAAGCGGCAACAATGCCGCCATCATGCGGACTCCACCTGCGAGAAAAACCGCTGTGGTCACAAGCCCCTCAGACAGATTGCCTCGCAAGAATTGGAATCCGATAATGGCGAGGACCCCAATCATGAGACCTGTTTCCACAAAAAAACGCGGAAGACCCGTCAAAAAGGCTTGCAGCGCCATCTCGTGGGCGAAGCGTTTCCGAAAACCCCCAAACCTCTCCAAAAAAAACTCGAGTCTTGAGAACACAGTAATTTCCCTGAATGCAAGCGTGAGGTCTTGGATAGTATTTGTGACGCCAATCGAACTTGAGGCGAGTCTCTCGCCAACGCGCTGTAATCGCCTATTTATGACCAATTGGAAGGTCAGAATCAGGAGCAGGAAGTACAGGGTGATGATGGCCGCTGTCGGGGCATCAATGAAAACAAAGACAATGACGACCGAAAGAAATAACGCGCCCTCCGTAAGAATAGCTGCTCCCGCCATAAGGAGGCTGGTCATGCCGTACTGCGTAGAGTTGGTAAGCACATGCTGGAGATCGCCACGGCTGAACCGCTTGACCCGTGATAAATCTCCAGAGTAGAGATACTGAGCTATCTCGACAGCGGCTTTTCCCTCAGCTCTAGACAGAAATAGCGACGTCAAACGCAAGAGGATAGTCGCAACAACAGATTTCAACAAGAAAAAGGTGGCAATTAATGTAACCACCCAAAGGTACGCTTGGCTTGACTCGAGAACGATGGTGTAACCCGCGAAAGAAGCTTGCGGCCTTTCGTTAAGTCCCGATGCAAGCATCGCACCCAGCAGCCCTATCGCCATCAACCCCAGAACGTCCAGCAAATTTGTCAGAACGCGAGACGAGGTCAAAAAAATGAAAATGGCACGTTGCCGCGGCCTGAGGAGCCGAAGCGACCGAAGAAACGGCTTTATCACTGCATCAACTCCAACTGTTCTTCAAATAGCCCCACCCTGTGATTGGTTCCCCCAGCCTACTGCTCAGTTGCTGGAGTGCCGTGTCATGCAAAAAACAAACATATGGTGGGCCCTTGCTCACGTTTTGGCTCTATTCTCAATCAAGAGAGAATTTAGGTGTTCTCGGTAATCGATTGTGACCGCTGAAAAGATTGTGAGGGTCAAAGATGCTGACCCTCGTCACCGTCTCGTATAACAACCCAGACGAGCTAGAGAAAACCGTCACGAGCGTTTCCCTGCAGTCAAAGAAGCCGGATGATTTCGTCGTCGTCGACAGCTCAGACCGAGACCTGCAGCCACACATGGAGCACATCGCGAAACAAGCTGGAGCGCGATACCTGTGGGTGGTGCCGGAAGGTGTCTACCCGGCGATGCGACACTCTTTGACTCTTGTTGACGAAGGAAGTTGGGTGTGGTGGATAAATTCCAGTGATTGGTTGGCTGGAAAAAAGAGTGTCGAAATCGTCAAGGACGCAATCAACGACCTTGATTCCTCAAGCGATTTTCACTGGATTGTTGGAGAGCTCTTGAGACACCAGGATCCCGCGCCGAGCATTCACCCAATTGGGTCTTCCGGGGAGGATTTCCTGAAGATGTTGAATACCGGCCGAACAGGCTTTCCACACCCGTCAACAATCTTCCGCAAAGCTGCCTTGAACAGCGTCAAGCCGTATCGCGATAATTTCTCCATCGCTAGCGACTATGCCACCGCACTGCGGTTTGGAGAGAAATACGGCCCACCGGTTCTTCTCTTCCCATCACTAGCCGTTCACGACCCGAGAGGTCTTACTTCTCGACATCCAGTTCGAAACCTGTGGGAGCGGTCTCAGGCAAGACGACAAAACGGTTCTTTGCGGGCTTCTTTTGCCGAACTATGGCGTTTACCACGCTCTGCACTTAAGGGCTTAATTCATCGGCTCGTCGGAGAAAAACCAGTCAAGCGGCACGGTAATCGGGCAGACCATTTTCCGCTTGTTGCAAACATCCCCTTTGATTGGTCACCCGGTAAAAGCTAAGCCGCGGTGCCCTTTGGTCGGCAGGCCTCACGCCTTATCCCTCAATCTAGTTCGCGGCCGGTTGGTAGTTGTGCAAAGCATCCGCCTGCAGCAACCCCTTAATCACCTCCACCTCATCAAAGTCCACCACCACAACACTTTGACCACCCCT
>SKHB01000148.1 GCA_007117135.1 Microbacteriaceae bacterium | reverse complement strand
TCAACGACATTGACCTGGTGATTCACGCAGACCAGCCCGACGAACACAAAACCTACATTCACCGAAGCGGTCGAACCGGCCGCGCCGGCTCCACCGGCACCGTGGTGACACTCACCACCAAGGGTCGGGAAAATCAGCTCAACGCGCTGCTAAACCGCGCTGGTGTCGGGGCAGACAGGTTCGTCGCACACGACGGTGCAAAGAACCTGCCCACCCTGACGAAACCGCTCCAGGTGTCAGAGGGCGTCTAACCGGGCGACACCTGGATGAGTGCGAAACTCTCCGGGGGAACAACCACGTGAATTCGTGTGTTGGTGCTGCTTTCATCCTGGCCGGTGACTTCGCCGCGAAGCGCGGTCACGGTCACAGGGTGAGACATGGCATCTTTGGGCAGGGAAACCGTGACGTGCCTCGGCCATCTGGCATCTCCCACCATGCCCGACTCGACGTTTCCGAGGAGAATCATGATGCCTTTGGAGTTTCGCCAACTTTGGAACACGACGGGCTCGTGTGAGGGAACCCTCTCAATGGACGGCTCACCAATCTCACTAACCAGTGTGTTGGTGAAGGCCGCTGCCTCCTGCCAGACATCAAAGCCACCCCACCGGATCACGTCGACGTTTTGGGATTCCTGTTCCGATGCTTCAGGGGTTTGCCACCATCCCACAGCACCATTTCTGACAATGACCGGTTCGCCGTCGCGGAGGGCAAAAATCTTCTCCCCCTGAGCTTCCACGTGAGGCCGGTGGGGCAAATGCACCACATGCCACCCACCCGGACGCCCCTCCCGGTTGTCATACACACCAAAGTGTTCCTCGTGCCAATCATTGCCCGAGGTAACACCCGCTTGGGCGAGTGCTTCAGCGGCGATCATGTCGGTGCGGCCGGTGAGCACTACTTTCGACCCCCAGTCAGTGATCACGGTTAACGTATCGACCTGATTGGGTTGGAGGCCAGGCCACAAATACGCACCCTGGGGAAGTTTCTCGAGCCATTCGGCTCGAGTGACTGGCCCCACCGGGCTTCCCCACTTAGACGCCATTGCTAAATGGTCTTCCCAAATCATTTGCATGTTCTCTGTCGGGTGGTCAGACATCACCTTCTCGAGGGCTGGACGGTTGTGTACTGATCGGAGCCCGAAGCTTTCTGTCACATCTGACGCACTTGTCACCGCGTCACTAATCGCGTTAGACAACCACGACACGTCTCCTTCTGAGAGCAGTTCACCGTGAGGGTTATTCATCCAGGAGATGTAAAACCCGTCAGACATTTTCAGACCCCCCGGTGTCAGGGTGCCGGCGTGGGCGAAAGCCCAAATAGCCCACTCAAGTTTTTCGGGTGTGCGGTGAAGCGTGTCCCACGGTTCCCAACCATCCCAGGTTTCAATGAGTGGCAAATGTTTGGTGGTACCCACTGAGTCATCCCGGAGGATGGCCGCGTGTGAGAGCAGGTTGTGAAGTTGGAAGGTCCACGCGAGTGTTTGGGTGGGCCACCAGTCTTGCCACGCCCCACCCCAGGTTTGGTCAACAAACGCGTCAACACAACCGGTCGCGGCAAGCTGTTCCAAATCGACGCACCCAATAAGATGCTCGACGTTGCTCCCCACCGCTGACGAGTAAAAAAACAGCAGAGTGTCTGGCGCGTGAGTTTTCACAGCCTTCGCAAGCCTCACTAACGCATCCGTCCAGGTTTGGTTTTCTACCGGGTTGTCTGAAGCGCGCTGGCCGTAGTAGCCGTATCGGCGGTAAATCAGCGGGCCAAACCAGCCATCTCGAAGGTGTAGGACGTCGGCGCCAAGAAAATCTGACAGGTGCGCCCACTGCTTGGCCAATACGTCTCCGACGAATTCACCTGCCGGAATACCATCCGGGTATGAGGCATAACGGTGGTGGTCTTCGGTGAGGGGAACCCGGGGGTCAAGGTCAGCACCGGGGATAATTGTCACCCGCACGTCGTAGAGCTCCGGGTGGCGCCTGCGCCACTCACTGGTGATGTCGTAGTAGGCGCCGGTGTCTTCGGGCAAAACAAACTCTCCCCAGCCGACAACCATGATGCCAACTTTCGCGTCGCTGACTCCAACCTCGGCGAAAGCACGCTTCAGTTCCTGAAAACACCACTTGAGGTCGTCATAGCTGAGTTTCGATAGTCTCTCCCAGCGTTTTGCTTCCAGGGGAAGTTTTTGGGTCGCGTCCCCTGACCACAAGAACACCACATCGGTAATCCAGCCAACGTTGATGATGACTCCCCGATCAGCAACCCCACTTCCCAGTAGGGGGGCGACCCGTTTTGCAAACAGGGCAATGTTTTCTGCCGGTTCGCCCTCATAGAACCAGTCCAGGTCAACTTCTAGCCAACGGTCACTCATTGTGTATCGGGGGGACACTGTATTTTCCTTTCGTTGCATTGTGTTGAAGAATGTGGGGGTGCGAACCTATCCAGAGCGCGGAGTCCACGGCGAGATCGTGCACACCCTGGGTTTCCAGATTGTGGCCGGCCAGCTTGCCCCCGGAACAGCTCTGGTTCCAGAACTTGTTGGCGAAAAATTCCATGCGTCCCGCACGGTTGTGCGGGAAGCATTCAAAGTGTTAGCCAGCAAAGGCTTGGTTGACTCTGTCCAAAAACGGGGAACCTTTGTCACCCCGTCACAGTCATGGAACCGGCTCGACCCGGATGTGTTGAATTGGCATTTTGATTCAGCGCCCGGCTCGTCAACGCTGGAGAGTGTGTCTGAGGTGCGGCTTGCGATGGAACCATTTGCTGCCAGCCTCGCCGCGATGAGGCGAGACGACGACGATATTGAGCGGATGGGCGACGCACTACTGCTGATGGCCCAAGCAGTTCGGAAGGGATCACTTGACCCCGACCTGTTCACCGATGCTGACCTCCAATTCCACCGGGCACTCTTTGACTCGACAAAAAACGAAATCTTGACCGGCTTTTTCCAGGTCATGCAATCAGGCCTTGCCACCAGAGACCGCATGGTGCACTCGCAGCGTAAATTCACCGAAGAAAACGTGCGAGAGCACCGCCGAGTGTTAGACGCCATCATTGCCCGGGAATCTGAACAGGCAGAAAAACAAATGCGGCAACTCATCCTCGCTGCCGCCTCCGAGCAGCAGGGTGCAGCCACCGAATAACGCCTAGCCACAGCGAATCACCATCTGCCACGACACCTCCGCACTACTACTGACGTAGCTGGCTGTGCCATTGTCGATGGCCATGTGTAGGTCATCGAACCACCCGATTGCAGG
>SKHB01000073.1 GCA_007117135.1 Microbacteriaceae bacterium | reverse complement strand
TGACATCTCCTGAGAATTTCCAAAAAAGATCATCGGTCCCCGAGTCTGGCAGTCGGCCAGGCGGCGGCGGCGGTCCGTTCTGCGCCTACCCGTCAGTCAAGCGGGGGCCGGTGGTCTTTTTTGGGCATTTTGATGAGGTGCGCCATGTTTGAAGCAAATTGCAGAGATTTCGCAGTCCATAAGTCATTTTGTCCCCTGATGTGCGCCGACATGGGCGAGGGGGCATAATGCCACCCCAAGGAAAAATAGGCCAAGGGCATTGGATGCCGCTTTATGTCGGTGACTATCTGGCCGATACCCAACACCTGACTATCGAGCAAAGCGGGGCTTATATGCACCTGCTGATGGCGTATTGGACCAGCGGCAAGGCATTACCGGACAACGACAAACGCCTTGCCGCCATTTGCAAGATGTCCCACCAGCAATGGGCACAGACCAGGCCGGTGGTGGAGGAATTTTTCGACCGGGAATCTGGTGTATGGGTACACAATCGAGTCGAGCAGGAGCTTGATAAGGCCGTGGGCAAGCGCCAGCAGCGGGCAGAACACGGCAAGGTCGGTGCTGCAAAACGGTGGAGCAAGTAGGCAAAAGCTATAGCAAAAGCTATGGCAAAAGCTATGGCAAAAGCTATAGCAAAAGCTATGGCAAAAGCTATGGCAAAAGCTATGGCAAAAGCTATGGCAAAAGCTATGGCAAAAGCTATGGCAAAAGCTATGGCAAACCGATGCCCACCACCACCACCTTATTACTTGCTACGCTCGTAATAAAA
Organism: Microbacteriaceae bacterium; assembly: GCA_007117135.1. Classification (GTDB taxonomy): domain Bacteria; phylum Actinomycetota; class Actinomycetes; order Actinomycetales; family Microbacteriaceae; genus Pontimonas. The sequence continues at coordinate 2,507 of SKHB01000073.1, read as the reverse complement.
AAGAACAGCCTTCCAGCCAGGAGAAAAAAAGATGTTTGACTTGCGATATTACCAGAAAAAAGCCGTTGACCAAGTGCGCCAGGCCCTTATTTCCGGCCAGAGGCGAATTGTTATGGTTGCACCAACCGGGGCGGGCAAATCTGCTATCTACGCCGAGATTATCCGGCTTGCTCTTGGCAAGGGCAAAAGGTGTCTATTTCTGGTACACCGCCGAAACCTAGTAATGCAGATGGTGGAGACCCTGCGCCACCATGGGGTTGAGGATGTGGGGGTGATAATGGCCGGGGAGCAGTCGGCGGTTGATGCCCCGGTTCAGGTAGCGACGATCCAAACGCTTTCAAGGCGGCTGAGCCTGGACGAATTGGCAGTGAACCGGTTTTATATCCCCGCGGAAATAATTTTGTGTGACGAGTGCTTTACCGGGGACACGGTTATTTCCACGCCGGCTGGTGGCAAAAAAATAGATGTTGTGAGGTGCGGCGACATAGTATATAATCAGTCCGGGGTCGGAGTGGTGCAAAGAGTTTTTGCCCGGCCGACGGCAGATAAATTATACACTGTGAGGCTGGACAATGGAGAACAAATCGAGTGCACAGGGGACCATCCATTCTTTACCGGCGACGGATGGACAAAAGCGCGGGAGCTGGGAAAAGGAGCGTATTTATTCAGCACGGAAGGAATGCGCCTGCTGTGGGCAGGAATACCGCCCGTCGATCAAGGGAGAAATAAGCAAAAAAACGGGCCAGCCGATAAAAATGAATCAGTACGAGAAGGTTTGGAAGAAGCGAAAATACTGCTCAATATCGTGCGCGAAGAAGATGGAAAACCCTATGAGCGACAATCAGGTGCGGCAGAGAATGCGAGCGACCCTGCGCCGGATCAAGCACAAGCCTATCAGGCGCGGCGGGAACGGGCAATTACTGCCCTTGCCACAGCTAGCGCTTCTGCACGCGCTCGGGGAGGGGTGGGAGTCGGAGGTAGTTGTGCCCACAAAATTGAGAGCGGGAACGCGTGGTTATCCTACTTGTTACAAAATAGACATAGCCAATCAGGACAAAAAAATAGCGATAGAGATAGACGGGCCGTCACACACAGGGGGGAGGCTGGAGGCGGACAGGAGAAAGACCGAATTTCTTACTTCCCAAGGGTGGTCAGTGTTGAGGTTGTCGAACCAGCGAGCCCTCGAACTGTATACAACCTTCAAGTCAGTGGACACCCTTCTTATTTCGCTAATGGAGTAGCCGTGCATAATTGCCATACCTGCGTGAGTAAGCGCTACCAGGACGTTTTGGGGCTCTACGACGACAAGGTGATAATCGGCTGCACAGCAACACCGATGCGGGCGGATGGCCGGGGGCTGGGAGAAGTTTTTGGGGCACTGGTGGACGTGGTTGGAGTCCAGGAGCTGACCGACCAGGGATTCTTGGCCCCGGCCCGGTACTTTGTGCCGCCATCCCAGCCGAACCTTGAGGGGGTGAAGGTCGCTCGTGGGGATTATGAAGTTGGCGAGCTGGGCAAGCGTATGACGGACACCAAGCTGATCGGTGACATCGTTGACAACTGGTTGCGGATTGCTTCTGGCCGGAAAACGATTGTCTTTTGTGTCAACGTTAAACACGCTGTGGCAGTGGCCGAGCAGTTCCGGCGGGTTGGAGTGTCGGCTACGCATTTGAGCGCAAAATCCCCTGATGAAGTGCGTGAGCAGGCTTTCCGGGATATGGACAACGGCAACCTGCAAGTGATCTGCAACGTGGCGCTGTACGTCGAGGGGATGGATTGCCCCGCCATCAGCTGTGTGGTGATGGCCCGGCCTACCAAGAGCCTGGGGCTGTACCGGCAAGCCTGCGGGCGGGGGTTGCGGCCCAACGGCACGGAGACAATCATTATCGACCATGGCGGGGTGGTGGAGGAGCATGGGCTGTTGACCGATGACCTTGAGTGGTCACTTGACGGCAAAGAAAAGGCATGGAAAAGGAGAAAGAAGAAGGAAAAACCGAAGCGTCCATCCAAGTGTACAGTCTGTGACCTCGTGTTCGAGGGGGCCAGCGTTTGCCCGGATTGCGGCAGCCCGATAAAGACGTTCGGCAGGCCGGTCGAAGCAGAAGAAGCCGACCTGGAGGAGTTTGGCGGCAAGAAAAAGGCGACGATGGTTGAAAAGCGGCGGCTGTATGGGATGATGGAGCATTATCGTCGGCAATGCGGATACAAGCCGGGGTGGACATACTGGAAATATAAGGCAAAGTTTGGCGTCGAGCCCCGTGGTATGAGTAGCGTGGCACCAATCCCCCCGGACGATGAAACTTTGCGATGGATCAAGCACCAGCAGATAAGACATGTAAAACAGTGGGAGGCCAGGGTTGAAAAAGGAAGAAGCTCACGGAGAGATCATGATGCGTGCTGATGCAACACATAAGTGGGTTGGTATCGCTGCCGCGCTCGGGATTGAGGTTGGGGATGGGCGGCATATTGCTTGCCCGATCTGCGGTAAGAAAAACTTCAGGTTTGAT
>SKHB01000057.1 GCA_007117135.1 Microbacteriaceae bacterium | reverse complement strand
GCTGGAATAGGCGTGGTGCGATGGTCACCGACCGCTACCAGCACGTCATGTATCACGAGGACGCGAATGCTTTAGCCAAGTGGGCCAAAGCCGAAGGCCTTCCTGTTATCGGCATCGACAACGTCGACGGCTCAAAACCTATCGAGACGGAAGAACTCGAGGAGCGTTGTGTGTTTCTTTTTGGTCAAGAAGGCCCGGGTCTCACCCCTGAAGCACTGGCAGCGTGTGATCGGGTTCTAGAAATTAGCCAGTTTGGGTCAACACGATCAATCAATGCTTCTGCTGCTGCAGCCATTGTGATGCATCGGTGGATTGTTGAGCACAAATTCAGCTGACACCTGTAGCCAAGGCAGAGAAAGCGATAAACTCGAGGCGCGGCGGGCATTAGCTCTCGGAGCCTGGTAGTCCTCCGGACGGTGGACGGACCAGGCTCACGCATCTAACGAGGCAAAAACCGTCGGGTCGGTAGTCTCCGGAAGCTTTTCTTCGACGAAGAGGCTCCAGGGTTTAGACTGTGGGGGTTGTCAAAATACCCTCAGTAAAGGACTCCTATGCCTGCCATTGTGATTGTGGGCGCCCAGTGGGGCGATGAAGGCAAGGGTAAAGCAACCGACCTTCTTGCTGGTCGCATCGACTTTGTCGTGAAATTCAACGGCGGCAACAACGCCGGCCACACTGTTGTTGTCGGCGACGAAAAATACGCTCTTCACCTATTGCCTTCAGGGATTTTGACCCCGGGTGTCACCCCGGTGATTTCTAACGGTGTGGTGATCGACCTAGAAGTGTTGTTTGAGGAGCTCGATGCGTTGAGCGCTCGCGGTGTTGACGTCTCGAAGTTGAAAGTCAGCTCACACGCTCACGTGATTACCCATTACCACCGCACTTTGGACAAAGTTACTGAGCGCTTCCTCGGCAAACGACAGTTGGGAACCACTGGCCGCGGCATTGGCCCGACCTATGCCGACAAGATCAACCGAGTCGGTATTCGCATCCAAGATCTTTTTGACGAGAACATCCTCCGCCAAAAAGTTGAGGGTGCGTTGGATATCAAAAACCACCTCCTGGTGAAGGTGTACAACCGCCGGGCCATCACCGTCGACGAAATCGTCGAGGACCTGCTGTCGTATCGTGACCGGTTAGCGCCCATGGTCACCGACACGGCCCTTCTTCTCTCCACAGCTCTGGATGAGGGCAAAACCGTGGTGTTTGAGGGCGGCCAGGCCACCATGTTGGACGTCGACCACGGCACCTACCCTTTCGTGACGTCCTCGAATGCCACGGCGGGCGGGGCGTCAACAGGGTCTGGTGTTGCGCCGTGGCGACTGGACACCATTGTCGGAATTATCAAGGCATATACGACTCGTGTAGGGTCTGGGCCGTTCCCGACAGAGCTTCATGACGACTCTGGCGAGTGGTTGCGTCAGCGAGGTGGCGAGTTTGGTACGACAACCGGTCGCCCCCGCCGGTGTGGCTGGTTTGATGTTCCGATCGCCCGTTACACCACACGCATCAACGGGGTCACCGACTATGTCCTCACCAAGCTTGACGTTTTGACAGGACTCGAGCAGATTCCTGTCTGCGTTGCCTACGACGTCGATGGCACCAGGTGGGAAGAGGTTCCTTGGTCCCAATCAGATTTTCACCACGCCACCCCCATCCTGGAAAACTTTCCCGGCTGGAGTGAAGACATTTCGGGGGCAAGACATTTCTCTGATCTTCCTCAGAATGCCCAGGACTACGTCTTGGCACTGGAGAAGATGATGGGCCAGCGCATTTCCGTCATTGGTGTCGGACCGGGGCGTGACGAGGTCATTGTCCGCCACGATTTGCTCGATAACGGCACGTGACCGGCACATCGATAACGGTAGGCTTGGGCGCATGAATGAGGAGGCAATGGAAGAGCTCGCTGAACTTCGACGCTCCATTGACAACATTGATGCTGCCCTCATTCACCTTCTCGCCGAGCGTTTCAAAAATACGAAAAACGTGGGCAAGTTGAAAGCCCGTGCGGGGATGCCCCCGTCAGATCCCGCGAGGGAAAAGCGCCAAATCGACCGCCTGCGAGCCTTGGCTGTCGAAGCAGACCTTGATCCTGCTTTCGCGGAAAAGTTTTTGGAATTTATCCTCGCTGAGGTAATTCAGCACCACAAAAATTTAGCCGCGAATGGCTCGTAGCTCGGCGTAGAGTTCGTGGGCGACTTCTTGAAGTCGCGCGATCAGTGAATCGTCCCGCTCCACCTCGACATACTTGGGTCCGGGCCATGCTGGAATAAATTCCCCGTTGTGTGTTGCCCGAAGCATCCACGCAAAAACGCATCCGTCAGCGCCGGTGACGTGCAGTTGCCACTGCACTTGGCGCTGATAGTGGCCAGGAACTTTCGCCCAGGATTCCCAGTCTTTCCCCGTCGTCTTCACCTCTGCGATGACACTGTGGTCCGAAGACAAACCATCCGGGGTGGCCATTTGCCACCTGTTCTCCTCCAGGTCTTTCGAGATCAACCAGTCGTTGGGGGTGATGTCAATCACCGTAGCGAGCTTGTCGATGATGGGTATTTCCTGGTCTCTCCCAAACTTCATGTAATTGTTGTCAGGGATTCCCCGCGGTCGACGAAGTTCCGCAACAACCTCTTTGAACCCCATCGGGGTCACAGCTTTTGCAACAGCTGTCGCGGTGACCCCTTCAGCACGCAACGCAAGCCACTTGTCCCGGTCAGACGATGACACGAGGAAGCGTTCAGCCTCAATCATTTACCCAATACTCCCGCCGCACCACCGACGACTGGACCGAAAGTGGCCGGAAGTTCTCGGTGGTGGATGGTAGAGAGCTGGTCGAGGCTGAAGGTTCCCACATCGGCAATTTCAAGTGCTTCACCGAGCAGGTCTGTCACGCCAATTCGAATAACGGGAACGTTTCGCCCCGCGCACAACCCTTGGAACTTGACGTCGTCTTCTCTGGCGACTGACACAATCGCGCGGGCTTGAGATTCAGAGAACAGCGCGGTGACCAGGTCAATCCCGTCCCGTTCACACACCTCCCCTAGCCACACTCGAGCTCCGACACCCCGGCGTAAGACTGACTCGGTGAGGGTTTGGACGAGGCCACCCGCTGACAAGTCATGGGCACTGGTGACCAAACCTTGAAGAGCAGCGGCCCGCAGCGTCTCAGCAAGAGTTATCTCCGCCCGGAAGTCGACAGTGGGGGGTTTGCCGCCGAGGTGTTCGTGTATCACCTCGGCCCACACCGACCCGTCGAGTTCTTCACGTGTTGTGCCCAGCAGGTAAATGTTTTCGCCGTCATCTTGCCAGCCGCTCGGCAGCCGCCTCGCCACATCGTCAATAACACCCATCACCGCGACCACAGGGGTGGGAAAAATCGGGGTGTCACCTGTTTGGTTATACAGGCTGACGTTGCCGCCGGTTACCGGAATGCCGAGCTCGACACAACCATCGGCCAAGCCTGTGACTGCCTGCGCAAATTGCCACATCACTTCAGGGTTTTCGGGCGACCCAAAGTTTAAACAGTCGCTGACCGCGAGGGGTTTTGCTCCAGTGGCAGCGACATTTCGGAATGCTTCAGCGAGAGCCTGCTGGGCACCCTGGTAGGGGTCGAGGTAACTGTAACGGCTGGTCGTGTCGGTGGACAGGGCAACACCGAGTCCGGATTCTTCGTCGACGCGAATCATTCCTGCGTCATCGGGGGTAGCCATGGCGGTGTTCCCGAGCACGTAGTAGTCATACTGATTGGTCACCCATTGGGCGGATTGCAGGTTCGGGTGTGACAACACTCTTTCTACCTGGTCGGTCAGCGCCCCGGGGGAATTGTTCCGCGGCGTCTCGGTGATGGTGTTGGCCTGTAAGTCATCGAGCCAGTGGGGGCGCTCCATCGGGCGTTCATACACGGGAGAATCAATGGCAACCGTTTTCGGATCGACATCAACAATGAGGTCGTCTTCCCAGAAAATGACCAGCCGGCCGGTGTCGGTCACTTCACCCAACACACTCGACTCCACCTCCCACTTCTCCGTGATGGCGAGGAAAGCGTCAAGCTTGTCTGGGTGGACAATTGCCATCATGCGCTCTTGACTTTCCGACATCAAAATCTCTTCCGGAGTGAGAGTGTCGTCTCGAAGCAACACGTTTTCCAGGTGAACAACCATTCCTGACTCACCGTTTGCTGCCAACTCGCTGGTGGCGCAACTAATCCCGGCAGCACCCAAGTCTTGGATGGCTTCAACGACATCGTTTTGGTACAGCTCCATGCAGCATTCGATGAGAATCTTCTCGGCGAAAGGGTCACCCACTTGAACGGCGGGGCGTTTCGCCGGGCGCCCGTCATCGCCAAATGTTTCACTGGCCAAAATGGACGCTCCGCCGATGCCGTCGCCACCGGTTCTCGCCCCGAACAACACCACTTTGTTGCCAGCGCCGGTGGCGTTGGCAAGATGAATATCTTCATGCCGCATCACACCCACGGCGAGAGCATTCACCAGCGGATTTTTTTGATACACCGCGTCGAAGACTGTCTCGCCGCCAATGTTGGGAAGCCCCAAACAGTTGCCGTAAAAACTGATGCCAGACACAACACCGGGGACAACACGCGCCGTGTCGGGGTGATCGAGGGCGCCAAAACGCAAAGAGTCCATGACCGCGACGGGCCTTGCGCCCATAGAGATGATGTCGCGGACAATCCCACCAACACCGGTGGCAGCACCCTGGAAGGGTTCAATAAAGCTGGGGTGGTTGTGGGACTCGATTTTGAACGTCACTGCCCAGCCTTCGCCCACGTCAACAACACCGGCGTTCTGACCCATCCCCACCATCAAGTGCTTGCGCATTTCGTCGGTCACTTTTTGGCCAAACTGGCGAAGGTGAATCTTCGAGGACTTATACGAGCAGTGCTCGCTCCACATCACCGAATACATGGCCAGTTCGGCGGAAGTGGGGCGCCGGCCGAGAATATCGCCAATCATTTGATATTCGGAGTCGGTGACACCTAACTCTCGGTAAGGCTGCACCTTTTCTGGGGTCTGTTCGGCAACGGAAACGGTGTCTCTTTGCGGAGTTTTTTTGTCAGGCACTAGTTTCCCCATTCTCTCGGAGATCCCGCCATCAGCGCGGCAACAAGCAGGCCACCCACAAGTCCCACAACGGTGATGGTCATGACAATTGGGTGTCGAAGGAACCAGCGGAAGAGCCCATCGATAGGGTTTTTGTCTCGGGGGTGGTCTGTTGCCTCATACCGCCACGCCCCGTCGAGAAGATTCTTCTTGTGTAGGTAGCGGTCGAATGGCGCTGTGGCGAAGGGGATAATCGCGGAGGTGATAGCCCAAAAACCTGTCCCTACACTCCACCGCTGATTGATCCCCACAATCACCGCGGTGGCGGCGTAGCCGAGGAAAACAATGCCGTGGGACAGCCCGGCGACAAAAAACAGTTCTCCGTCGTAACCAAAACCGTACCTGGCGATAATCACAGCAATGAGGCCGGCCCAGGTGACCATTTCCGCGGTGGCGAAGAAAGCGTATGAGGAGCGGGGGGTAATGGTCATGAGGCGACCTCGGCAAGCCCCAGGGAGGTAAAGAAAGTCAAACCATCCAGACCGCTCCGCATAGCGTCGACTGTGTCTGGCCCAAACCCTGGTTCAACGGCATGTTCGGGGTGTGGCATGAGGCCGACCACGTTGCCGGCTTTATTCCGCAGACCCGCAATGTCGTGGAGGGAGCCGTTCGGGTTCACCAGGTTGTATCGGAAAACAACAAGCCCGTCGTCTTCAACTCGGGCAATGGTGTCGCGGTCAGCGATATACCCACCGTCACCGTTTTTTAGCGGAATGGTGATGTGTTGCCCACTTTGAAAGCCTCTTGTCCATGCCGTGTCAGTGTTTTCTGCGACGAGCGACTGGTCACGTCTGATGAATTGTCCGTGGTCGTTCCTGATGAGCCCCCCCGGTAGAACACCGGCTTCCATCAAAATCTGGAAGCCATTACAAATACCTAGGACAGGTAATCCCTTGCTGATGCCGTCCATCACTTCGCTCATAATGGGCGCTTTTGCTGCAATGGCCCCTGGTCGAAGGTAATCTCCGTAACTAAACCCGCCGGGAAGAACAAGCGCGTCGACCCCTTCGAGGTCGTGAGACCCGTGCCACAGTGGCTGCGCGGTGTGTCCAGCCAGCCTGATTGCTCGAAGCGCGTCCCCGTCATCGAGGGACCCGGGGAAAGTGATGACCCCGACGCGCATTAGTCGCCGGTGTCCACTCGAATACTCACCACGTCCTCTATGACCCCGTTGGACAACAAACTTTCCGCGACCGCTTGTGCGTTGTCAAGATCCTTGTCCGTGACATCACCGTCAACGGACAGTTCAAAACGTTTCCCGATGCGAACGTCGGTGAACCTCGTGTGACCGTCTCTCGTCAGAGCCCTCGATACGGCCTTGCCCGCAGGGTCAAGCAGTTCAGCCTTCGGCATGACCTCAATGATGATGGTCGCCACTCACCACTCCCCTGTTCCATTCGCTTACCACCACAGTCTATCGGGACCACAGGTGGTCGAAAGCTCCGCGACTCTCCGCATCCTTCAATGCAAACTCTGCCCAGATGGAATATCCCTTGGCGCTTGGATGAAAACTGTCTGCGGCGAAGAAATCTTTCGGGTATTCCGGGGGAGGGGGAGACATCAGGGCGTAGGAAAGGTTTTCAACGAGGGGGCGCACACGTCGCTCAATCATTTGCGCGTGTCCAGCCATAATTCCTCGAAGCGGTTGGGGGATGGCGCCAAAAAGGTGGAAGGCCGGAAGAGAAGAGACAACAACGACCGCGTGGGGGTGGTGGGTGTGGAGAGTGTTCAGAGTTCCCATCATGTGCTCCTCCACTTCAGAGACCGGCCGCAAACTAATCGCATCGTTGGCCCCAGCAGAGAGCACAATGAGGTCCGCTTTGGAGGTCTTCTCGAGGGCCAACGGGAGGTGCTCTTCGGCCACATTTTTCACTGTTGCTCCGCGCTGGCCGTAACTGGCCCAGGTAATTCCTCGAGCAGTTCGTCGGTATATTCCGCGAGCAAGGTGAGCAGCAAGACCCTGCATGGAGTCGCTAACACCGACACCGGCGATCGTCGAATCACCCAACGCCAGAAGGCTGAGAGTTTGAGGGCCGTCTATCCGCCCGGACCATGGCAGGGGTGCGTTAGGCAGCCGAGGGTGCCTCCTTCTGAGAACCTTGCCTTGAGCGATGAGGAGGGGACTGAGAATCATCCCGGCCGGCCTGGCCATCTGGTGCCGGGCGAGCGGACGCTCTGGAGTGTGAGCGGAAGATATTCGGAGACCGCTCACACTGAAGTCCCCATCAAGCGCTCCCGCAGGTCGGCATACCGCTTTTGGGTGTCCGTCACGACACTCTCGGGCAGAACAGGCGGCTCCCCCACACCTGACCAGTTGGCTCGCAACCAATCTCTGATCGGCTGCTTGTCAAAGCTCGCCATTTTGCCTGAGCCACCCGCTCGGTATGTGGCCAGGTCCCAATAGCGGCTGCTGTCTGGGGTCAGCGCTTCGTCTCCCCAGACCAGTTCCCCGCTTTGCCTATCGATGCCAAACTCGAACTTGGTATCAGCAAGAATCAGCCCTTTGCTTTCGGCGATTGCAGCCGCCGATGAGTAGAGGGCAATACTTGTATCTCTGAGGGACTTCGCGCGGTCGCTGCCAACAATCGACACGACCTCGTTGAAATCAATATTCATGTCGTGATCGCCAACAGCTGCTTTCGTTGCTGGGGTGAAGAGCGGTTCGGGGAGCTTGTCACCCTCTTGCAGCCCAGCCGGCAGGGTGATTCCACAGACCGTCTTGTTGTCCTGGTATTCCGCCCATCCAGACCCGACGAGGTAGCCCCGAACAACACATTCCACAGGAAGCATATTGAGCAACCGAGCAACAACTGCGCGGCCCGCAACTTCCGCGGGGACTGCACCACGCGTGAGGTGATTGGGAAGCTCCGGAAACTGAGACATCCACCAACCAGACATCTCGGTCAGAACGTGACCCTTCCCAGGAATCTCGGTTGACAAGACAACGTCTAGAGCGCTCACCCGATTCGACGCCACCATCAACACAACCGCGGCATCCTCAATAGATTCTCCGAATGGAATATAAACGTCTCGGACTTTTCCTTGATACGTGAGAACCCAGTCAGACATCGAGGTCATGATGTCGCAATAGCTCCAATGTCTGACCGGTAGTGGCTTCCCGCGAGTGAAATCTTGCCCAGTGCCTGGTAGGAGGCGGCTCGCGCCGCCGCGAAAGTGTCGGCGACTGCTACGACGCTCAGCACCCTCCCACCCGTTGCAATAAGGCCCGAATCAGTTTGTGCCGTTGCGGCGTGGAGGATGTGAACCCCTTCCACAGCTTCGGCTTCTTCGAGTCCGGAAAGTGGCCGACCGGTTTGTGGGTTGTCGGGGTAGCCCTCGCTGGCCAGAACAACCGTCACGGCAGCTTTGTCCGAAAAAACCACCTCCGTGCCAGCGTCAAGGGATTCTGTTGCGGCGGCCAACAGCAAGGGGGCCAGGTCGGACTCGAGTCGCGCCAGCACAGACTGCGTTTCAGGGTCACCGAACCGAGCGTTGAACTCGATGACTTTCACACCGTCATAGGTCATGACAAGACCGCAGTAAAGTAGACCGATAAAGGGAGTGTTGTTTGCCGCCATTTCGTCGACGGTTGGCTGCGCAATGTCCCTGGTGACGTTTTCAATAAAATCTTCAGAAAGCCAGGGGACCGGAGAGTACGCGCCCATTCCCCCAGTGTTCGGCCCTTCGTCGCCATCTTCAGCGCGTTTGTAATCTTGGGCGGGGCTCAAGGGGACAACCGTCCTGCCGTCGGACAGGAAAAATAGCGACACTTCAGGTCCCGCCAAATACTCTTCGAGCAGCACTGTCCCATCCTGAAGATAATGGGCGGCATGGGCGTTGGCAGCGGCTCGATCTTCAGTCACCAAAACACCTTTTCCGGCTGCCAAACCGTCTGCTTTCACTACATACGGCGACCCGACAGTGTCTAAAGCCTTCTCCAGTTCGTCCAAGTTGCTGACCTGCTCCCAGGCGCCCGTGGGAACACCTGCACGCGACATAATGAACTTCGCAAAAGACTTTGATCCCTCGAGTGCGGCGGCGGCCTTATTGGGGCCAAAAACGGGAATGCCCATTTTCCGTAAACGGTCCGCAACCCCGGCAACAAGGGGCGCCTCCGGCCCCACGACAACAAGGTCAATGCCCTGATCGTCCGCAAATTGAGCAACCACGCTTGGGTTTGCCGGGTCGAGAGCCACATTCTCAGCAAGGTCAGCCGTCCCAGCGTTTCCAGGGGCAGCAATGATGTCGTGGTGTTCGCCATCTCGTGACAGCGCCCGGACGATAGCGTGTTCGCGGGCGCCGGAACCGAGAACCAAAATCTTCACTCGCCCACTCTATCCATCTCACCTTGTTACCGTTGACCTGTGTCCCCCCGACAAATCCCTCTCGATGTTGGCCTGCAGGTCGTATCTTCCTACACGTCCGACCCGGTCACCACTCTCGCTAACCGTGAAGAAACAGCTTTGGCGTGTCGGTTCACTTTGCAACTGTTGGCTAAGGCTGCGCCCGGCCGCGCTGTTGAGGTCCGAGTCCCCCCATTCGGTGCTGTTCAGGTTCTGGGTGGCCCCGCCCATACACGAGGTACACCCCCGGCGGTGATCGAAATGTCTCCGGAGGTGTGGTTGGCGCTCGCTACCGGCCAGCTGACATGGTCTGACGCGGTCACACAGGGTGTGGTGGATTCTTCGGGTCGCCGGGCGAATCTTCAGGAGTGGTTACCTCTCGTCGAGCTAGGCTAAAAGTTATGGATCAGCCTTCTGCACAGCGGGTGATGATGAGGCGCGCGCCTCGGGCCCGGTCATTTGTCCTGCTCGGCATTGGGTGCGGTGTCGTCGCGGTGTTGACCGTATCCAGCCTGTTTTCCCCAGATCCCGCCTTGGGGGCAGGGTTAGTGGCGGGATACTTCCTGTTGTGGGGCATTGTCGTTGGTCTTGTCGCGGGACTTCTCGCATGGCTTGTTGCTGATCAAGTGTCAAAGCGTAAAGCCACAGAGGTTATTGCCGAACGTGTCGGGCCAGACGCCACCGACGAAGAGTCTTCCTAACTGGTCTGGTTGTCTTCGACCCACTGGAGATACTCGTCGGTGACGGTTCCCGTGCAGTAGTCGCCAGTGAAGCAACTCATGTCCAAGTCGGTGATGGTCGTTCCCTCGGTAATTGCCCCAAAAAGGTCGTCAACTTCCTGGTAAATCAGATGATCGGCGCCGATTTCGCGGGCAATCTCGGGAATGGTCCGACCGTGGGCCACAAGTTCCCCGCGTGTGGGCATATTTATTCCATACACGTGCGGGTAGCGGACCGGTGGGGCAGCGGAGGTAAAAGTCACCGACTTAGCGCCCGCATTGCGGGCCATTTCAACAATCTCTTTCGACGTGGTTCCCCGCACAATCGAGTCATCCACGATGAGCACATTTTTTCCATCAAACTCGGCTGACATGGCGTTGAGTTTCTGCCGAACACTTTTTTGCCTGGCCCCTTGGCCAGGCATGATGAATGTCCGGCCAACGTATTTGTTTTTGTAAAACCCTTCCCGGTATTCGATACCAAGCTTTCGCGCGACCTGCATTGCGGCAGGTCGCGCCGAATCGGGAATAGGCATCACCACGTCGATGGTGTCAACTGGGGCGTGTTTTCTGATGGTGTCCGCGAGGCGGTCCCCCAGGCGCAACCGAGCTTCATAGACGGACACACCGTTCATCACCGAGTCGGGTCTGGCCAAGTACACGTATTCGAAAGAGCACGGCACTAGCTGAGGCGCTTCAGCGCACTGGTGTTCGTGAATCACACCATCTGGGGTGACCACGATGGCTTCGCCCGGGGCAACATCTCGAACAATGTCATAGCCACTGGCTTCCAAAACCACTGATTCGCTTGCCACCACCCAGTCTGTTCCCAGCAAGCCCGCCTGTCTCTTCCCCAAAACAAGGGGACGAATGCCGAAACGGTCACGGAATGCGACCAGTCCCTGCCCAGCGATCAAAGCAATCGCCGCATAGGACCCTTCTACCCTTGTGTGGAGGCGACTAATGGCTTGAAAAATGTGTTCCGGCGTGACGGTTTCCTGATCTGCCGTGTTTTGCAATTCGCTTGCCAGCACGTTGACGAGAAGTTCAGAATCAGACGACGTGTTCAGGTGCCGCCTGTCGACATCGTTGAGTTCTTTCGTCAACTCGCGCGTATTGGTGAGGTTCCCGTTGTGAACCAACACGATGCCGTGGGGAGCATTGACGTAGAACGGCTGCGCTTCTTGTTCCTTCGACGCAGACCCCCGGGTTGCATAACGAACGTGCCCCAGCCCCACGTTTCCCATGAGTCGGCGCATGTCCCGTGTTCGATAGGCTTCCCGAACTTGGCCCTTCGCTTTCTGAATGTAAAACACGTCACCGTGAAGAGTCGCAATACCGGTTGAATCCTGTCCCCGGTGCTGGAGGAGAGACAGGGCGTCGTATACCTGCTGATTGACCGGGGAGGTCGACACCATCCCCACGATTCCGCACATTCCCGGCGGGACCCTCCTGGTTGAGCCTCAGCCTGTTCGGAACCGAACAGTGATGGGCTTAGTCTTTCACACCCCCGGCCCACATGTCGTTCACTGCGTCGCGGCGTCGCCTCACAAATGCCCACCATCCTGCCCCGGTTACGGCAGCGAGGCCAAAAAGTCCGGCGATGAACTGCAGGAGTGAATTCCACCATCTGATTCTCTCGGGAGAAGCCGGTGGGGACTGCGAATCGGGAGTGATCTCCACCGCCGGTCCCAGGTCTTGAAATTGGAACAGAGGCTCTTCGGCACTTCCGTCGGGCGCAGCTTCCTGAACCTCGATGTCGTCAGCTGTTCCGGCGTCCCATCGGGTGGTTGAACCAGGCGGGGCGATAAGTGACACTTCATCAACAAAACTCTCCTCCCGAGACTTCTCGCGCCGCGAAGACGCGGGGTCTTCCCATCGCGTCGCAGAATCGACATCTGAAATAAACACTGGGTCCGGCTCTGG
>SKHB01000047.1 GCA_007117135.1 Microbacteriaceae bacterium | reverse complement strand
TGAGCATGCGCGAAGCAGCGTCACCAAACGTACGCCCGATGAAGCCGCCAAGGGTACCACCACTTGAAATACCATGCCACGCTCCATGAATAGCAACGTCAGCCCAGTCCCACTCTTCCATAACAGTACGCGCGAACTCGTCTATCTCCGGGTTTTCGAACGCAGGCGGGCGTGAAAGTAGCTCGTTGTAGGCTGCTGAAAGTTGGTCCCGCTCCATATTGGCGAATATCGGATCACCCTCTTCGATAAAGGTGTTGAGCATGTAAGATCGAGCCTCCATCTGCTGCGCGTAGGTGAGCTGTCGAAACGACTCGCGCTGATGAATCTCGTTCCAGCGTTCTTGTGCACTGCGCTCTCGAAGCGGCGGTTGAGCCTGCGTGTCAGACATAGATATGCTCCTTAATCGAATCCCTGTAGAGAGTTACGAGTGTCCTCGTTCATTTCCGGCACCTGCTGTCCACCAGACTGTGCTCCGACAGGAGGAGAGCCATACATCGGCTGTTCTACAAGATGCGTTCGTGTAGGTCTCCACATGCGTCGCTGTCGAAATCGCTCCCATAGGCTAAGAGTTTCAGTATGCTCTGTGAGTGTCATA
Organism: Microbacteriaceae bacterium; assembly: GCA_007117135.1. Classification (GTDB taxonomy): domain Bacteria; phylum Actinomycetota; class Actinomycetes; order Actinomycetales; family Microbacteriaceae; genus Pontimonas. The sequence continues at coordinate 2,710 of SKHB01000047.1, read as the reverse complement.
CCAAGGCCCCATATCTCGTTAATAGGACCAAGTATTTCCATCTGTTGCTGGTAAAGAGGATTATCTCGTGCTTCAGCTATAGCGCGTGTCATATCCCCGCTGTGCTGCTCTATATAGGCATCGAGAATTGTATCCATCACGCTACGAGCAAACGCTGCTTGTTCTCTAACCGCCTCGGGTTGTTCCTGAAGAGCCGCCTCTGCCGCAGCAGTCATCTGAGCTAAGCGAAGCTCAAACTCATCTTCACTCAAGGCAAGCTGTGCCCACCCAAGGTTATTGCGGTCAAGATCAAGATTATACTCTGCGCTCCACTCAAGTACTCCACGTTGGAAATCACGTTCACGAAGAACAGCATCAGACATGAGCTCAGCACTTAACCAGTCAATCTCTCCTGCGGCGCCCTCAAGCGCATTTGCTGCTTGTGCAAGGTATTGAGCATAATGACGACGTTCTTCTTGCCGTGTTGTTGTCCCCCGGCGAGCTTCCAAAGCCCCGGTTGAACGCCATTCACGAGCTATACGAGAAGACTCGCGCTCTACTATACGCTGTTCCTGCCCACTTCCGAACGGTGTTGGACGGCTCTCGGGAGTATGCTCAGGAGAAGATCGCGTAGGGCTATAGTCGCGATCTCTCTCACTCGTGAGAGATTCTCCAACTATCTGGTAAGCTCTCGCAGACTCACCTGTCCGATGCTGAGCACCACCATTGACTTCATCTTGCTGTCGCGGAACCGACTCTCTTATCAAATTGATACCTGTAACTGGCAGATGAATTACATCTTCAAGACTGGTCGCAGGTCGCTCAGGGTCCATCGCATTGCGTATAAGGTTTACTCGAGCAAACACCATCTCTTCTACGGAGTTGAAACCAAGCTCGTGAGCTTTCTCTTCAACCATATCCCAGCTACGTTCCGCGAATGCTTGCGGATCAGACTCACCTACGGATTCAGCTTCCGCGCGGGCGTGCTCAATATAGCCTTCACGTGTAGCTGTACCGTTATTTGCCGCAGGAATAAATGCAGGGTTAAAATTACCGCCCAGTCCAAGAATCTCACGATCAAAGTGCTGGCGCAGTTGAAGAGCACTGCGATGTTCTTGGTCTGGGAAAGCGGCTTCAATGTTAGCTGCCGCACTTTCAAGTGCTTGTTGCGCACGCCCTTCGAGCTGTAGAGGCCCATCTTCGGGCCGCGTCATAGCATCTCCGAGCTGTGCGTTCGCTCGTTGATAGTGGTCGTCAAGAGCCTGCAAAGCCTGCCGTGCACTACCAGCCTCTAACTCTGCTATGGGCATGTCTATGCCAATATCTCGGAGTCGCTCTTGAATATCAGCCATAGAAAGCCAAGGTGCATCAGGGCCGGACTCGTCGGGAAAACGGATAGAACCGCTCGTATTACGATCAATGGAGGGCGCTTGTCCTCCTGAGATGTTAGTAAGAAATGCATGCAGCAACCGATCTTCTCGTGTTGGTTGAATACCTTGCCCAGTTTCGATCTCTCCCGGTGTAGGACGCCCGAAGTTAAGAGTTTGTGCAGGCCCTCTCTCAACCTCTCTTCGGGCGCGCTCTTCGGTTTCAGGTGCAGGTGAGAAATTAACAGGTGTCTCAGGCGGCGGCGGGTTTTCATCAAGCTCTTCGAGGGCCTGCATAGCTGCACCAATGTTCCCAGACGCATATGCATTCATTGCCTCAAAGGCCATCATACCTGCTGTACGCGGAGCTCTTTGCATCAGCTGAGCAAGCCGTTCACCTCGAGCTGAGTCGCGACTTACATGTCCTAAGAACGAGCTAAGAAGTTCCCGGCCTGCATCGTCATTTGCCATCATACCGATGTTATTTTGATATACCTCTTCCAGAATCCCGTTAACAAGCGCTCCTTCCTGGAGCACGTTGAACTGATGCTGCTGTTCCTCGAACTCACGATTATGCTGAATCGCCTGTATCAGCTGAGCTGAGCCCTGCTGCATGACAGTGTTACGCTGCTGGCGTGCGTTTTCTCGTGAGCCCCTAAATGTCGGCTGTGGTATTGCCATAAGTTATCTCCTATTACCAGTTATATGCATATTCGGAGGCATCGTTGCGGTAGCACCAGGCCAAGACAGATTACTTGGGAGCGCAAAACCCATCGAAGGTATGTTAGTGCCTGCTGAAGTTTGACCACCAACTCTACCACCGCCGCCACCGCCGCCACCGAGCATGTTTGCCAGCTGTAGCCCGATACCCGCCATCGGCATCGCCATGCCTGCGAAGTCTGTCAGGTGGTCCATGAAGCCGGGCATATATTCGTATTGCGGTGCTACCATGCCGCCCATCTGACCTCGTAAAGCGTTGCCTGCTTGCATGCCCTGGCCCATCATCTGTGAGCCAAGCTGGTTCATCAGGTTTTGATTCTGTGCGTACTGACCCATCGACTGCTGCCACAAGTTGCCGGTCAGACCTATTTGCTGCTGCCCGAGCTGCGCCTGTGCCTGCGCGAAGGGTGTTGCCATCGCCGTTCCAAGGGCCCTTGAAGCAGCCCCTGAGCCCAGCGCACCGGCATCACCAAAGGCTTGCCCAGCAGCTTCTGCTCCCCGCTGTGCCTGATCAGAAGCGAGAGCGTTAAGCTGCTGCTGCAAAGGAGACATCTGCCCGGAGACCATGTTAGAGAGCCCAGCGGCTGAGGCGTTGAACTGATTCATGAACGCCTGCGGGTCTCGCTGAAGCATTCCTTGACCGA
>SKHB01000004.1 GCA_007117135.1 Microbacteriaceae bacterium | reverse complement strand
TCCGGGTGAGTTTCGAGAGTTGCCACCGGAGTGTCCACATAGTCGGTGATCGACACCCCTTCCTGGTTAGCCAGGTAAAAAAATGTCAACATGTGACACTGAGCGAGGGAAGCCAACAGCAGCTCTTCCGGGTTCCACCGCTGCGTGTCACCGTGAAAAGCAGCCGCCGCAGAACCAGCAATGTCGGGCTTGTCCGGGTGGCTGATGGTGTGTCGGCGAAGGGTCGAATCTCTGGGTGATTCCGGCGAACCGGTAGGTTTTTCCCACGTCACCGTGAGGACAAAAGTGTGATTCTTCATGCCTTTTTCTTCGCTAATTTTTGCTGATGGGCAGTCAGTGAAAACCTTAGCTTTCCCCGATACACTGGCCACATGACTGACATGTTGACCTCCCCTCATTCTTCCACCATCGCCCCCGAGCGGCGCATTGTCACCGCGATTCCAGGCCCCAAGAGCGAAGAGCTCCACGCCCGCCGTATGCACGCCGTGTCTGCAGGTGTGTCCGCGGCCTTCCCGATCTATATTGACCACGCCCACGACGCCATTGTTGTCGACGTTGACGGTAACCAGTTCATCGACTTCACCGGTGGTATTGGTGTGACCACTGTCGGTCACACCAATGATGCACTGGTTGACGCGGTGAGAGACCAGGTGGGCAAACTCACTCACTCTCTTTTCGCCGTCGCCGGCTATGAACCCTACGTTCGCGTCTGTGAACTGCTCGCCCAACACACCCCGGGTGACCACCACAAGAAGTCGATGCTGGTCAACTCTGGTGCTGAGGCGGTAGAAAACGCGGTCAAGATTGCCCGCAAATACACCGGCCGCACAGAAGTAGCCGTGTTGCACCACGGCTACCACGGGCGCACCAACCTGACCGCGTCGATGAACTACAACATGCACCCCTACGGCACAGGTTTTGGCCCGTTGGCAGGTTCTGTGCACCACGCCCCCAACTCTCACCCCTTCCACGATGGTTTGAGCGGTGCGGAAGCAGCCAAACGGACCATCACTCACCTGGAAAAGCGTGTCGGCGCGAGCCAAATTGCCTGCTTGGTGGTGGAACCCATTCAGGGTGAGGGCGGGTTCATTATCCCCGCCGACGGTTATTTGAATGCGCTGGCGGACTGGTGCAAGGAAAACGGCATTGTCTATGTCTCCGACGAAGTGCAAAGTGGAATGGTGCGCTCAGGCGCATATTTTGCGAGCGAACACTTTGGCATCATCCCCGACCTGGTGACCTCAGCGAAGGGTATTGGTGGCGGTATGCCGATCGCCGCGGTGACCGGTCGCGCCGAAATCATGGATGCCGTCCACCCGGGTGGCTTGGGGGGAACCTTTGGTGGCAACCCTGTCGCGGCAGCCGGTGTCGTTGCCGTTTTCGAAGACGTCGAACGTCGGGGGCTGATCAATGAAGCCAAACGCATCGAAGCAACACTGATGCCCCTTCTGAAAAACCTGCAGGCTCAGCACCCGGTGATCGCCGATGTTCGCGGCAAAGGCGCGATGATCGCGATTGAACTTATCGACCCCGCGACGGGCGAACCCGCTGCAGACGCGGTCAAAGCAATCCAGCACTACGCCCTCCACCAGGGAGTGTTGTTTTTGAGCGCTGGCACTTTTGGCAACGTGTTGCGCTTTCTGCCGAGCGTCGTCATGTCTGACGAGCTTCTCACCGACGCTATGGGTGTGTTGGCTGACGCCTTGGAGAGCCTGTAATCACCAGGTCACACCATGGCTGACCTGACGAACGCCTCCGCGCCGGCCCTCGCCGTCGTGACCCGTGAGGGCGTCACCGAAAGTGTCCACCACGGCATCGGCGTTGTTGTCGATGGCGAGGGTATGGTTCTTCGAACTGTCGGCGACGCCAACACTCTCGTGTTTCCCCGGTCAACACTGAAACCAGTTCAAACAGTGACCGTCTTGGAGTGTGGAACACCGCTGGAGCCCCTCGAAATGGCACTGGCCACGGCAAGCCACCTGGGGTCTGCACGACACGGGCAAGCGGTTGACGCTTTTTTACACAACCACCAGTTGAGCGAGAACCTTCTCCAGTGCCCGGTTGACTGGCCCCTGGGTGACGACGCCAAAGAAGCACTGCTTCGCTCCGAGAACCCCGAAAAGTCACGCCTGGCAATGAACTGCTCCGGCAAACATGCCGGCTTTCTTGCCTGCTGCCAACACATGGGGTGGGATTTAGAGAACTACCTCGATGACTCCCATCCCCTGCAAGTGGCCATCAAAAGTCGCCTCGCCGAATTAGCTGGAGAGAAAATTACCCTCACCACCCCGGACGGGTGTGGTGCCCCGTTGCACCAGATCAGCATGACCGGCCTCGCTCGAGCTATTTCCCAGGTGGTCAGTGGCAAGACCCCCGAGTCGCGAGCGTTAGTGGGCGCTATCGCCGACCATTCCTGGGCGATCGCCGGGGAAGGTCACGCCAACACGATCGTCATTGATGCACTCGGTGGTATTGCCAAAATTGGTGCCGAAGGGCTCGTTGTTATTGGTCTGCCGTCCGGGGTGACAGCAGCGGTGAAAATACTTGATGGCGGCATGCGCGCCACCACACCGGTGGCGCTGAGCCTGCTGGGAAGCGTGGGAGCTTGGGACCCCGCGCTCATCGAATCGTTGGTGGAGGCCACGTCTGCAAGAATCTATGGCGGCACTGCGGTGACCGGAGGTTTGAGCGTCGTCATCTGACGACGCCAACACACTGCGCGATAGCGCAAGAAAAGGAAACAGATACACCATGAAAATAGCGGTTCCCAAAGAGGTCAAAGATAACGAATTCAGAGTGGCGATGACGCCCGCTGGTGTTCGCGACCTCATTTCACGTGGGCACACCGTTGCCATCGAAAAAGACGCCGGTCGGGGAAGCGGCATCGACAACGACGCCTATTCAGCCGAAGGCGCCAGGATCGTCGACAACCCTGCAGATATTTGGGGTGACGCCGAAATGGTGGTGAAGGTCAAAGAACCCATCAGTAGCGAATATGGCTACTTCCGGGAAGACCTCACCCTTTTTGCTTTCCTCCACTTGGCGGCCGAACCAGAACTCACCCGTGCACTACTGGACAGCAAAATCACCGCAATCGCCTACGAGACCGTGCAGTTACCGTCGGGGCAACTGCCGCTTCTCGCTCCCATGAGCGAGGTAGCGGGGCGCCTCTCGTCGATCGTTGGTGCCGCCACTCAGATGAAAGTGGCCGGCGGTCGCGGAGTGTTAGTTCCCGGTGTTCCCGGTACCGACTCTGCGAAGGTCACAGTGATTGGCGCGGGAGTGGCCGGCACCAACGCGACCTCTGTCGCCGTGGGTTTGGGTGCTCAGGTCACCGTGTTGGATACCAACTTGCAACGGCTCAAAGAATTAGACGCCTTATATGCGGGCCGGATTCAAACCCGCGCCTCCAACGGTTACGAGATTGAGCGAGCGGTTGTCGAATCTGACATTGTGATCGGTTCGGTTCTCATCCCGGGAGCGAAAGCACCAAAGCTGGTGACTTTAGACATGGTGTCGAAGATGAAACCCGGCAGTGTGTTGGTCGACATTGCCGTGGACCAGGGAGGGTGTTTTGAAGGCTCACGCCCCACCACCCACTCGGATCCCACCTTCGCCGTTCACGACAGCGTCTATTACTGTGTGGCGAATATGCCGGGGGCGGTGCCTGCAACATCGACTGTTGCCCTCACCAATGCCACCATGCGTTACACCGCCGCGTTGGCGGACAAAGGGTGGCGGGACGCTTCGAAAGCCGACGCGAACCTCGCTCTCGGGCTCAACACTCACCACGGGCTTCTCACCAACGCCCCTGTTGGTGAAGCACTCGGCCTCGACGCTGTGAGTGTTGGCAGCCAGCTTTAATCCTCACAGGACACGAGCGTGACACCCCCGGGGTGAAGATGCCAGCCCCACGGCCAGGCAGCAACCACCGGGGGTGTGGTGTGTCCGGGGGGACACCACTGTCGCATCTGCCAGACAGACACCTCGCTGCACACCACACCCGGGCCTTTACCAACAGCCTCTTTGACCTCTTGCCATCTATCCTCCGCCTCCGATGGGGTACACCACGAAGCACCGTCACGCTCCACACTGACCGGGCTGATCAGCAGCGCACCCTTCGGTTTCTGCGCCAGCGAGACAGTGTGACCTCCGGGACGTGTCGCCACCGCCGGGTGACACCACTGCATGGCCACCTGGCCGACCACTGCTCGCCCGGGTGACGCTAAAGGATTATGCAGGGCCGGTTCACCGCCGCCCAGCGCCCACAGTGTGGGATCTTTGTGCCGCAGCAACACTGTGGTGGCGTTCCACCTGGACAGGGCGGTCGCAACGGTGTTTCCCGGCGTTGTGGTGATGACGGCAGCTGACCCGTCTCCTCGCTCGGAGAGCTGCAACGCTTGAGTTTCTAAGGCGTCAATAATCCACGCCTGGCCGTCTGCACTGACCCCCTGCAGGGTCCGGTCTAACCGGTCGACAACAAAAATCTGCCGAGCGGTGTCCGCTCTTCGGCCTCGGTGACTCATCAGTTGCCAGGCCAAAACGGCTGGGTCATCAGACCCCCACACCACCTCAATGTCGCTGGTGTCAGCGTGAGAGGCAAGCTGGGTGAGGCAGGTGGTGTGACCTGAGCCTGACTCTCCGACAATGACCAGAGGCCCGTGGCGTGCCGGCTGATACGTCCACACTTCCTGACTTTGGCGGTCTGGATAATCCGCTAATCCCACCACATAGCCCCCATCTGGAGGTGACCCGATGGGGGTAAGGTCGCGGGCTGTGATGTTCTCGGGAAGCTCGTCACACCAAAGCTGCCTCTGTGTGTGAGGGGGCCAATCGACGGTGGGCTGAGTCGTGTCAACGGTCGTGAGCCTGTAGGTGCCATCGTTGGCGGGAATCACCACTGTGCCCGGTGGGCTGTGTCGAAGAGAAGCCAACAGGTGCCGGGGAATGTCTGGGGCATACTGGCTGGCCTCGTCAGCGTCTGTGACGCCAAGACACAGCCTCAGTGCACAGTTGGCGATGATATTGCGAGGGAGGTGGTGTGGGCGCTGAGTGGAAATCATGAGGTGAACACCCAATGACCTCCCCCGGCTTGCAATGTCGCTCAGAACCGACATCAGCTCCGGTGCATCGTGGACAACAACCCCGGCCTCATCGACAACGATGAGCACCCGAGGGCACACCACACTGTCGGGGAGATCCTGCCAAGAAGCGACCCGGTGCTTCGCAAACAGGTGTTCGCGGCGAATAATTTCCGCGCGAAGTGATGCTGTCACACGGCTAGTCGCGGCGGGCGTCAAGTCGGTGAGCAACCCGGCGCCGTGTGGGTAAGCCATCAACGGCGACAGTGTCGCCCCGCCTTTGAAATCAATTCCCACGAGGGCGAGCTGATCCGGCGAGTACCTCGAACACAGTGACGCCACCAACCTGTGCAACAAGACACTTTTTCCGCTGCCCGTTTTGCCCCACACCAGAGTGTGTGGTCCCTGTGCCACCAGGTCGATTGCCGGCTGGTCGCTCGACAGGTCCGCCCACAGGGCACACCGGTCACTGGCCGTGATCGTCGGAGCATCGCCCCGACCCTCCCCCTCTGCTTCCACCAGTCTCGCCCGCACCCACCTACTTTGGGCAAAGCTGAGAGTATCTGGTTGAACCTGGTCATGGGTGACACTGCCCCGGTGAAAAAGGCGGGCCATGCCTCCTGCGTCGACCACCACCACCCAGGTTACTTGCGGGGGTACCTGGGTGGAGCTGTCGACAAAACACCACCTATGTGAGTGGTCTCCGCCGGGGTGTGGAATGTCAAGAAGTCGCGGAACATCAGCGTTTTTTGCCCACAGTTCAGACACGGACACCCTTGGGGTGTTTCCGACATTGGCGGCAGAGATGATGGCCATTGCTTGAGCGCTCAGCGCCCGCCAGGTGGCCATGGCATGCAGGCCAGTTCCGACGAGGGCCAAACTGTGGTGCAGGGGAATAGACAGCGGAGCCCCCGCGACCGGTTGGTGAATGCCAATGGCGGGGGGCGGTGTCACCACACCTCGGCCGACACGAACGCGGGCATCGGCGGTGTTCGCCGCTGCCCGCCACAGGGGGTTTTGTAACCAGTCAGTGACCGCGGGGTGGGTGCGAAGCTCATGGTCCAACCACTGGCTTCTCTTGAGGCTCTGTTCACGCTGGGTTGTCTCATCGTGTTCACGCTGTTGGTCATCGCGGTCTTCTGCCTGCTTTGCCGCTTCGCGTTTCTTCTGCCACCACCCGGAAAGAGTCAGAAGAGGCCCGAGCAGTCCGAACATCAACATGGCGGGGTGACGAAAAATGAACGCCATCATGACCGCGAGCACAATGGGGAGGACCAGCGGCAAAATTCTTGGCAGGTGGTCGGCCACCCGTCCGGCGGCAAGACGTGTGCGGGGAGAAGTGGGTCTTGTCACCTGGGCAGTGTGAAGGGAAGCCCCCCGTCACACTGGGCCGGGCAAGAAATGTGGGGACAGCGGGTAGTGGGAATGTGTGTGGACAGGGGCACTAGTGGATGGTGACCACCATGCCGCCGAGGCGCAGCTCGCTGCCCCGAACCACAAAGTAACGTTTCTCCGGCTCACACTGAATGGGCTCTTGGCCCGGTTCGATGACTATTGTGCCGAATGCGGAGTGTTGATCAGCCACCCACAGCACGCCGTTTTGGCTGCCAAAAAATAGGTGGACCGGGTCAACAGATTCCTCTCCCGGCATATGAACCCATTGCCAGGGGCCCTCATCAGGAGCCGGGTGGTCGACGGCCGCGCCAATACCGCCCGGTGTTTCACCGATCGTGAATTGTCTGCCGTCCTCCACCTTCAAAACGAAACGCCGCTGGTGTCGTGAGGACTGACGAGGCGGCGGCCCCCCATCGGGCAGAAAGTCGGCGTCAAAAATGGGAAGCGCAATCGTTTCGTCGCCGATCCGAGGCTCGGTGTCAGCTTGGGCTCTCGCTGCCTGAACCGTTTCACCAATAGTGGGAGAGGCGCGCTCGGGCTCGGGTTCCTCAGGAATTTTGCCCAAGCGCCTCAGCCAATCGGCAGCCCGGGAGAAAGTATCTTTCGTTTGGCTGACCGGGTCAGGCTCTGGCGACACCGGCGGCGCATCCCCATCCGGGGCGTCACCTTTTTCTGGTTCAGTGGCGGGCAGGGGCCGCAGCATTGACTGCCCACACTCTGGACAGAACAAACTGCTCGCTTGAACCTTTCGACCACAGCGCGAACAGGGAACGGGTGGCATCACCTGGTCTCGCTCAAACAAACTCACCGCCCCAGGTTACCGCCCCGACCCTCCACCGGGGGTCGGGACAACACCGAGTCGCCCAGCTATCCCGAGGTGTTTTCTCGGTGTCCACGCAGTTTACGGGCGTATCGTCAAGGAGTCCGATCAGGCTGAGAAGGGAGGTGTCGTGATGTCCTCTGAAGGCATTAACGATTCCGCCTTATCTGTCGCGAGACGGGAAGCACCCGGGAAAGACATGGCTGCTCTGGCCGGGTTTCTCGTTCTCGCCTTGTCGGTGGCGGCTGTGGCCAGCCTGGCCACCTGGTCGTCCGTCGACGGCTGGTATGCACACGCTCACCGGACCCTGTGGAACCCACCCCACCAAGTTTTTGGCCCGCTGTGGACCGTGTTGTATTCGGTGATGGCGGTGGCCGCTTGGATGGTCTGGCGGCAGCCCGCCTCCCGAGAGCGCACCATTGCCCTCAGAACATTTGTGGGGCAGTTGGCTCTCAACGCTGCCTGGCCGCCGCTGTTCTTCCTCCTCTATGACGCTGTTGGCGGGGTGGGCCTGTGGGTATCGCTCGGCTGGATTGTGCTCCTCGACTTTGCCGTACTCGCCACGATCGTCTTTTTCTGGCGAGTGTCCAAATTGGCGTCGCTCATGCTTTTCCCCTACTGGACCTGGTTGCTGTTCGCCACGGCGTTGAATGCGTCACTCGCTGTGATGAACGGCTAGCCTGAGAAACACCCCTCCACCACCACGACACACCCGGAGAAAAACCCGTGAGAACTCGCCTTAGCCCGTGGGCAAAACTTGGCCGCGCCGGCATCATTGCCGTCGCGGCAGTTCTGCTGGGCGGACAGGTGGCATTAGCTTCGGGTATTGGGTGGGCGCAAGACAACCGGCAGGCGATCAGTGACCGGGCGACGGCATGGCAGTTTGAGCCAGACTCCGCCATTCAAGACATTGTTGCCCAGGCCGGTTTATCAAAAACCGGCGAACTGTATTTGTATGCGTCGCTTCCCGAACTGGTGCCCGGTTTCGAGTTTGACCGGTTTTGCTCACGACGCGAACCTGGCATTGGGGTTCTTGGCTGTTACCAGATTCAAGAAAAACGGATCTTCATTTTTGACGTCACCGACGCCAGGCTTCGGTCAATCGTTCCCGTGGTCACGGCGCATGAAATGCTTCACGCCGCATGGTTCCGCTTTGACCCCTCTTTTCGCGACGAACTGGGAGTGTTGTTGGAGGCAGATTTTGCGAAGCTTCCCGACGACCATCGCCTGCGAGACCGTATCGCCCAGTATGAAGAAAACGACCCCAATTCCAGGATTCCGGAGCTCTACGCCATCCTGGGCACCGAGATTGCCCCGCTCTCACCCGAGTTGGAAGAACACTACGCAATTTATTTTGACGATAGAACCAAAGTTGTGGGGTTATCGAACGAAATTTATCGCCTCTTTGACACTCTCAGCCTCGAATTACAGCGCCTCGTCACCGAATTGGAAGACCGCTCCGCGGTCATCGACGAGCGTCGCCAAGCCTACGAAGAGGCGGTCGCGAAGTGGGAGTCAGATTTAGCTGTCTACAACGACCGAGTGTCCCGCTATAACGCTGGTGAAAATGTTCCCGGCGCCGCCAATTTCCCCGCCCAGCGCGAAGCGCTCATGGATCGTCAAAATGCGCTGCGTGCCGAGCGGGCAGCCATCCAGGAACTGATCGACGAATACAATGCCCTCTACGACGAGTTGCAGGTTCTCAACGCCGAGTTGAGCGAACTCAACGAAGGCATCAACGTCACCTCGGTCGCCCCGCAGGAAACAATCGAACCAGAATCAGCCGAACCAGCGGAATAACACTTCTCCACAGCACAAATGAGACGTCGCACGCGCCTGACGCAGCTCTACTACCCTGGGCCCATGACCACCGCACAGACCATCGCCTTCGATTCGCCCATCGGAAGACTGCTCATCCACTCTGATGGCACACACCTGGTGGGTGTAGATATTTTGCCGGAATCAGACCGGGCGCTCACCAGCCACCTTCCTCACACCTCCGACGACCCCATTATTGTGACCACCGTGACCCAGCTGCAGGAATATTTCTCCGGCACCCGAACCACTTTCGACATTCCCGTGAGCACCTCGGGAACCCCCTTTCAACAAAAAATTTGGACCACCCTCCAGTCCATTCCCTTCGGTCACACAATGACCTACCAAGAACTCGGCGAAAAAGCGGGGGTGGGCCGAGCTCCCCGAGCTGTTGGTGGGGCGGTGGGAAAAAACCCGATAGCGATCGTAATCCCCTGTCACCGCATTCTCGGCTCCACCGGCACCATCACCGGTTATAGCGGCGGTGATGGGATCGTCACCAAAGAACACTTACTGCGGGGGGAAAATATCCCCTACCGCACCACCAGCCACACCTCGGTGACACTGTCGGGTACTGCCTCAAACCGGTAGCCGGCTCGTTCCCCAAACGACACGACATCGTCGACACTGCCCAGTGTCAGCCCCGAGGTGACAAGGTCTCGCACCAGTCGACCCTTTGTTGCCTTGTTCGCGTGTCCCACGGCGACGCGCCCTGTTGCGCCGTCTGACACCACCCGGACAAACACCCCCGAGCCAGGGGGCAGGGGCGCCAAAGCGCGGTAGGCCTCTGAACGCAGATCGAGGGTGAAATCGCCGGCCCATATGACTTCTGCATAGTCACTCCACCTGGCTGCCAGTTTCCCTCCGGGCAGTCGTGAGTCGGCGGAGAGGCGATAAGTGGGGATAAGGTCGTGGGCTCGAAGAGGCCCAAACAGCGCCGAAAATACCCACACCACTTCTCCCGCGCGGGTTTTGTCGTGGTCACTGAGAGTGTCGTAGTCGAGCGCGTCGTAGAGAACCCCGGTGTAGCGGGTGATGGCCGGCATGGTGGGTTGCGTGGTGAGGGTGAGGTTTCCGGCAAGAAATTTCTCCCCGTTTGCCCCCAGCTTCAACGCCTTGATGGCCGCGGGGGTGTCCGCCGACAGTTGGGCAAGTTCGGCTCGAAGCGCTTCGCGAAGCGGCGTTGTTTCTAGGTTCGACAGGGTGGAAAGGTCTAGCGGAGGGTGGTCGCCCCCCGGCTGTTTTGTTTCAGACGGGGGTAAAACAATCCGCATAGCTTTAGGCGACAACCTCGGCTTGGCTGGCCACAACATTCACCCGGTCGTTATCCACCGACAGGAAACCGTCGTCGGCTTGGGCGTTCACCTTCTCACCGTTCGCAGTGGTAATGCGCACTTCACCGGCCGCGAGAATAGCGAGCATGGGCGTGTGACCGGGGAGAATACCAATTTCCCCCTCGGTGGTTTTCGCCACAATCATTTCCGCCTCACCCGACCACACTTCTTCGGTGGCGGAGACGACGGTGACCTGAAGGGTGGCCACGCTTATTCCATTTCCTTCTGCATTTTCGCCCACTTTTCTTCCACATCGGTGATGGGGCCAACGTTGAAGAAGGCCTGTTCTGCGACGTGGTCGAAGTCACCGCGGGCAATCGCATCAAAGGATTCGATGGTGTCGCGAAGCGGCACCGTCGACCCTTCCACCCCGGTGAACTTTTTGGCCATGTAGGTGTTCTGAGAGAGGAACTGCTGAATACGACGAGCACGAGACACCGTGACTTTGTCTTCTTCACTCAGCTCATCGACACCGAGGATGGCGATGATTTCTTGCAGTTCCTTGTTCTTCTGCAGAATCTGCTTCACCGTGGTGGCGACCCGGTAGTGGTCTTCACCGATGTACAGCGGGTCAAGAATACGTGACGTTGAGGTCAGCGGGTCAACGGCCGGGTACAAACCACGGGCCGCAATTTCACGGCTCAACTCAGTGGTCGCGTCGAGGTGAGCGAAGGTGGTCGCAGGTGCCGGGTCGGTATAGTCATCAGCGGGCACATAAATAGCCTGCAGTGACGTAATCGAGTGCCCGCGGGTGGACGTGATGCGCTCCTGCAACACACCCATTTCGTCGGCCAAGTTGGGCTGGTATCCCACAGCTGACGGCATGCGGCCAAGAAGCGTGGACACCTCAGAACCAGCCTGGGTGAAACGGAAAATGTTGTCAATGAACAACAACACGTCCTGGTTTTGCACGTCACGGAAATATTCAGCCATGGTGAGCGCCGACAGGGCAACACGAAGACGCGTTCCCGGCGGCTCATCCATCTGACCAAACACCAGGGCGGTTTTGTCAAACACGCCTGCTTCTTCCATTTCACCGATCAGGTCGTTACCCTCGCGGGTACGCTCACCCACACCGGCAAACACGGACACACCACCGTGGTCTTGGGCAACACGCTGAATCATTTCCTGGATCAGCACGGTCTTCCCCACACCGGCACCACCAAACAGACCAATCTTTCCACCCTGAACATAGGGGGTGAGAAGGTCGATGACTTTGATGCCCGTTTCAAACAGCTGAGTCTTTGACTCCAACTGGTCGAATGCGGGGGGTTTGCGGTGAATCGGCCACCGCTCTGCGTCTGCCGGAATTGGCTCGTCAGAGTTCAGCACCTCGCCAAGAACGTTGAACACTTTCCCCTTGGTGATGTCACCAACGGGAACAGAGATGGCGGCACCCGTATCTGAGACTTCCTGGCCTCGAACCAGACCATCGGTGGGCTTCAGGGCAATAGCTCGAACCAGGTTGTCACCCAAGTGTTGAGCAACTTCGAGGGTCAACGTGGTGGTGTCACCATCTATGGTGATTGTTGTGGTCAGAGCGTTGTAAATGCCGGGGATTTGGTCGTGCGGAAACTCGATGTCAACGACCGGCCCGATAACTCTGGCAATACGACCGGTAGCGGTGGCTGTGGCGGTTTTTGGCATCTTGAGGTGTCTCTTTCTTTACTTGGAGTTGGCAAGCGCGTCGACGCCGCCCACAATTTCGGAAATCT
>SKHB01000039.1 GCA_007117135.1 Microbacteriaceae bacterium | reverse complement strand
TGCTCGATGATGAGGCAACAGTCAAGGTCTTCAAGCAGCGCGACGGTCACACCTGGTTGCTGCCCCAAAACACTGCCTACGAGCCGATTCTTGGCGACCACGCCACCATCCTCGGCAAAGTGGTGACAGTAATGAGAAGCATTCGGTAACCCACGCCCCTCTTCCGCCTTCCTGCTGTCAGATGCGGCCTTCGACGTCAACGATTTCAGCCCGAGAATCCGAGTGGCTACCATTTGGCGCGACTTCGAGCCATAAGTGCCATTCCATTGACCGAGAAACTGAAACAAAGTCCTTTGTCTGGTAATCTGATCGAAATGGCTGTGGTTCCCACAGGTAGTTGCTTTCGAGGCGCAGGAGACCCTAGTGAAGCGAAATGTCCGATTGTGGGCGGTCGGTCTTGCGGCCTCGCTGCTATTGGGGGCTGTTTCCCCGCTTGCGGTTGCTCCATCCGCGAGCGCGGACGGCGCGTCGTCCGTGACCATCGACACCGTTTCTCCATCGTCGGGGCCTGTGGTTGGGAGAAGCTTCATTGAGATCGCAGGGAGCGGTTTCGGTAGTTCCTCTGCCACGGTTTCTCTCGGCGACCTTGAGCTTCTTGTTACCAGCGTTACCGACACCCTCATTACAGCAAAAATTCCCGCCCGTACCGGCGCAAGCCGCTTGGACGGGGAATTCGACCTCACCGTGACCGTAGGCGCCGCAACTGCGACGAAAAGCAACGCCTACGAATTCTTGCCTGCCGGGGAATTTTGGGTTGGAGATTACGCGCCTGGTAGTGCGATCTTCAGAACCGCAAACCACTTCTGGCGCGGGTATTCTTTCGAGCTGCAGAACGACATTGAGATAACTGGGCTCACGGGTGGTGGTGCTTGCGAGATGGGCCTTACCTTGTTCGAGGCGGACCTTGTGGATCTTGGAACGCCTGGCGAACCAGTTCTTAGGCCCCGGGTCAAAAACGTTGTCATTCCAGAGGTAACCATTAGCCCCTCGACGACTTCGGTCAGCGGCGTCACCCTTCTTCCTGCCCAGGTACAGGCTCGTGTCACCACGGCACCTATAGCCACAACTCTTGTGAAAGCTAATGACGACGAAGGTGCACCAGTCACGTACTACTTGGCCCAGAGAGGCCTCGGCAGCGGATGTCACTTCGGCACGGACTCTGTCACTCGAGACGACCTCGTCCGAAATACCGAGGCGCTTTTTTCGAATTGGTACCCCAGCACCGATGGCGGCGCCATCAGACTTCCCAACAGTACAGCGGCTGCCACACTTGTTGGCCAAAGCGAAAGCGACCGGACAGCATTTGAGTCCCTCGACTCCACGAGAACATTGGTCGGTTTCACCTACAACACCGATGTGACGCTTCCTGTAGTTGAGACTTCTGACGAACCGCTGTCAGGGCTTCTCCAAAGCACCGGTGGGGGAGCCACCAGCGTCGACATCAGGTTTGGCAGAACTGTGGACAACGAGTCCGCCCCAACCCTTATAACCGACGAGCAAATCAGTGCCGGAGGCCAGGTGGGTAGTGGAGAGTCAAACGTTCTGGTCCAAGGCTTAACGACCGACCTTTTAGCCGGGACAAAATACTACTACCGCATAGTTGCCCAAAACTTGGCGGGTCAGTCCCTAGGGGCAATTAAGTCGTTTACTACATTGGGGCTCCCGGGAACTCCACTTGTCAGCGGTGCTCCTGGCGATGGCGAGGCGAGGTTGACGGTCACACCAGCCGACAGCCCAGGCACGCAACCGACCACCAGCTATCGCTACCGTTATCGGGTAGGTGATGGCTCTTGGACCGAGGCCATTCGCACGCCCGCATCTATCAACAACCCCCTAATCGTGGCGCCGTTGGTCAATGGGACCGCCTATGAGATTCAAGTAAGGGCAATCGCGTCAGGACTTGAGGGTGCCGATTGGAGTACCAGCGTTTTCGTTACACCTAACGAAGGCGCTGGTAGCGAGCCTCCCGCCGCGGTCACTGCGCCCCCAGCGGTGTCGACACCGCCGCGGGCCCCAACAACGCAAGCCGAACCGCCCGGAGTCTTGAGCCCTCCCCAAGCCCCAGCTAGGTCCCCAACAACCCCGACCCGGCCCCCGACACCAACTGCGACTGGCCCCACGTTGGTGGGTGGACAGCCTCCTGTCCCATCGCCCAGGCCACAAGCACTGATTGGCGGTGTCCCCACACCGGTCACATCAACAGCTGTTGGCCAAACAGGTGTTCGCTTATCTGCCGGCACACTCGACTTAGGTGTTCGGGTGAATACCCCCGACCAGGGAACAGTTCGCACCACCCCGGAGGGTGAGCCTGAGTTGTCGGTGGTGAAGGGCCAACAGACCCTTATTTCTGGGTCTGGTGTGGCACCGGGGTCAACGGTTCAAGCGTTCTTGCCGCTTGCCGGCAATAACGCCGTTGAACTGGGTCGTATTCAAGCAGACGCAACAGGCACCTTTAGCGGCGCTGCCGTACTCAACACCGCCACCACCCAAGCACCACTGCCGGTGGGGCGGCAGGTGTTGCAAATTCTGGGTGTTGATGAGGGCGGTGACCAGACGGTCATCAACATGACGATCAATATTGCCCAGCCTCCCCCACAACCAGAAATTAACCGAGAAAACCAGGAAGTGCCCGCCTTGGGTGTTGGCCAATCCCTCGCCACCGAAGCAGGGCTTCCCGTTGCTGTTCGGGTGATTCCCGTCCCAGAAAACAAGCAAACCCTCATTGAGGGTGACGGGTGGACGATGGGTGTCAGTGTCGCTGGTGAGGGCGCTGATGTGACCGACACGGGTGATGGCGATGTTCGACTTACCCTGGTTAGAAACGAAACTGCAGAAGTATCGGGAAGTGGCTTTATGCCATTTACCCGCGCAGACGTGTGGTTGTTCTCTGAGCCCACACTGCTCGGCACCGTTGACATCGACGAAAACGGTGAGTTCAACGGTGTGGTGAATGTTGACGGCAACGTTGTTGCCGTCGGTGAACACACCCTGCAGCTCCAAGGTGTCGGCGAAGACGGTTATGTTCGTGCCGCCAACCTGGGTGTTGTGGTGGGAGAAAACCCTGACCTTGTCCCCTCCCCCACAGCAACCACCAGCCTGACCTGGTTGTTGTGGGTGGCGGGTGGTGTGGCAGTACTGGTGGCAATTAGTGTGCTGTGGTGGTGGCGCCGCAGGCTCAGCACCGTGGCCTAAAACACGCCACCCCTCCACACACAGCACACCACGTGGCGCCAAAGGCTCTTCGTGAGCTGTGTCAGTGGTTGCTGGTAATGTCCAGGGCTTCGTTTGCTCACAAGCCTTGGAGGGTGCCATGGAAACCGTTGGTCTGTACACCATCACGTTGGTTTTTTCTGACGAGACAACAGCTGACT
>SKHB01000061.1 GCA_007117135.1 Microbacteriaceae bacterium | reverse complement strand
GCATACAGAAGGGCCTGGCTATGGTGAACCACTTCCTCATGACGCTCTACAATCGGACTGACGCTAACCCTGAAGGGGTCTACAACCCCCTTCAGGCCCCGTTGGCTGTTCCGGCTGTCGTAAGTGACTTCTTCAGGTTCTTGAGAGGTAACACGGCTGTTGGGGCGTGGGAGTTCGCCAAGCTAGGCACCAAGATCGTTGGGGCGAGCACGTGGGACGCCTACTTGTGGTTCTACGATCAGCGCACCACGACTGACTACAGCGCCCTTGTATGCCCAGTTGAGGATGCCATGGCGGAGGTTAATAAGATAGCCTCTGTCAGGGGTGATGCCCTCCATGCTTTGGTTGAGTCCACCCCTATCATAAGGCACGGTCTGAAGAGCCAGCTTCCCCAAGAGCGTGCTGCGGCTGTTCTGGTCGGTCTGGTCAGTTACATCACCGAGTACAACCTTCCACCTGTCGACTAGCCATACGGCTTGAGTAGCGGCACTTTAGTCATACATTGATCACCCGGGGCTTGCTATGGAAAAGAACGGATTGCCACCGAGCACAAGTAAGAGCGCGTCTGATGGCGATGGCTCCCAGCCTGATTTTCAGGACCGAAACGAGGTCATGAAGAAGGCGGAAGAGCAGGCGGACGTCTTCTTTGCTTCTCCAGTGAACAAGGCCAAGACCAGGGTGGTCGATCAGGCCCGTAAGTCTGACCAGGACGATGCGGAGTGATGCATGCCTGACGATATGCCGAGCATGTTCACAGGCCAGCCTATGGCTCCGGGCGCATCCAAGGACAAGCGGGTAGACTACCCGCATCCTTGGCTTGATTACGCCAGTAGGATCCTTCCTAAGGATCTTTCTACGGTTTTGGAGTGGGCGGAGTTCATCTGGCTCACCAACGGTACTTACAGGCAGGCATGTCAGAGGACCGCTAGGTACTTCATAACGAATCTCATATTCTCAGAGGTGGACGATAAGCAGTCCAAGGAGCTGAAAGAGACCTTCGTTAAGGACTTGGGCATTGTCGAGCAACTGTCCATAGTTGGTGACACGTTCTTGACTTACGGCAATGTCTTTGTCCACGTCTACGTGCCCTTTTTACGTCGTTTGCAGTGCCATTGTGGGTTCTTTACCACCTTTGACGAGGCTGATCGGGCCGGGCTGTTCGAGTGGAAGGACTTCAAGGCTGTCAAGACGGCCCAGGGATGCCCCCAGTGCAAGGCCAAGAACAACCACATTCCCTGGATGATCAAAGACACCCAGGAGAAAGAGTTCCATAGCGTAAGCGTCAAGCTGTTGAGCCCCCATCAGATGCGTATTGAGCACAACCCCTATTCGGGGCGTAAGGTGTTCTACTGGAAGATCCCAGCCAACTTGAAGGAAGGGGTTAAGAAGGGTCAGCCTATAATCCTTCGTGACTTGTCTATGGAGCTTATAGAGGCAATAGCGGGTGGTCACGACGAGTTCGAGTTCGACGAAGGAGTCATCTTCCACCGTGGTGACCCGGCTCCAGTTGGGGTTGAGACTGGTGGTTGGGGTCTTCCCCGGGTGATGTCAAACTTCCGTTTGGCGTTTCACTATCAGGTGTTGAATCGCTTCGACCAGGCAATCGCCATGGACTACATCAACGCTATGCGTGTGATTAGTCCTGACCAGTCTACTGGCGGTGCCGGCGCTGGTGACCCCTTGATTGGCTCAGGTGGGTCTCAGTTCAGTGCTAACGTCCAGAAGATGGTCGAGAAGCACCGTAAGGACCCTAACACTTGGCATACCTCTCCCATACCGTTGAAGTATCAGCTCTTCGGTGGCGAGGGCACTCAGTTGAGCCCGCAAGAGCTCATCAGGGCTAAGTTGGATGAGTGGCTGGACGCTACAGGTATCCCGGCGGAGTTGTTCCACGGCAGCTTGAGCATTCAGGCTATGCCTACGGCGTTACGGGTGTTTGAGAACAGCTGGCCGGAGATAGTGGCGCTGTACAACAACCTGTTGTCCTGGTTAGGGTCGTACGCTCATAACACCTTCGACTTGCCCGAGTTTGATGTGAAGCTCCAGCCGGTTCGCCTTGCTGACGATATGGAGCGTAGGCACATCATGCTGCAGCTCATGGCCGGTCAGCAGGTCAGCCCACAGACAGCGCTGAACACCTTCGGCGTAGACGATCCTCGAGAGGAGATCAGGCGCACCTTCGAATGGCAGCGTATGATGGCCGAAGAGGAGAAGGACTTCGAAGACGACATGATGCAGGCCCAGGAGCTGGAGCAGATCAAGCAGGAGTGGGGCGAGAGGTCCCAGATGGCCCAGCAAGGCGGAGCTCCGATGGATCCGGCGGCTATGGGCATGGGCGGGGCTCCTCCTCCAGGTGGTGGTATGCCGCCCATGGGTGGCGGTGGGCTAGGTGTGCCTAACGAGGATGCTTTGAGTACGCCAGAGTCTATGCAGGGCGAGGCACAGCGTCTTGCTGAAGAGATCATAAGCATGGAGGCTTCAGCAAGACGGTCTGCCCTTATTGAGCTTAAGAAATCTAATGAAGTCCTCCACGCCTTGGTGCGCCAGCGCATTGAGGACATGGAACAAGACGCCAAGCAGCAGGGTGTTACCATGATGCGTCAACAAGGTCAAATGATGTAAGGAGACGACAATGTCGTTGGAGAACATTCAGGTATTTCGTAACTTCGCTGACTGGCGGATTTGCACGCTCACTCTTACCGCCACCCCTACTACCATCTACGACCTTATGTCGGAAGACGACAAAGAAGCGGTCGGGGACAGGCCTGTGGTTTGCGTCGACTTTAGCTTTGAGTCTGATGTCCAGACTGTCGAGATGTCGCACTCAGCCGACGCTGGTTCTGAAGGAACCGTGGTGTTGATCGCTGGTGTTGGTCCGGGCAGGTGGGTTGGTCCCCCCATCATCAACGCGCACAAGAGGATCTTTCTGAAGGTTGGTGATGACACTGATCAGCTGAAGGTGATTCTGTACACCGCGTAAGACTTTACCCTCGAGAAGAAATTCTGGCGATATTGATGTCGGATGAAGATTGGCCCTGGCCAGAAGATAGCTAGCCCGAGCATCTCCTTCGGTTGCTACTCCTTGTATGCTCTGTAACCTTCTAGTCACGGGGGGTTGACAGGTGCCGTTTGAATCTGAAGCCCAGAGAGCGTGGATGTATGCCAACGAGCCAGAGATGGCCAAGCGTTGGGAGAAGCACACGCCTAAAGGCAAGAAGCTTCCCAAGAGAAAGAAGAAGGAAGAGAAGGACGCTGAAGCCGAGAGCCCTCTTCAAGCCCTCCTCAGAGCCAAGGCCTATTCAGACGCCCGCAACTACGCCGCCAAGCAAGCCTTGATGCGCAAGCTCATCAGAGAGCGTCAGGAAGAGTTTGAGATAGACTCTGATAAGGATGGTATTGTCGGTCTCACTC
>SKHB01000132.1 GCA_007117135.1 Microbacteriaceae bacterium | reverse complement strand
GCCATGAAGCGGCCAGCAGCTACAAAGTCATGTCGGATGTCTTGATGGAGTCGCGCAACGAACAGGGCAAGGAAACCAAGCCTTACCACTACGCTAACGAGGCCAAGCTGGTCAACTGGGCCTTGACCGGCGCCTATCGCCCGATTGACCGTGCCGCGCTTTCAACAGCAGACCTCGACCTGCTTGCCAAGCTCGAATCGAAAAACGCCGTCATGATCGCCATGGGCGCCAGCCGCGAGCTGCGCAAGGAGATATTGCAGGCGATGGCGGAATCACGCGTGGCGCGGCTGGCTGCCGCCTAACATCTTGCTAGACAGAAACCAAAACCAACCCAGCCCCGCGCCGGGTTTTCCACCCCGCCACAACATCTAGTGCAAATTTGGGGCGATTTGCACAACACCTTGTGCCAGGCTAAGGCTAGATCACACCATCTAGCCACCCAAGAGCCGCGTCACAAGCCCCGTGCCCTACACCGCCGACCAGCTCCAAACCCTCATCGACCTGCGCGCCAGCGGCGAGCTGCGGCGCACCGTGGGCGACCGCACCATCCAATTCCAGACCGGCGCCGACCTCGATAAAGCCATCGAAGCCGCGCGCCGTGATGTCGCCATCACCGCCGGGCGCCCTGCGGCCCAGCGCCGCTACGCGGAGCACCACCGTGGCTGACGGCGGCGCCCCCATCACCGCCCGCCCGCGTGCGCCCGTCCTCATCGACAGCCGCGGCCGCCCCCTGCGCGCAAATGCCCTCTACGATGCCGCCCGCTACACCCGCCGCACCGCCGGATGGAGCGCCAACAGCACCGGCCCCAATCGCGAGATCGCCACCGACCTGCAAACCCTGCGCAACCGCCACCGCGACCTCGCGCGCAACAACCCCTGGGTGCGCCGCGCCATCCAGGCCTTGGTCACCAACACCATCGGCCCCGGCATCCGCTGCCAGTGGGAATCCGCCGAGCGCCAAGCCCGTTGGTCGCGCTGGTGGGAGTCCACCGACTGCGACGCCGACGGGCGCCTGACCGGCTACGGCATCCAAGCGCTCGCCCTGCGCGCCACGGTCGAATCTGGCGCCGCCCTCCTCCGCCGCCGCCCGCGCCGCCCGCAAGACGGGCTTGACATCCCGCTCCAGCTCCAACTGCTCGAGCCCGACTACATCGACCACAACAAAACCGAAGCCATCGCCAACGGCGGCTACATCACCCAAGGCATCGAGTTCGGACCCTTTGGCCGCCGCCAAGCCTACTGGTTGCGCCCCGAGCACCCAGGCGACCCCACCCCGCGCATGACCGCCGGCACCAGCAAACGCCACCCCGCCGAGGACTTCGCCCACCAATACCGCATCGACCGCCCCGGCCAAGTCCATGGCGTCCCCTGGGGCACCGGCGCCATGACCCGTGCCCGCATGCTGGATGACTACCAAGACGCCCAGCTCGAGCGCCATCGCAACGCCGCCTGCTACATGGCCTTCCGCCGCATCGCCGACCCCAGCCTGCTCAACGACGAGCAGACCGACGCCATTAATGCCGCCGTGGGCGAGTACCAGCTTAGCGACCGCTTTGAGCCCGGCATCATGCAAGACCTGCCGCCCGGCATGGACATCGAATTCGCCCAGCCGCCGCAGCCAGAGAATGACAAAGACTTCCAGATCGCCATCCTGCGCGCCGTCGCCGCCGACTACGGCATCCCCTACGAAGTACTGACCGGCGATCTGAGCGAAGTCAACTTCTCAAGCGCCCGCATGGGCTGGAACGAATTTGCCCGCAACATCGACCACTGGCGCTGGCAAATGATCCACCCCCAGATCCTCGCCCCCATCGAGCGCTGGTATCTGGAAGCCGAAGCCATCGCCGGTCACGACACCACCGGCGCCCGCGCACTCTGGACCGCCCCCAGCCGCACCATGGTCGATAAAACGCGCGAGATCAAACCGCTGATCGAGGAGATCCGCGCCGGCCTGATCAGCTTGCCAGAGGCCATCCGCCAGGTTGGCTATGACCCCGTCACCCTCGCGCAAGAGCAAGCCGAATTTATCGCCGTGCTCGATCGCCTTGGGCTGAAGGTCTCCAGCGTCCCCAGTCACGACGCGAACCAGCAAACGCTAGACGCCAACACCCAAGAGGCACCTAATGCCGACCAAACAAATCCCGATTGACGGCGTCATCGGCTGGGACGTATCCGCCGCTGACATCCGCGCCGCGCTTGCCGACGCTGGCCCGGTTGAACTACTCATCAGCTCCCCCGGCGGCGATGTCGCCGAAGGACTGGCGATCTATAACGCCATCCGCGACCACCGCCGCGCCGGCCATCAAGTCAGCGCCCGCGTCGTTGGCCTTGCCGCCAGCATGGCGACCTACATCCCACTGGCCGCCGAGCGCATCACCGTCGAAGACAACGCCGTTTTCATGATCCACAACGCATGGGGCCTTGCCATCGGCGACTATCGCGACATGCGTAAAACCGGCGACGTGCTCGACGGCCTGACCCGCACCATCGCCCGCGCCTATGCCGAGCGCACCGGGCAAGAGATGAACGCCATCCGCCAGCAGATGGATGACGAGACATGGCTGTTCGGCCAAGACATCGTCGACGCCGGCTTTGCCGACGCGCTCGAACCCGCCGGCGACGGCCCAGAAGACAGCGCCGAAGCGCTCGCCATCGCCCGCGCGCGCTTCGACGCCATGACCGCCAAGCTCAAAGAGCGCGACCAGACACCCCTCGACCAAATCGCGGCGCTCCTGCCGCTTCACACCCCGGAGACTCAAGCCATGGCCGACACCGCCAAGCAAGACCCGGCAGCGACACCTGAGCAGGAGCCGCTGACCGAACCCAAAACCACCCCAACCGAGCCGGTCACCGAGCCGCAAGACCCGCAAGCCTTGGTGCAAGCCGCCATCGCCGCCGAGCGCCAGCGCGTTGCCGCGATCACCGCACGCTGCAACCAGGTCGGCATGGCCCACCTTACGCAAGCGCTGATCGACTCCGGCGCCGGCATGGCCGCCTGCAATGCCGCCATCGTCGACGCCTACGTCGCCAAGGGAGGCGCGGAAATCCGCCAGACCACCGACGCACTGCCACATGGCAAAGACGAATCGCAGGCTGCGGCCAAAATCCGCGACGCCTACGCCAAGATCAATGCCCAAATCACCACCGCCACCAAGCGCCCGGAGTAACACACCATGGCCAGCTATACCGAACCGACCCGGCCGCTTGAGGCCGTCCTCTACGAGACACCCGCCGCCTACTCGCGCGAAAGCCTGACCATCGTCAGTGGCGCGGGCATCGTCAAAGCAGGCACTGTTCTCGGCAAAATCACCGCCAGCGGAAAATACACGCCCTACGACGACGGCAGCGCCGACGGCTCCGAAACCGCCGCCGCCATCTCGCTCTACGAGGTTGACGCCACCAGCGCCGATGTCACCGTCG
>SKHB01000091.1 GCA_007117135.1 Microbacteriaceae bacterium | reverse complement strand
CGGCGTCAACGTCCATTTGGTGGGAGAGGGCAGCCATGTCGGGGAACTTATTCATGGGTCGGATGTATTCAACGAAGTCCAACTCAACTGTTCGGCCGTAGAGATCCATGGAGGCACCAATCGCGTGGGACTCGATGATTCGCTGGTCAACATCGCCAAACGTCGGGTTCGTGCCAATGGAGGTAGCGGCTGGGAATTTTTCTTCACCGGTGTGAAGCCAGGTCGCATAGACACCGTCAGCCGGCACAAACCCTTCCACCGGATTAGCCAAATTTGCCGTCGGGTAGCCCAACTCGCGTCCTCTTTGGTGCCCCTTCACCACCACACTTCTTACCCGGTGGTAGCGGCCCAGCAACTCATGCGCACGCCGCACGTCACCTTCTGCAAGGCCGCGCCTAATCATTGTCGAAGAGATCCTCTGCCCGTCGGCTTCTTCAACGTCGTCGCATACGTGAACGCTAAAACCGTGCTGATCGCCAGACTTTTGCAGAGTCTCCAGAGTTCCCTGACCCCCTCGACCGTAGTGAAAATCACGTCCCACGAGAACCTCTTTTGCCCCTAAACCTTCGACCAGTATCTGGCGAACGAACGCCTCGTGGTCAAGTTCGGCAAACTCCGGGGTGAAGGGAATCACCGCTACACGGTCGCAGCCCGCACCGCCCAGCATCTCAATTTTTTGTTCAACACTGACCAGCGGTGGTGGCGCATCTCCCGGGCTCAACAACTCTTTTGGGTGCCGATCAAAGGTCACAACGGTCACTTCGTGACCGCTAGACACGCCTCGGAGGCGCTCAATGACTGCTTGGTGCCCGCGATGAACACCGTCGAATTTGCCAATTGTCACAGCCCGAGAGGTGGTTCCCCCTGGCAATTGGCCGAGCTCGCGACTGACCTGGAGACTCATTGCACACGCTCGCTCGACGGTTTTGGCTGCCGGATCAACCACCACAGTCCCAAGAAGGGCAGCACGAGGGGGATAAACAGATAGCCGCGACCGTAGTCAGACCAAACAGTGTCTGCCGGGAAAAGCTCAGGAAGTAAAACACTGATTGTCCCCACGATTAACACCCCCAGGCCTTCAAAAATGACCGCTGCGAAAGCGACTCGCTTCGCCCACGGTCGACCAGCCATCACCAAGCCAATTGTGGCCACAACGTAAACCACGGCGGCAACCGCCGATAGCGAATAGGCCAATGGGGCAAGGTCAAATTTCGTGGCAATCTGATATCCAGACCGACCCACGGCGGCAAGACTCAACACGGCATAAACGCTGACTAACAAACTGACAATGCCGCGACCTTGTGAACTTTTGGCGGTCGTCATTTCTCGTCTTTCTTTTTCTCCATGTCCCCTGAGAGTGCCTGGATGAAGGCGTCCTGCGGGACTTCCACCCGTCCCACCATTTTCATCCGACGCTTACCCTCTTTTTGCTTTTCTAACAGTTTCCTCTTCCGGGTGATGTCACCGCCGTAACACTTGGCCAAAACGTCTTTTCTCATTGCCCGAATCGTTTCGCGGGCAATCACTCGAGACCCAATTGCGGCCTGAATGGGAACCTCGAACTGTTGCCGCGGAATCAATTCACGAAGACGGCCTGTCATGAGCACGCCGTAGGCGTATGCCTTGTCCTTGTGAACAATGGCACTGAACGCATCGACCCGGTCGCCCTGAAGCAAAATGTCCACCTTCACCAGTTCTGCTTCGTGGTCTCCAGCAGGTTCGTAATCAAGGGAAGCGTAGCCGGCGGTTTTTGACTTCAAATGGTCAAAGAAATCAAAGACGATTTCTGCCAGAGGAATCGTGTATTTGATTTCCACCCGGTCAACGCCCAAATACTCCATGCCCCGTAAGACGCCCCGCCTCGACTGGCACAGCTCCATGATGGTCCCCACGTAATCTTTCGGGGCCAAAATCGCCGCGTTCACTACTGGCTCGTGAACCGTGCTAATGCGACCCGTCGGATATTCCGACGGGTTCATCACGTCGATTTCACTGCCGTCATCTAACACCACCCGGTAGACAACGGAGGGAGCGGTGGCAATGAGGTCAACCCCGAATTCGCGCTCGAGTCGCTCCCGAACAATTTCTAAATGGAGAAGCCCGAGAAAACCACATCGGAAACCGAAACCCAGCGCCACAGAGGTCTCAGGCTCGTACACAAGAGAGGCGTCGGAGAGTTTCAACTTGTCGAGTGCTTCGCGCAGGTCGGGGTAGTCACCGCCATCAATGGGGTACAACCCGGAGAACACCATTGGCTTTGGCTCGGTATATCCGTCCAACGCCTGCGTGGCACCGTTTCGCGCGGTGGTGACGGTGTCGCCCACCTTGGACTGTCGAACGTCCTTCACCCCGGTGATGAGGTAGCCAACTTCGCCGATGCCGAGTCCCTGCGACGGGGTTGGTTCGGGGCTGCTCACACCGATTTCCAACAGCTCGTGTACCGCACCCGTCGACATCATTTCGATGCGATCTTTTGGTTTTAGTGACCCGTCAACCATTCGGACATAGGTCACCACACCGCGGTATGCGTCATACACGGAGTCAAAAATCATTGCTCTGGTAGCAGCATCGGGGTCACCGACCGGTGCTGGAATATCTGCGACAACGCGGTCGAGCAGTTCACCCACACCCATGCCGGTTTTGCCGCTCACACGCAACACATCGTCTGGAGACCCACCAATCAGTGACGCCAACTCGTCTGCATATCTTTCAGGGTCAGCCGCAGGAAGGTCAATCTTGTTCAACACCGGGATGACGGTGAGGTCGTTTTCGAGTGCCAAATACAGGTTTGCGAGTGTTTGCGCTTCAATCCCTTGGGCTGCATCGACAAGAAGAATTGCCCCCTCGCAAGCGGCCAACGACCTGGAGACTTCGTAGGTGAAGTCCACGTGGCCGGGGGTGTCAATCATGTTCAGCGCATACATGGAACCGTCCGACACCCATGGCATGCGGACCGCTTGGCTTTTGATGGTGATCCCCCGTTCGCGTTCAATGTCCATACGGTCCAAATACTGCTCTCGCATCTGACGAGCGTCCACAATTCCGGTAATTTGCAGCATGCGGTCGGCCAGCGTCGACTTGCCGTGGTCGATGTGCGCGATGATGCAAAAATTGCGCAGCCGGTCAGGCGGAGTCGAGGCAGGGGCCAGCGGCTGGGGGGTCGAGGGAGTCATTTGTTTGATTCTCCCATGTTCCAGCTTTGTGACTGACCGCTGTGAGGTGGTATCGTTGCCAGTTGGTTCAGGTGACAGGCTCTTCGTTTATGCCCGCCGAACCGCAAGGCAGTGAAGTCGGTCACTGCCCCAACCGACTAAGAACAAGAAAGCACACCGTGGCAAACATCAAGTCGCAGATTAAGCGCATCAAAACCAACCAAAAAGCTCAGGAGCGTAATCGCGCCGTGAAGAGCGAGGTTCGGACCGCTGTCCGCACTGCCCGTGAGGCGATCGCTGCGGGAGACAAAGACAAGGCCCAAGACGCCGTCAAGAATGCCAACCGGAAGCTTGACAAGGCCGCCAGCAAGGGCGTCATTCACAAAAACCAGGCAGCAAACAAAAAGTCAGCTATCACCAAGCAGGCTGCAGCCCTCTAAATCTCATGCCCCCGGTGAGCCACCACACTCACCATTCGCTCGATATGCCACGCCGGGTCGTCCCCTAAACCTTTGAGGGTGGCGTCAGTCAACGCCACTTCCCTGATGGCTTGACCCAGTCCAACATCGTCCCAGCCTTGAAGTTGGGCTCTTGCCCGGGACACTTGCCACGCTTTCATTCCCACCTCTCGGGCGATGTCGTCAGCGGAACCCCGCCTCCCCCCAACGCGAGCCATCGCCCGCAGCGAATGTGCCATCGCCGACACGATGAGGATGGGTTCAACACCGTGGTTGAGCGCCTGACGCAGGGCCTGAAGTGCGGGCCCAGCGTGACCAGCTATCGCCATTTGTGCGATATCGAAACTGCTCGTCTCCACTCGACCGCCGTAGTACCGGTCGACTACTTCGCCGGTGATTCGCCCCGCCTCCCCCACATCAGCAATCAGCTGACCGAGAGCGGCGGCCAACTCGGCGAGATCACCCTGAAAAGCGTCAAGCAGTTTGTGTTCGGCGGCCTCATCGACGACGACGTGGTGGGATTTCGCTTCCCCCCTCAAAAACTGGGAACGGTCTCTATCGCTTTTGACCTCCGAACAGGTGACCTCCAGCCAGTCGCCGCCGTGGGCACGAATAGTATCGAGAAGTTTCTTTGCGCGGTTTCCTCCCGAATGTCTAATCACGAGGGTGACGGTCGGGTCGGGAGTCTCAATATAGGCCAGGAGATCATCCAAAACAGCGTCAGTGATTTTTTCCCCGCCCCACACTCTGACCATTCGCGGTTCACCAAACAGCGACGGGCTCACCGCTAGGGAGACATCGCCTGGTCCTCCGGTTGGCCCGTCGATGTCGACGACGTCAACATCGGCCGACACCGAGCGAATACGCTCCAACAAAATTCGCACAGCCCGATCAGCTAAGAACGCCTCCGGGCCTGTCACCAAGACAACGGGAGCTTCACGAATAGCCGACCAGGGAACCTGCGGTGTCGCTGACGTGTGGGCCATATGAGCACTCCTTTGACCCCAGCTTATCTTTCCCCTGATCTCCACACCCTGACGTCCGGCCCGCCAGTTCCAACCAATACGGCTGTGCCGTGGAGGTCTGAGCGAATCACCGCTTGTCGCTGCTGTTCAAGGAAGTCGAGGACACTCTGGGCAGGGTGGCCGAAACGGTTTGTTGACCCCACACCAATCAACGCAATCTGAGATCCCAACTGCCGATACAGCTCCGGATACTGGTCTGCGGATCCGTGATGGCTCACCTTGACCACGTCAACTTTGAACTCAGCCATACGGTCGAGCACCATGCGCTGTGGCATTTCCCCCAGGTCGCCCAGAGCCGCCATCGATAAGCACGCGGGACACAGGGCCGTTGGAGTGAACACAGTAACCACACTCGAATCGTTACCGAGTGCTGAGAGTGGCCCCCGACTTGGCCACACAACATCCATGACGACACCGCCCAGATCGAAGCGGTCCCCGTCGGCCACCTGCTGGATGGTCGCGCCGTGAGAGGCGAGCCTAGCCAACCGCTCGCGGTCTTCGTCGTTTTCTGGTGGGCCGGTAAAAACTACACCGGTGATTCCGTGAAAGACGGCGCTGGCACCCACGTGGTCACGGTCGAAATGGGTCAACACGAGGTAGTCGATATGCCGAATGTGAAGCAACTGCAAACACTGCTCCATCAACTCTTCACTGTCCCCCGTATCGATCACCACTGTCACCTCCGCCGTTCGATACACCACCGAGTCTCCCTGTCCCACATCACACTGAGCAATAGACCACCCCGCAGGTACACGAAGCGTGGACACCACACCGGGCAGTGTTTGGGACAGCACCCCAATAATTAACACCGCCGCAGACCCCACCAACCACGGCGCAGACTTTTTTGCCCGAATAGCAAGAAGGGCAAGCGTGGTGACAATGGCGAGCGCAATCAAGCCGGGCACTCCCCCCACCCAGGCCACTTCTGTTAGTGGCGCTAGCGACACCGCGCGCGCAATACCCGCAATCCAGGCGGCAGGAAACCATCCCAGCCAGGTGAAAAACTCTGATACTGGCCCGGGCAGGGGCCCGGTGATGGCTCCCATCACACCGAGAAGAGTCACCAGAGGAGCCGCGGGGGCGGCCAGAATGTTTGCGGGGATCCCCCAGACGGGAATCGTTGGCCGAAGCAAAATAATGATCGGTTGGACAGCCAATTGAGCAGAAAGCGGTAAGGCGACAAACCAGGCTAAAGGCTTTGGCATGGCGCGCTCTAAAACATCAGCCAGCCTGGCATACCCGAGAAGAATTCCCGCGGTCGCGGCGACCGACAAAACGAAGGCCAGCTCAACACTTCGCCACGGGTCGATCAGTAGTAACACCCACACCGTGATGCCCAGAACAGGAAGACCGTGAAATGGTCGACCAATGGCCATCGCGAACAACACAATGACCGCCATCACTGCCGCGCGGATCACGCTGGGTTCCGGGGTAACGAGGATAACGAAGCCGACGAGCGCGATGCTCCCAGAGAGGAGCCTTGCTCGGACCGAGCCGCCGAACAGTGCCGTCATCCACACCGCAATGCCCACCACCAGTGCACAGTTCGCGCCGGACACGGCCACGAGGTGAGCGAGCGCCGACCGGCGCATATCGTGCTCTAAATCTTCTGGGACACCCGTCGTGTCCCCCAGTGATAGCCCGGGTAGCAGCGATCCCGCATCGCCGCCTCTGGCCAGTGAGCGCGCCAAGAAGCTTTCCCGAAGCAGGTCGGCCTGGGCAAAAATTGCCGGGGCCTTGGCGACCACCTCAAAACTCCGAGCATTTCCTATCCACCCCCTGCTATCCCACGTGCCTGCTGGCTGAAGTGACGCTGTGGTGGCGACCTGGGTTCCAAGCGGCAACCGCTCCACAGCAGCGGGGACGAACACCATCGTTGGAATGCGGGGCACACTCACTCCGTCGACGTTTCTCAACACCCCGGTGATGTGGGTGGCGCCGGGGGTGAGAGCTTGAGTGAGCTCCACGGTGATCTCTTGCTGCAGGTTATTTGCCTGGGTGAGAACATCCGGGGTTCGAAGTTCGGTGTGTAGGGCGACACTGCCCGCCGCAATCCCTGCTAACACGAAGGCGAGAGTCCACTGAGATAACCAGGTTGATCCGCGAAAAACCATTGCCGCTACGGCGACCACCCCCCACGTCACCACCTGCACCCAGCCGGGCGGCTGCAGGCCGAAAATGACCAAAATGACACCCCAGGTGACAAGTGCGATGAGGGGAAGACGCATGTCAAGCTTGGAATGCGACGTTGTCGTTGCAGCGTGGGCAGTCGCGGAGACGGAAATCACGGAACAACCTGGTCCGCAAAACGGTCGAGGGTGGCGGGTCCGATGCCGGACACGGCTAAAACGTCTGACACCGACTGGAACGGGCCGTGTGCTTCTCGAAAAGCAATGATGCGCGCAGCCAAGGATGGCCCCACCCCGGGCAGGGTTTCCAGCGCCGCCTGGTCCGCGCGGGACAAGCTGATGGGTCCCTGAGCGGTCGCATAATCTGCCATTGCCCGTGCCGATACATCTTCCCCGTGTTCGGGGACATACACCTGTTCCCCGTCAACAACAATCCTTGCCAGGTTGAGTGACTCAACGCCTGCTGTGGCCGTCACGCCTCCTGCGGCGTCTATAGCGTCGATGACTCGCGCACCGTCGTCGAGTTCAACAATGCCCGGTCTCACCACCTGTCCGACGACGTGAACGATAATCGTCCGCTGCGCGGCGTCAACCGGCGCCACATGTTCCGCCGTCCCGGGGACTTGTGGAACCTGGTCAAGAGTGACGGTGTGGGTGTCCCCGGACGATCTCATCATGACGCCCACTGAGGTGAGCGCCAAGCCCACCAGCGCCAAGCCGATCACTGATGCGATGGTCAGCCTGGCGGGGGCCGAGAACTTTCTTGGCGCGTGGTCGAGTGTTGTTTCATCATCTGTCGCTAACGGCCACGGATTTGAATCTAAACCCACACTGTGACGAAGCTGACTTGTCGTGACCATGACCAGTCACGATAGGCATAACATGCGACGGTGACGGATTCGACAAGACACCAGTGGAGAACGTCTCGCCGAGGACTTTCGTGGACTACGCGAGTTGGATACTGACCACCTTGGGTGGCCTCACCACCAGGTGGGCAATCTTTTTGCCGTCAATGTGACTAGCCACCTGGGGATCGTCCATCGCCATAGCTCTGAGTTGTTCTTCACCAATGGTGGGTGACACGTCGAGTTTCGCTCGAACTTTGCCGTTGATTTGAACAATGGCGACCACTGTCTCGTCCACAATGAGACTCGTGTCGGCGGTGGGCCAGGTTGCGTGGGCAACACTCGGCTCGTGTCCCAGCCTCTCCCACATTTCTTCTGCCGTGTGGGGAGCAAACATCGACAAACCAATGGCGACAGCTTCAGCAGCTTCCCTCACCGCCGGATCTGACCCCCCCGGGCCCTGGTCAATGGCTTTCCTCGTGTGGTTGACCAGCTCCATCAGCCGGGCGACGACAACATTGAATTTGAAGCTCTCCACCAGCCCCGGAACATCGTGCAAGAAACGGTGAACATGTCGACGAAGTTCCTCATTGCCGTTGTGAACGCTGACCCCTGGCGCACTGGACACGTCGCCAGACACACGCCAAGCTCGGGCGAGAAACTTTTGTGACCCCACCGGTGACACGTCCCGCCAGTCAATGTCGTCCTCGGGTGGCCCAGCAAAAGCCATACTGAGCCGCACCGCGTCAACCCCATACGAGTCCAACTCGTCGGAGAAGTACACAACATTACCCTTCGATTTGCTCATTTTGGCGCCGTCCAAAATGACCATGCCCTGGTTCAACAAAGACGTAAACGGCTCCGTGAAGGACAGGTAGCCCATGTCGAAAAGAACCTTGGTGATGAACCGGGCGTAGAGCAGATGCAAGATGGCGTGCTCCACCCCTCCCACATACTGGTCAACCGGCGCCCACTTCTCCACCTCTTTCGGGTCAAAAGCCTGGGTGTCGTCGTGAGGGCTCAAAAAGCGAAGAAAATACCACGAGCTATCCACAAATGTGTCCATCGTGTCGGTGTCACGACGAACCGTTTTGCCGTCTAAATCAGCCTTCACCCAGTTTGTTGCCCCACCAAGCGGTGACGTTCCCTTGGGTGTGAGATCCAAGTCATCTCCGTCAGGCAAAGTCACAGGCAACTGGTCTTCCGGCACGGGGATTTCTTCCCCGTCCTCGCCATACACAATCGGAATGGGCGTCCCCCAGTACCGCTGACGAGAGATGAGCCAGTCGCGGAGTCGATAGGTTTTCGCCGCCCGCCCTGTTCCCGCTTCTTCCAATAGGTCAATCATGCGAGCAATGGCGTTGTCTTTACTGAGCCCATCCAACGGCCCAGAGTTCACCATGCGCCCCTGGCCGGGCAGAGCAACACCGGTCGTTGCAGGATCAAGGTCGTCGAGTGTTTCGTGATCAACGTCATCAGAGATGACCGGAATGACCCCCGTCATTGCAGCAGTGGTGTCGACAACGACCCGGATGGGTAAATCAAAAGCTTTCGCGAAGTCGAGGTCTCGTTGGTCATGAGCGGGCACCGCCATGATGGCTCCAGTCCCGTAGTCGGCCAAAACATAGTCCGCCGCCCATACCGGGATTCGCTCGCCGTTGGCCGGGTTGATGGCCCAACGATCCAAAAACACGCCCGTTTTTTCTCTGGAATGGTCTTGCCGATCAATTTCGGACGTTTTATGCACTTTCACCAGGTAGTCGTCAAACGCTTTCTTTACTTCATCCGAGGAGCCATCCGCGAGTTCCCTCGCCAAGTCAGACTCTGGCGCGACGACCATAAAAGTCGCGCCAAACAGTGTGTCTGGCCTGGTGGTGAACACCGTGACCGGGGCGGGGTGGTTTTCGATGTGAAAATCGACGTCCGCACCAAAGCTTCGACCAATCCAGTTGCGCTGCATGGTCAACACTTTTTGTGGCCAGCGACCCTCTAGCTGGTTGAGATCATCTAAGAGCCGGTCGGCGTAGTCAGTAATTTTGAAATACCACTGGGTGAGTTTCTTTTTCACCACCATGGCGCCACTGCGGTCACTGGTTCCATCGGGCAAAACTTGCTCGTTGGCGAGAACAGTTTGATCAACGGGGTCCCAGTTCACCCAGGAATCTTTGCGGTAAGCGAGGCCGCGCTCATACATTTTCAGGAACAGCCACTGGTTCCACCGGTAATACTCGGGATCTGATGTGTGAAGCACCCGGGACCAGTCAAAAGACGCCGCATAACGCACCATCGATGCACGCTGCTGGGCAATGTTGCCATAGGTCCAATCACGCGGGTTCACCCCGCGTTTGATGGCCGCGTTCTCAGCGGGTAAACCAAAAGAGTCCCAACCAATGGGGTGGAGGACAGAGAATCCGCGAAGACGCCAGTATCTGGCCAACACGTCTCCCAGCGCATACACCTCTGCGTGACCCATGTGCAGGTCTCCCGATGGGTAGGGAAACATGTCAAGAATGTATTTACGGGGGGTGGAATCATCCCCCGGGGTCACAGTGAACGGCTGGGTATCTTCCCACACCTGTTGCCATTTCGCCTCGAGGGCGCGGAAATCGTATGTGGGGCCCTGCTCATTCGCTGTCTGGTCGCTCACCCGCTCAAGAATACTGAATGGAAGACACCCCGAGGCACGAAAGCACGGCTTTGGCCTTATGGCCGACCTCTGCAACCTCGTCATCGGCGACCGATGACCACGTAATTCCCCCTCCCACGCCAAGCGACGCTTTTCCGGCGGAGACAAAAACGGTTCTAATGGTCATCGCCAACGACACCGAACCGTCAACGCTGAACAGGCCAAAGCAGCCCGAATAGGCGCCCCGAGACCCTGACTCCATGGTGGCCAAAATCGACACTGCCCGATGTTTCGGAGCGCCCGTCATGGACCCTCCGGGAAAACACGCGCGAACAGCATCCAATGCGCTCGAGCCAACCCTGAGTTGGCCGGTGACGGTTGAAACAAGTTGGTGAACACTCGGGTAACTTTCCACTTCCAACAACTGTGGGACAGCGATGCTCGCCTCATCACACACTCGACTCAGGTCATTTCGCATCAAGTCAACAATCATCAGATTTTCTGCCTGCTCTTTGTCGCTGCTGGACAGCTCCTCCGCCAGGGCAGCATCAGCCTCCGGTGTGTCACCGCGTTTCCGTGTCCCCTTAATTGGTTTTGTGGTCACCACACCACGCGGACTCACCTGCAGAAAAGTTTCCGGTGACGACGCCAACATCGACACCCCACCAGCCCGAAAGAACGCCTGGTGGGGCGCAGGATTGTGGATCCGAAGCAGACGGTAAAGCTCATGGTCAACAACATCAGTGTCAACCGTGACGGTCGTGGTCAAACACAGTTGATACACCTCACCGTCCCGGATATGTTGCCTCGCCTGAGAAATCAGGCCCCGGTAGTGCTCCGGGGTGTCCCGCCACCTGGTCGCCTGGTTATTCACTCCTGGCTCGGGCAGGCTGATGGGGGGTGGTTCGAGGGCGCTGAGAAGCATGTCGATGGTGTTGTCCCGCCACTGTTGCAGCTCCCCCGTCCAGGATTGGCCCACTGCCCACAACCATGCCTCCCCGGTGGCAAGATCCCACTCCACCGCGCGAGTAATCTCCACCACGTGCGACCGTGAACCCTCGCCGTATTTTGGCTGCCCCACATCAACACCTAATGTGTCGGCGGATAGGTCGTAAGCAAGCCAACCCACAAGCCCCAAGGGTGGGGTCTCCAACTCATCTGGCACTGAGCACAGCAGACCACTCCACCGGGATGCGATCGTGTCCCACTCGCGTCCAGAGATCAGGCCGATAGGTTCACCAAACCCGAGGAAAGACCGGTGGTTCCCCCGCTCCCCTAGACTTTCCCACCACGACACTGTGGGAAGATCAGCGGCCAGGGCATAAAAAGCGGCCTCGGGGCCGGCAACCCGGCCAACGTGATGCCTCAAGACACCATTCGTCATAGCCTTAGCCTATGTCCGAGTCCACCCTTTACCAGTTCACCGGGTCAGAGTTGACCCCTGTGACCTGGTGCCAAGTGGGGGAAGAAACTGTTGTCACTGCTGATTCGTGGAGAGTGGTGGACGGTCAGGCGCTCGGTCTCCACCACCACCTGGAACGCTTTCGGCGCTCTGTCGAAAGCGCAGCACCGGAAGCGGTTGCCAGCGTCCAAAAATTCATCCACGTTGCGCTCGAACACATTCCACCAACGGGTGAATGGTTTCCCCGGATCGAATGTCTTGCCACACCTGACGGTCACCTATTCCGTTTCTATCACCGCGAAGCACCCGAACGGGTCACCACCGCCATTTTGGCAACTGCCCCCCACGACCCTCGCACCCAACCCCTCGTCAAAGGGCCCGACTTAGATGCCCTCATGGGGCTACGGAAAGCGGTCGCCCCCGCCGGGGCGACCGAGGCAGTCATTGTTACGCCAGAGGGCTTTATTGCTGAGGGTGCGTACAGTTCACTCGTTGTCTGGCCTCCTAGTGGTGAAGAAATTTGGGTGGTGGATTCGAGTATTCCCCGGATTCCGAGCGTGACCGAAAAATTGGTTGCAGATATTGCCCACTCCCAAGGGATTGCCGTTGTGGGAAAGCACATGCGGCCAGAAGCGCTCACAGACCATGCGGTGTGGGTGGTCAGCGCGCTCCATGGAGTGCGCGAGGCAACATCGTGGGCGGCGGGCCCGGCGCTTGCCTGCGACAGTGAGAGGACCCGCACGTGGAATCGGTTACTCCACGAGCACTACACCCCGGTCACTGCGTGAGCCACGCAGCGTGAGGGGGCAATGCGAACGTCCAGCTTTCCTTTACCTGTTCGAACACTAGACTTCACACGTGTTCGAGTTCCTGGACGATTTTCTCCAATTTGTCGCCGACATTGACCCGGTGTTGCGTACGGTTCTTGCCGGAATCGCCATCATGTTGGAAACAAGTGTGCTCGTGGGCCTCATCGTCCCCGGCGACACCGTCGTTCTGTTTGCTTCCACGGGAGTGACCACCATTCTGCAGTTCATTGCAATGGTCATTGCTGTCATCGTTGGAGCTCTTATTGGTGAGTCCATCGGTTTCGCCATTGGACGCTATTTCGGCCCGAAGCTGCGATACGGAAAATTGGGCAAGAAACTCGGCCCGGAAAAGATTGCTCGGGCCGACCGTTTTGTTGATCGCCGCGGCGGCATTGCTGTGTTCATTTCGCGTTTCCTCCCCGTGTTCCACTCGGTGGTCCCGATGACGGCGGGAATGTCGAAAATGGCTTACCGCACTTTCATGGCGTGGACGGCACCCGCTTGCACCCTGTGGGCTTTTATTTACGTCTCCGTGGGCTCGGGAGCCGCCGAAACATACCGGGAATTGAAGGACCAGATTGACTGGGCTGGCTGGGTTTTTATCGCCTTCTTCGTTGTGTTCTTCATCCTGTTTTGGATCGTGAAACACTTCCTTTTACGATTCGCACAAAGAGAAAGCGCTCTCGACGAGGCCGAAAAAGAAGTCTCCGTCCACGAAGAAAAATAGGTGGGGCGCGCCTGGCGCACCCCACCTATCACTGTGGTGTCAGAACCCGTTTGCCGCTCGCCATTCGCGGGCAATATCAGCGGGCGACATTTGGTCACCTGTTGATTGAAGGTTCATGGCGACCAGGTGCTGTGGAGTCATGGCTTCACTCACCGGGTTGATGAACTCGGCGACTGTAGCGGCGAGGTCGGTTCGAACAATCGGCACGAGGTTGGAGGAGAGGAAAAGTCCCTCGGGGTCGGCCAAGGTGACCAACCCATGCTGCGCGATCGCAGGGTCACCGGTGTAAATGTTGGCGACCAGAACAACACCGTCAAGCAAGGCTTCAAGTGTGGCCGGGCCTGTCGCGTCCAGCTGGACCTCCACCCCATAGACCGACAAAAGTCCGCTTGGGCCGTATGGGCGTTCGGCGAGTTCAGGAGCTCCACCCAGAGTAATGGGCCCGTCAATGCCGGCAAGGTCGGCGATGGTCACCAAGCCGAACTCTGCCGCCGTCTCTGCGGTCACGTTATACGAGTCTTGGTCTGTTGCAGGTGACATCGCTAACGCGGTGAGCTGCTCGGGCAAAGAGGTGGCAAGCTCTCTGTAGACGTCGTCCGGCTGAGTGGCGGTGGCGTCAGGGGTGTAGAACTGCAGCAGGTTCCCGGTGTATTCGGGGAAAAGGTCTACTTCACCGGCTTCCAACGCGGGAATATACGCGTCGCGCTGGCCAATTCCAAACTGGCGAACAACGTCGAAGCCTGCCTCTTCAAGCACTTGTGCATAAATTTCGGCAACAATTTCGTTCGAGTAATACCCCTGAGACCCCACCACAATGGTGTCGCCGTTATTACCGTCAGCACATCCAGCAATCAGTCCCGCTGCCATCACTATGCCGGCAACCGAGGCTGTGCGTCCTCTTTTCATCATTTTTTTATACCTTTTCGTGTGTGTTTTCTTGGTGGGAGACAGGGATTTGCCCTGTCGACGAAGAACCCGAACCGTTTGTTCTGGCTCTCACGTCGCTTACTCGACCCTGCCTCACCCCTCGGGGTGTGACAAAACGAGCAAGAGCTGCAAGGAGGCCGTCGAGAAGCAATGCGAGGATGACGATCATCACCGCCGATCCAACAACCTGGTCAAAGCGTCTCAGAGGAATACCTTGAATCAGGTCAAAACCTAGGCCTCCGAGTCCGACATAGGCGATAAGAGTGACCGTGGCCACCACCTGCAAAACAGCACCCCGCACACCCCCGACGAGAAGGGGCAGGGAAAGAGGAATTTCGACGCGGGTCAGGATTTGCCACTCAGTCATCCCCTGAGCTCTCGCGGCATCAATCGCTTTAGGGTCGATCTGGCCAATACCCGCGTACGCACCAGCAAGAAGCGGGGGAATCGCCAAAATGATCAACCCAATAAGAGCGGCCCACACCCGCTGGGTCACACCCAAAACCAACACCAAGTACAGCATCAGTCCGAACGTGGGAAGCGCTCGTGCGGCCCCGCTGACCCCCACAACCCACACTTTCCCGCGACCGGTGTGGCCAATGTAGTAGCCGGCAGGAATAGCAATAAGTGCCGCCAAACCAACAGCGCGGAACGTAAAGTCCAAGTGTTCAATGAGCCGCTGCGGAATGGACCCGGAACCGTCGTAGTTGGCCGGATCGGTCAACCACGAGATGGTTTGTTCAATGATGCTCACCTGGTCGCCACCTCCCTCGACGTGGCCTGGACCTGCAACACTTTCGCCCAGGGCATCACCGCTCGGCCAATTCCCAAAAGAATCACATCAAAGAGGGCCGCCACAAAAACAGTCATCACGATGCCGGTGAGAATTTCTTCTTCAATCCGGCGCTGAAAGCCGTCGGTAAAAAAGTATCCGAGGCTTTGGACCCCCACCAATACGCCGACCGTGACCAGGGACACCGTGCTCACAGCAACCACTCGAAGACCCGCAATAATCACCGGCCCGGCCAAGGGTAATTCGACAAAAAGCACCCGCTGCCAAGATTCGTAACCGAGGGCGGTCGCGGAGCGCAGGACGGACGGGTCAACGCTGGCAAAAGCGTCAGCAGCACTTCTGACCATGATGGCAACCGCGTAGAGGGTCAAGGCGATGATGACGCTCGCCGGTGAGAGAAACGGCAACCCCAACACTGGCGGGAGCAGGACGAACAAGGCGAGAGAGGGAATGGTGTAAACGATTCCCACGGACGTCAAGAGGGCTCCCCTCATGGGGTGAAAGCGGAAGGCCACCCATCCCAGTGGAATGGCTATGACAGCGCCTAAAACTATGGGGATGAGCGACAACCAAATGTGATCGAGCGTCAACCGAATAATCAGGTCGGTGTTGTTTGCTACCCAGGTCATCTGGCGCCTACTCCTGCAGCCGCCCGTGAATGCGGCCGTCGTCATCGACAACCAGAGTGACTCCGTTTCCGGACTTCCTGGTCAGTTGGCGTTGGGCGTCCGTATGACCGATGAAGTGGGCAACAAAGTCGTTAGCTGGGTTGGCGATTATTTCCTCCGGAGTGCCCTGCTGGGCAATGACTGCACCCTCCTGCAAAATCACCACCTGGTCTCCGAGTAAAAACGCCTCGTCAATGTCGTGGGTGACGAAAAGAACAGTTTTGGTCACCCGCTGTTGCAAGCTGATAAGTTCCCGCTGCAAATCTCGTCGAACAAGCGGGTCAACAGCACCAAAGGGTTCATCCATCAACAAAATATTGGGGTCAACGGCAAGCGCCCTGGCTACACCCACTCGCTGCTGTTGCCCGCCTGACAACTGCGAGGGGTAGCGGTCAGCAAGCTCTCGGTCGAGCCCCACCGTGCTCATGAGCTCGCGAGCTCGCTCCGCCGCCACGTTTTTTGGCACACCAGTCAACCGTTGAACGGTTTGGATGTTTTGACTCACAGTTCGGTGCGGGAGCAACCCCCCGCTTTGCATGACGTAGCCTATTTTTCTCCGAAGATCGACCGGGTCGTGGTCGGTGACGTTGTGTCCGTCGATGAG
The DNA here is from genome assembly GCA_007117135.1 of Microbacteriaceae bacterium. GTDB lineage: Bacteria > Actinomycetota > Actinomycetes > Actinomycetales > Microbacteriaceae > Pontimonas. Next base: position 57,135 of record SKHB01000091.1, on the reverse strand, counting down.
GACCTCACCGGATGTGGGGTCAACCATTCTGTTGACCATACGCAACAGTGTTGTCTTCCCACACCCGCTGGAGCCGACAAGAACGGTCACCGACCCGGTGGGCACGGTGATGGAGAAGTCAACAACAGCTTGATTTCCCCCGGGGAAGGATTTGGAGACACGCCGAAACTCGATCATCTAACGACATCTCCAAGGCACCCGGCAGCAGAACGTACACATAGTCAACCAGCGTTTGGTCAAAATCACCACCGGAAGCACTGGTTTTGCGCTTCCTCCCAGGAAACGTTTTTAGATGATTCCGTGGATACTCAGGTGGAGCAGGCGCCGGGCTTCGTCGATAACAGCTTTGTCGCCTCTGTCGACTCGCAGGAAAGCCCGAGCGAGCAAGCTGTCCATCACGTCGACGGCGCTCTCTAGTGACAGCCGGGCTTTGGAATCGAGTGTGAGCGACAGCTTCTCTGCAATCTCATCGCCAAGGAGCTGCGCGAAGTCAGCATTTCCTGTTCGCGCAGACTGGGCGGGACGGATGTCAAGAACGTCTCCGAGGCGAAGCGAACGAAAACCGGGCTCGTTGCGGAAAAGGCCAAGGTAGCTGTCAAAAACAACGTCCATCGCGGCTTCAACGCTGGACGCAGAAGACGACCGAAGAGCGCCAACCACTGTTTCTTCTGCGCGCTGCCGATTGCGCGAAATCAAGGCTTGCAGGACGGCAATACGGTCCGGAAAGTAGCGGTAAACCGTGCCAATGGATGCCCCCGCGCGTTCAGCAACCATCGCCGTGGTGAGGGTTTCGTAGCCGATGTCAGCGATGACGTTGGCAGTCGCATCCAACAGGGCAACGAGGCGCTTTGAGCTGCGCACCTGCACCGGTTCAACTCGGATTGTGCCGAGCGTGGAGGCGGATAGGGGACTGGAGGAGCTAATAATGGTGACCACCTTTGGTATTGGAGCTGACCCTATTTTCTCTCGTCTTCCTATGGCGACGCTGGGCACAACATGAAAACACCCTGGAACCGGTGGAGTCCCTGGAGCGTTCATGTCGGCCACCACCCAACATGAGGACTAGCGATATAAGGTTTTTTCCGCGTTTGCGGTGACCAAATTGTAACAGAACCACTACGTTTCACTTGGCCTTATGTGTCGAAAAATGACAACGCCTCCCCGCTACCCTGGAGTTGTGTCTCCCCCCGGGCAAAACGGGCCGAAAGTGTCGGCTTCTTCCCATCGCGCAGCGCGAATTGAAGATGCGTGGCAGGCTTGGCGCGTCCGCGGCCGCCTCAGGCGAGGACACGCTCCCCTGGTGGTTCCTTTCGGCGGTTACGGTTCACCTGCTGGCGTCAGGCTGCTCGCGAGAGTGCTGCTAGCTCCTCGACGGCCCAATGCGGCCCGAGCGAGGCGAACTGTTCGGGGTTGGCGCTCGTTCATCAGCGCGCCTGTCCCCGGCGCGACGGTCATAATCGCCGCGGGAGACCAACGGTTTGAGGTGAGCGCTGATCGTGGGGGCGTCATTGACAAAATGGTCGATATTCACCTGCCTCCGGGATGGAATGAACTGCTTTTGCAGGTCAACGGCGAAGAGGCCGTACCGTCTTCGGTGTTTGTCGCCTCAGAGGACCACAGCATTGGTGTGGTGTGTGACATTGACGACACTGTCATGGTCACAGCACTACCCCGCCCATTTCTGGCCGCCTGGAACTCTTTTGTTCGAGATGAACACGCCAGACGGCCCGTCCCAGGTATGGCCGTTTTGATGGAAAGAATTGTGAGGCAATACCCGGGAAGTCCCATCATTTACTTGTCAACAGGTGCGTGGAATGTGTATCCCACGCTGACACGTTTTCTCACCAGGCACCTCTACCCTCACGGATCTCTTTTGCTGACCGATTGGGGTCCCACCCACGACCGGTGGTTTCGAAGTGGGCAGGCTCACAAGCGCGACAACCTGCGACGTTTAGCAGCCGAATTTCCTCACATTCGATGGATTTTGATTGGCGATGATGGGCAACACGACGAAGACATTTATGCCGAGTTCGCCAGAGAATTTCCTGACAGTGTTCGAGCCATCGCCATTCGAGAACTGCTCACCCCCGAAGCCCTTTTCGCCGGAGGCCGGTCACACCACGACAGGACTCACGACCCTCAACAGATTCCGTGGGTGTCCGCCCCAAATGGTGCCGGGTTGGCCACTGAATTCGCGAAGGCAGATGTTCTGAAACAGCCCGCGCATTCCCCACACATTGAGTGAAGGCTTCCCCGGACGGGGGCGGTCAAAGGGAGTAACACGACCCCCTGATACCGTGTGGGCATGGTGATCGATGGACCGTTTCTCGAAATTGGCATCATTTTGGTGCTGGCAGCCGTGGTGGGCTCTCTTGCCAGACTTCTGAAACAACCGCTGATTGTGGCGTTCATCATTGTGGGAATCGTGGCCGGCCCCACTGGTTTGGGGCTGGTCTCTAGTGAGGATGAAGTGCGGCTTTTGGCGAAGCTCGGCATTGCCATTTTGCTTTTCCTCGTGGGGTTAAAACTTGACATTCATTTGATTCGAGCCACCGGGCTTGTCGCACTGCTCACCGGTATCGGGCAAGTTGTTTTCACCTCTTTGGTGGGTTTCTTGATTGTTTTGGCCTTCGGCTTTGATGTCATTCCCGCCCTCTATATCGCGGTTGCTCTCACATTTTCGTCGACCATTATCATTGTGAAACTCCTCGGAGATAAGAGAGAGCTGGACACACTTCACGGCCGCATTGCTGTCGGGTTTTTGATTGTCCAAGACATTCTCGTGGTGGTGGCCATGGTGGTGATTGTCACCATCGGACAGCCGGGACAAACCTCAGCAACCAGTGAGCTTCTCACCACCTTTCTAGGCAGCATTGCTTTTCTCGTCGCCGTCGCACTGCTCTCGCGCTATGTCATCCCTAAAGTGTTGAACTGGATGGCGTCCAGCCCCGAACTCACCCTGCTGTTTGGTGTGGCGTGGGCGGTGGCATTGGCGGCAATTAGCGCCCTGTTGGGCCTCAGCATGGAAATTGGCGCTTTTGTCGCCGGAGTGTCACTCGCGTCAACGGCGTATCGAGAGAGTTTGGGCGCTCGAATGGTGAGTCTCCGGGACATTCTTATTTTGTTCTTCTTCATCGAACTGGGCGCCATGTTGACCTTTACCGATGCCGTGGAGCAGTTGTGGCCGGCGATTGTGTTGTCGCTGTTTGTGTTGATCGGGAACCCCATCATTGTGATGGTCATCATGGGCATCATGGGATACCGGTCGCAGGTGTCATTTAGGGCAGGACTTGTTGTCGCCCAGATCAGCGAATTTTCGTTGATTCTCATTGCCCTGGGCTTCTCACTTGGCCAAGTAGACCAGTCAGTATTGAGCCTGGTGACCTTGGTCGGAATCATTACCATCACCGTCTCCACGTATTTCATTTTGTATTCCGACCAGCTGTACGGCTGGCTAAAGCCTGGGCTGCGCATCTTTGAGCGTTCCTCGGCCAACATTGTCGACGAGGAACGCCAAGCACATCCTTACGACGCCATCGTGGTGGGGGCGGGTCGAATGGGCTCCGAGATTGTGAGGGGTCTCGTGGAGAGAAAAGCGGTCCTGCTGGTCATCGACATTGACCCGCAAGCACTCAGACGGGTTAAAAAGTTTGGTGTGGACACCCTCTATGGGGATGTGTCTGACCCGGAGTTTTCAACCCACCTGCCGTTGGGCGAAACAGACACAGTGATTTGCGCAGTGCCCGACGCCACCACAAACCTGGTTCTTCTCGACACCATTTCGAGTGCGGGCTTCACGGGAAAAATATGTTTGACGGCTCTCGACGAGAGAACCGCGAACATGCTTGACAACAAAGACAACGTGAGCATCATCAGGCCCCTGCAGATGGCTGCTGATCACGTTGTTGACGGACTGGGCTTAGCCGTTAGAGCAGAGAAAGCAGAAAAACCGACCGCGGACTAACATACCCCCAGGGGTATTTGCTACACTGATTATTACACCATCCATTTTCAACAAAGGACTGTCGTGAAAAAAATCCTCCTCGCCATCGCCTTAGCTTTTGGTCTCACCGTGGGAGTGGCCGCCTGTTCATCAGGCGAGACCTACACTGTCACCGATGAAACCGTAATTATTGACGTCCGCACACCGCAAGAATTTGCTGACGGTCACCTGGTCGGCGCCATCAACATTGATGTTCAATCGCCCGACTTCCGTGACCAAGTCATGGCTTTGGACACAGACGGTGAATATTTCATCTACTGCCGCTCGGGCAACCGGTCCGGTCAAGCGATCACCCAAATGTTCCAAATGGGCTTCACCGACATGACAAACGGGGGAAGTGTGCAGCAGGCATCAAACATGACAGGCATTGACGTCATCGTTCCCTAGCGCCGCACACCACGATGAAGAAGCCCCGGATATCCGGGGCTTCTTCCTTTCGTCGTTGACAGGTTTCTAGTCTGTGGCAACCGCAGACTCTTGCGGCTGAACGCGTCGGGCCCGAATGTTGTGGCCCTGACTGGTGAGACACATTCCCGTTTCCAAATCAAACTTCCAATCGTGCATGCTGCACGTCAACACATTGCCCTCGATGGTGGCTGTTTTGGTGAGGTCAGCCCGCAGGTGTGGGCAGCGACGCTGGACATACCAGCCATCAATTTCCACATCATCACCGGTGTCTCCCACCTGTTGGTACCAGTTTTCGACATAGTCAATGCGCTGCTCAGACAGACACTTGAAGAAAATGTAAAGGTACTCGTTGAACTTTCCAATACGCCCGACTTGGAAACGCATCGACAAGAAAATTGAGTTCGACCAGTCCACTTCACGCTTGGCCACATTGGTCGCGACCAAATCGGCGGGAACAGTGAACCAGTAGCGCGGTTGTTCGGTGGTGAAGCGGCGAACCTCTGCATTCGGGAAGTCCACAATAAGCTCCAGGTCACCGATGGTGAACTTAGCCATGTGTCCGATCCCTTGACACAGGGTGGGAGCTCGCTTCATGAGCGGCTCAAACCAGCCTTTCAGCACCTCAAATAACTCGTCGGAGTCCATCGGCTCGGAACGGCTTTCCCGCTCAGTGACCAGCTCTGCCTGGCGTTCGTCGCGCTGACGCGCCAAGTACTCCCACTTGTTGTCAAAAATTTCAGAGATTTCCGCCTGCGAATACAGCTCCTGGGCGACAGTGACCTCACCGTTATTGATGTCCACCACAGTTCCCGGCAGGAACACATGCCCGGTCATGTCATCGCGGGCTTCTTCCAGCTCTCTAATGAATTCGACTTGGTCAGTGAAAATAGAGTCGCCGTTTTTGCCTTTACCGTTGTAATCAAAAAGGTCGTGATCCAAAAAGCACGGTGGTCCAGCGAGAGGGAAAACATGTGGAGCACCAATTTTTTCCAAATAGAACAGGGCGCGCTTTGTTTGTGCTTCGCGCTTCAACTCCGCAAAGTGTTGCTTACTCATCAGCGGCAAGTCGTAAACCATCGGCCACCAAATGGCTCCCGAATACTGCGTGAAATACGCGTCAACGGCGCCAAACGACAGCAATGCGTCGAGGTTTAGCGGGTGAGCGTCGTTCTGGTCGAGAATCACCCCAGTGCCGTCGTCTACCGACAGTGAAGAGTCCCCAATGGGGCCATCTCCTGGCCCTTTCAACGGGGTGATCATGATGCGAACATCACCCAAGTCCATCGGAACACCGGCTTTTGTGTAGATGATGTTCGTGTAACCGAGGTTTCTCAGATCCCGCTCTAAATCATCGGTTGGATACTCGGGCAACAGCACTTTAATGTCTTTGGGGACAACCTCTTCAAGAAGCTGCGGGTCAAAGTGGTCTGCATGACGGTGCGAGATGTAGAGATAGTCGGCGTTGCCATATTTTTTCCAGTCCAAGTGCCGATTGTCCGGAAAGGGAATCCACGAGCCAAAGTACGCTGGGTACACCCAGGGATCGGTCAAAATGGTTCCCCCGCGGGTTTCAATAAATAACCCGGCGTGGCCCAGTCCCGTTACGCGCATTCTCTTTCACCTCACTGCCAGAGACCCCGAAACCTGCTTCACGGCGTCACCTCCCACGCTACCAGCCGGTCGCGTGGCGGCCTGGAACGGCTCGGGGTTAGACCGTTGTGCCCACTCGTTCAGCAACCATTTCCCGGACGATGGGGATAACTGTCGTCCCATACATTTCAATGCTGTCTAACAGTTTGCCGTGGTCGAGAGGGCCGGTCGAATATTTCAGGTCGAAACGGTCAATGCCCAAAGCGGTGACCGTGTGAGCAATTTTCTTTGCGACTGTCTCGGGCGACCCCACATACAGTGACCCGTGGTGAACCTCGTTCAAGAAGTGCTCTTTGGTGACGGGCGCCCATCCGCGCTCCCGACCAATACGGCCAAACATTTTCTCGTAATTTGGCCACATCTCTTCAATTGCCTGCTCATCAGTTTTAGCGATGTGCCCGGGAGAGTGAACGCCAATGGGTTGGCGCTCCAGACCCAACTGGTCAAGGGCGCGGTAGTAGAGGTCAACGTAGGGGGCGAACCTGTCTGATGGTCCGCCAATGATGGCAAGCATCAAGGGGAAACCATACCTGGCGGCCCGAACAACACTTTCGGGGCTCCCCCCAACGCCCACCCAGGTTTTGATGCGACCAGAGTGCGACGTGGGATACACCTGGTGGTTTGTCAGCGGCGCTCGGTGTGTACCTGACCAGGTCACAGGTGTTTCCTTGAGAAGTTCAGCGAGTAGTTGGAGTTTCTCTTCAAACAGCACTTCGTAGTTCGACAACTCGTAGCCAAAAAGCGGGAAAGACTCAGTGAAAGACCCGCGGCCGACAATAATTTCTGCGCGACCATTCGAGAGAGCATCGATGGTGGCGAAAGATTGGAACACCCGAATGGGGTCATCTGAGCTCAACACGGTCACCCCTGACGACAACTTAATGCGAGACGTCGTCGTGGCAATACCCGCCAAAACTGTTTCCGGCGCAGAAATGGCAAAATCGTCGCGATGGTGCTCACCCAGAGTAATCGAGTCGACGCCCACCTGGTCGGCCAGTACTGCTTCCGCCACCACTTCTCTCAACACGGTGGCCATGTCTTTGGGCGAACCGTCTGGCGCCGCCGTTACATCCCCGAAAGTATCGAGGCCAAGTTCAAGGGATGTGCCACTCATTGTTCTCCTTCATCTCTCGCAGAGGGTATAGAAAGAAATAACGTCAACCCCCGCACCGTTATTCCCTACGGTTGGAGACGTTTTGTCTGCCAGCCGTCAGCGGTTCTGTAAAAGTGGATCCGGTCGTGCAAGCGTGAGCGCCTACCTGCCCAAAACTCGACGGTTTCCGGCTTCACCACAAACCCGCCCCACTTGTCTGGACGGGGAACAGCATCGACATCTTTGAATCTCTTCTCGACAGCCTGAACTTTGGCCTCCAAATCATTGCGGGAGGCAATCGGCTGCGATTGGTCACTCGCCCAGGCGCCAATTTGTGAACCCCGAGGCCTGCTTGCAAAGTAGTCGTCGGAGTCGTTGACGCTGACTTTCTCTGCGACCCCTGTGACCAGCACTTGCCGGTGAAGCGGGTACCAGGGAAACACCAACGAAACGTGTGGGTGAGCGTCCAACGCTTGGCCTTTTCTGGAGGTGTAGTCGGTGTAAAAAGCAAAACCGTGGTCACTGATACCTCGGAGCAAAACCGTCCTCGACGACGGCGTCCCATTGACGCCGATAGTGGAGAGCACCATGGCGTTTGGTTCATAGATTCCCTCGGAGTCTGCTTCCCCCAGCCACACACGAAACTGCTCAATGGGGTCAGGTAGCAAAGCTCCCTCCTCGAGAGCAAGCTGGCCGTAGTCGGTGTGGCGCGACAGGGCGTCATCAGGGGAAGAGTGTGCTGTCATGGTGGTGTTGGCCTCCTTGCCCACACCCTAACCCCGCAGGCTGGACAAACGCATCAACGAATGATGACGGCATGACATGTGTGGACCTGAGGGGACTCGAACCCCTGACCCCCTGCATGCCATGCAGGTGCGCTACCAGCTGCGCCACAGGCCCGAAGCCTCTAGAGTACTACACCTGGTCTGGTGCGCGCTCCCCTGCCGGGCTCTCGAGCGTCACCACTGGACAGTCCCGCCACAGCTTCTCCAGCTGATAAAAACCGCGCTCTTCTTCATGGAAAACGTGAACCACAATGTCCCCAAAATCCAACAGGACCCAGCGGCCCTCAGCTTTACCTTCGCGCCGGTTTAGTTTGTATCCGGCCAGGTGCAAATCGTCTTCAATGCCGTCAGCGATAGCCCCCGCGTTGCGCTCACTTCGAGCGGTGACAATCAGAAAAATGTCGGTGATAGCTAACCGTTCCGAGACGTCCAGGGCGATGGGATCCTCCGCGCCTTTCAGCCATGCTGCCTCCCAGGCCTTCTGACACTGGTCGAGTGCTTTTTCTGAATAAATGTGGGTCTCCCGAATTGTTAGAAGGGCCAAGATAGTACATCTGTGAACAGCGCCACCGCGAGCAACCCCGCTGCAGCCAACACCAACAAAACAGCTGACGCTCCCAAAACGGTCGCCGCCGTGCCCCACGGGGCTTTCCTCACCATCTGAAACTCGCTGTCGTTACCTTTCGACGACACCGCTGACCTGGCGCTGACCGGGGAGGTCAGCGCTGTCGTCTCAGCACCTATGAGCTCGTCAAACCGCTCATCTTCGTCAAGCCCGCTTTGAAGGCCCGTTTCCGCGACTAAACGGGGCAGCGGAATTTGACCGGTGACAAGTATTTCGCCCGTGTCGCCAATAGGCCCAGCAATGTCGATGGTCGGGGTGGTGGGCAAGATGAGGGCATGGGTCGCAGGAGAACCGGCCCCAACTTCACGAGAAGACGCAAGTTCCGCCTCGTCAGTATCGAAATCATCAATGCCGATCGGGAACCCGCTGCGAGGAGGAATACCACGCAATTCAAAAACTGGAGGCAACGCGGTGGTGGGGGGAAGAGCTTCAGGCTCCCCGACAGGTTCGGTGTCAGAAATCGCAATGGGCTGGGCGGTCTCCGAATTGTCGTCCACAAGATTCACACCCGTGTCAACGTCGGTGCTAACGGGCTGCGGCGGTCGCACAGTGACCTCAGGCACGTCCTGACCACTCTCCTGGTCCAACCGCAAACGCTCTTCCATTTCGCGTCGCTCTCGACGCGTCATCGGTTGCGCCGGTTGCGCCGATACGGTGGACTGTGGCTCAGGCAGCAGAGAGACGTTCTGCATGGCATGTTCCACTGGAGCAGTGACGGGCGGCTGCTCAACAGGGGCAACAGCTGCCGTCTGTGCCGCGAGAGCTTCGGCTTCGCGTGCTTCTCGTTCTCGACGTTCGCGCCTCGTCATCGGAGGCGCTTCAGTGGTCCCTGAAGCCCCGACAGGGTTCTGCCGGGTGCCAGGGGTAGTGCTGTCGCTCACGCCTCACTCCGATACAAACCGTGTTTGGCAATGTATTGCACCACACCGTCTGGGACCAAATACCAGACAGGCCTTTGTCCCACTACCCTCGCCCGACAGTCCGTCGATGATATTGCCAGTGCGGGAACCTCGACCACGCTGACAGCGTCTTCGGGGATCCCGCTGACGGACAGTTCGTGACCTGGCCGGGTTACTGCTATGAAGTGCGCAAGATCCCAAAGAGTGTCGGAATGCTTCCACTTCACCAATTGGGCAACAGCGTCAGCACCGGTGATGAAGAACAGTTCCGAATCGGGGTAAAGTGCCCTCATATCGGCCAGCGTGTCAATCGTGTAGGTGGCCCCGGGGCGGTCAATGTCTACTCGGCTTACTTGAAAGCTGGGGTTGGATGCTGTCGCGATAACAGTCATCAAATAGCGGTGTTCGCTGGAGGTCACATCGGGTTTCTCTTCGGGGCGACCAGTGGGAACAAAAATAACTTCGTCCAAACCCAGCGACGTTTGCACCTCGCTGGCTGCGACAAGGTGGCCGTGGTGAATGGGGTCAAACGTCCCCCCCATGATGCCAATACGGCGGGTTGTGGACGTGGTCATCACCTGGGACGAATCAGTGGTGGTCGCCTGCAGGAGGGTTTTTGTGCGAGTGACGGTTGGCAACATTGCGGTAGCTAAAAGTCACCAAAAGCAAAGCGGTGAACACGACGCCAGCAATCACCCCATACGCCCAGGTGGGAATAGGAAGTTCAACCTCACCGGCTGCAGCAAGAATAAGCACCTGCATGTCCACTAAAACACCCCTTCAGTTTGTGTTGTAGCCACTAACTTACCGGTTTTTGACCCGGCAAGCATGTCACTGCCTGATATGTCCATCCCCGCGCACAAGCCACTTGCTGCTGGTGAGCTCAGGCAAGCCCATGGGGCCTCGGGCGTGAAGTTTCTGGGTGGAAATTCCCACTTCAGCGCCGAAACCGAACTCTCCGCCGTCAGTAAAACGTGTTGATGCGTTTACCATCACCGCTGCAGAGTCAACTTCTTTCAAAAACCTCTCCGCGTTAGTCACTGACGCGGTCAGAATCGACTCCGTGTGATGGGTGGAGTGGGCGTCGATGTGACTGATGGCCTGGTCGATGTCATCAACAACGCGGAGTGCAATGTCGAGAGACAAATATTCTCTCCCCCAGTCGTCAGCTGCGGCGGGAGTCGCACCAGGAATGTGTTCGCACGTCACCGGGCACCCGTGGATGGTGACACCTGACTCTGCCAATCTGGCGCCGAGTCGAGCCAAGAGTTGGGGCGCAACATGTCGGTGGATGAGCACCGTCTCCACCGCGTTACACACACTCGGCCGTTGCACTTTAGCGTTGTGGATAATCTCGATGGCGTTGTCAATGTCAGCACTGTCGTCGACAAAAATGTGGACCACGCCGGAACCTGTTTCAATAACCGGAACCGTCGACTGGGTAACAACCGCGTCGATAAGTGCGGCGCTGCCCCGGGGGATTAATACGTCCACGAAACCCCTCGCAGCCATCAACCAGTTTGCGCCAGTTCGCCCAAAGTCATCAATCGTGCACACCGCGTCAGCGGGTAACCCTTGAGACGCCAACGCCTCACCAATCAGGCCAACGAGGACGCGGTTCGATGACTCCGCCGCCGACCCACCCCGCAACACAGCGCCATTGCCGCTTTTTATGGCCAACGCCGCAATGTCAACCGTGACATTGGGTCGTGCCTCATAAATCACGCCGACAACCCCAAAGGGCACGCGAACCTGGGAAATCCGTAAACCGTTGGCGAGCGTCGCGCCTCGAACAATTTCGCCCACTGGGTCTGGCAGGCCAATAATGTCTCGAACCGCCTGAGCCAAACCGGCAACCCGTTCCGGGGTGAGCCGTAACCGATCCTGTAAAGATTCAGACATTCCCTCAGCGACACCGCGTGCCACATCATCGTCATTTCCCTCAATGATGTGGTCAACATTCCCTTCTAACAGGTCAGCGAGCGCCGCCAGCACCCGATTCTTCGTGTCAGTGGTGGCCTGGCTCAGCGCCTTGGCAGAATTTTTTGTCGCCTGCAGCCGCGCCGTAAAGTCGGGGGTAACTGGGGGGTTATCGCTCATAGGTTCATCTCCTGCCTCGAACGTGTCCCTAGTTTACGGCGGGGGCGAACCACGTTCCGCCGTCAGCTCCCGCCAGGGCGCTCCCCACCTGGTCGGTGGCGGCCAGCAGGACGGGGATTCCCGCCTGATTGGCCACCCGTGCTGCACTCACTTTTGTTATGGCACCGCCAGTACCCACACTGTTCACGGCAGATACTTCCAATTCAACCCAGGAGAGGTCATCGCCAAAATTGACGTGGTCGATGCGTTTCGCCTCCGGTTTACCTGGCGGCGCCGTGTACAAAGAGTCAACGTCGCTCAGCAAAACCAGCGCGTCAGCACCAACGACGTCTGCGACAAGCGCTGCGAGGCGATCGTTATCGCCAAATCGAATTTCTTGGGTGGCAACGGTGTCGTTTTCATTCACAATCGGTACCACTCCCAAGCCCAGAAGCCTCTCAATGGTGCGCTGCGCATTCAACCGGTGAACATCGTTGTCTATATCGCCAACGGTGAGCAGTACTTGAGCGGTGGTGATGGTGTAGCGCTCAAACAGGTCTTGGTATCTACCCATCAAATAGTTTTGGCCGACCGCTGCCGCGGCCTGCTGGGTGGCCAAATCAAGCGGCCTGTTATCCAGCTTCAGATAGGGCATGCCGATGGCAATGGCCCCGGAAGACACCAAAATGACGTCTTGGCCACGTGCCCGACAGGCCGCTAGGGCGTCGACGAGGCCCTCCATCTGGTGGGCCCGGTCGCCGCTAATTGACGATGACCCCACCTTCACGACAATGCGTGAAGCGGCGGGGAGGTCACTTCGTGTCTGTATCATCCCGCCATATTCCCGCTTCTTTTTCTCGTGCCAGTTCATCCCGGGCAAGAGCCTTCTCGTCCATTCTTTCGTAATAGTCTTCGCGGCGTTCCGACCTCGTGGGGCGCCTGCGGTCAGCTAAGCGCTCATCTTGACCGCGTGGCGCCCGCTGCGTGTCAGCGCTGCCGGCAAGCGTCGGTTCCCAATCAAATTCCATCTGAGCGCCTGGACCAATGACCACCAGATCGCCGGGAATCGCCCCAGCAGCAAAAAGGGCGTCATCGATGGCCAAAGCGTCTAAACGGTCAGACAAATACCCGATCGCTTCCTCATTGCCGAAATCTGTTTGAGCGACAAACTTTTCTGGCTTCTCCCCCAATATCCGATACCGTGGGCCGTCGCTTGTCCCCTCTTTCACTACCCGGAAATCGGGTGTGTCGACGGGGGTTGGCCGGCGAATAATTCTGGGCCGTGCAGCTTCCTGTTCGGCCACCTGCGCGCGGTGGGCGGTGACGAGGTCAGCCATGGCGTAGCTCAGTGGTTCGAGGCCTTTTCTGGTGACCGCCGAAATGGGGAACACCTTGAAACCGCGGTCCACAAACGAGGCCGTGACCATCTCTGCCAAATCATCGGCTTCCGGAACGTCCACTTTGTTTAACGCGATGAGGGCCGGACGCTCCAAAAGGGGAACCTGGTCGTCGGCGACAGTGTAATTGCGCAGCTCCTCCTGGATTACCTCAAAGTCGGTCAGTGGGTCACGTCCCGGTTCAAGGGTGGCCATGTCGATGACGTGAACCAGTGCGGCGCATCTTTCAACGTGCCGCAAAAACTCTAGACCGAGACCCTTTCCCACACTTGCGCCCTCAATAAGTCCGGGAACATCCGCCATCGTGAACCTGGTCTCTCCCGCTTCAACCACCCCCAAGTTGGGGTGAAGAGTGGTGAAAGGGTAGTCAGCAATCTTCGGTTTTGCCTGCGACATCGCCGCAATGAGGCTGGATTTGCCGGCGCTGGGAAACCCCACCAGCGCAATATCTGCGACAGTTTTTAGTTCGATGACCACATCGACCCTGTCGCCGGGGGTCCCCAAAAGAGCAAAACCGGGCGCTTTCCGTTTCGGCGACGCCAGCGCCTGGTTGCCCAGACCCCCGCGACCTCCGCGAGCAACCACCACACTCATTCCTGGCTCCGCCAGGTCCGCAATTGGCTCACCCTCAGGGGTTGTGACCACAGACCCTACGGGCACTGGCAAAACGACGTCTTCACCCATGGCGCCAGACTTCGAATCCCCCATACCTGCGGTCCCGTTACCGCTGGAACGGTGAGGGCGTCGGTGATAATCCAGGAGGGTCGTGACCTGGGGCGTTGCCTGGAGAATAATGTCTCCCCCGTTGCCACCGTTCCCCCCGTCTGGACCACCCAGAGGTTTGAACTTTTCCCGCCTGACCGACACACAGCCGTTGCCTCCATCACCGGCGCGAAGGCGCAGGGTGACGTGGTCAATGAATTCAGCCATTACCTTCTCCCTTCAGTGATGGGACTTACACAAACCAAAAACGCGCGAGGAGAATGTCCTCGCGCGCTGCTGGGCCGACTAGCGGACTAAGAATCGAAAACTTGAACCACCCGGCGGCCACCCTTGTGACCAAACTGGACGGTTCCAGCGGCGAGCGCGAAAAGCGTGTCGTCGTTTCCACGACCGACGTTTGCCCCCGGGTGGAAGTGGGTGCCACGCTGGCGGACAATGATTTCTCCGGCCTTGACAACCTGACCACCAAAACGCTTCACACCCAAATACTGGGGGTTCGAGTCGCGACCGTTACGGGTCGAGGACGCTCCCTTTTTGTGTGCCATGAGTTTTTCCTGTTCTCTCGCCCGGGCCTACTTGCCGCGGGAAATTCCCGTGACTTTGATGCGGGTCAGCTCGGAGCGGTGCCCCTGGCGCTTGTGGTACCCGGTCTTGTTTTTGAATTTGTGGATGGTGATTTTGGGTCCGCGCAGGTTTTCCAGAACCTCGGCGGTCACTGTCACCTTTTCTAGTGCCTTCTGGTCGTGGGTAATCGTGTCACCGTCGACATACAGCACAGGGGTGAGGTTCACCGTGGAATCCTTGCTCGGGGCAAGCCGATCAACGGTGATGATCGAACCGACCTCCACCTTTTCTTGACGCCCACCGGCGCGCACAACCGCATAGACCACGAGAAACCACCTTGCTCAGAGTTACTGCGCCACCACAGGGGGATTTTTGGCGCCAAGGACCAAGAATAGCCCACCATTGGCGCCAAGGCAAACACAGTCACCAGACCGGCCAAAAGCCTTCGACGCTGCGCACCACTAAGCCGCGGTCAATGTCAATCACCACCGTGGTGATGGCAACATCCCGTGGCGCCACTTGTCGGCCATCACTGGCTTGGGTGGCCAGGTTTGGCACCACCTCCACGGCAACATATTGGTCGTTCGGTGAGACTTGAAAACGCCCAATGCTGCCCTCATCTCCGGGTGTCCGGTAGAGCACCGATACAAACCCGTCGGGGTCCACTATTGCCAACAAACTGGTGAACTCTGTTCCCGCCTGGTTAGATACGGCGAGTTTTGCGACGCTGAAGCCCGAAGCAGTCAGATAGGTGTCACCTTCAAATGCTTGACGGCCGCCAATTGTGCCGACCGGTAAGCGCTGCTCAGACAAATCATCAATGTTGATGGCGACGGTTCCGCCCAAATCAACGGCGACAATCGACTGGCCGTCGGTGGACACTCCCCACAACTCTTGGGCTTCACTCATGATGGGAAGCACCAAACCAGTGGTCATATTAACCTGTTCGACGGACACGTCATCTACCCAGACGATGAGTCGATCATCACCGGGAATCGCGAATGCTTTTGTCGCCCGAATGGGTTTACCCGACAGGTCGCTCACCACGGTGGGTGTTCTAGACCCGGCAGTGTCAAAACTAAAAAGGGTCCTGTCATAGGTGGTGTCATTACCCCGAGAACGCAGAGTGAAAAACACCCTCGTTCCGGAAGCTGGCGCAAAAAGGTCAACAATGTCTGCGTCGCGGGGCAGCAGAATTGTTTCTGCTCGCCTGGTGACTGGCTCGACCAGCTGCATGCCGGTCACTCCCCGGGCGTCTTCTGTGACAACCACCACGGCCGACCCGATCGGGGCAAACAGGGCAATACCGGGAGCCTCGTAGAGGATCTGGGGTGGTTCTTGGCCGGTGGACACTCGAAGAATTTTGTCCATATCGCCGCCCTGACCGCGGTCTAAGTACCACAGGTTTGCCACCGGGGTGACGAATTCGTGCCGCCAGGTTGACTCGGCAAAGCCTCCTTCTTCTCGGACACCAGAAACGGTGACCTGATACGTGGTTCCGTATCTCAACGCCCTGTCAAAAACGATAGCCAGAGACACGCCGTCCACTCTCACCTGGTGGGGAATGTCTGGAACAATCTGGACCCGATAGTCGGCTTCTTGCTCGAGCGGACGGTCTGCTTCCATTCTCAGAAGTGTTTGCGGCTGATTGACTGCCCTCACCACATCGACGGTTGCCTCACGCAACCTTGGGCCTTGAAGTGCATACCCTGCCAAGGCGGCTGAGGACACGAGTGTGAAAATAGCCACGACGGTGATGAAACTGCGGCGAAATCGGCGCAGTTTCCGGGCAGAGTCGCGGGTCACATCAGAATAGGTAGGGATCACGCGGTTGCTCCGTCGGGATGATCTCAAAAGGCCGCAAGACGAGCGGGTGACTGCTTGCAGGGTCCGGGTTGATCACAAATTCGCCCACAATTCTTACCCACGACTCCGCAGCAAACTGTTGCTCAAACCCTGGTTCAAATACGGGAACACCCACCGGTTGCGCGTCAACAGCACAACAGCTCACCACGAAACGGGTGACGAAGAAAGTCCCTGGGTTTTCTCGGTCGGCCACCACAAACCCCACCACGTCAACCGGTTTTCCCTGGAAAAACGCCGGGTCCTGTGTTTGCCGCAAGATTCCTGCCCACTCGCGCACCGTGAACGCTAAAAAGGTGGCTTCTTCACCTGTTTGGGCGCTGGCAAAAGCACCCTGAATGTCACCTAAAGCGGCCTGGTTGATTGCCCTGTTCTCCACGGTGACGGTGCTGAGAGTGGCGGGGGGCAAAATAACTAAAGCGACGAGGGCGACGGCGCTCACCGCTGCAGCGGACACGGCGGTCACCCGCCCCAGCGTGTTTGTGGGAAAATCAACACCGTCGTTGTCATCGTGATCGTGTTCGTGGATGGCGCCGGAGTCATGCTCGCCATGGTCGGAGGGGTGAACCACCGGTTTCTTTCGAACTTTGCTGGAGATAACAAGAGCCATCACCGAGAGCAAAACGGCAATCGACGTCATCACCACGGTAAACAGGTTGTATCGGGGGTGAATGTAAAAAGACAGCTGGCCGGAAAGCCAGAAAACCAGAATCAGAGCGGAAATGGCGCCGATCAGAACCACACCGCGCCAGTATTGAAGATTACGCAATGAGGTTCACCACCGTTCCAATAGCCGCCGTCATCAACACAACCACCGTCGATATTTGAACAAGAGTTCCTGAACGGTAGGTGGTACGAAGCAGGGCAAGCATTTTGATGTCGATGATGGGACCCAAAATCAAGAAGGCGGCAATCGAACCGGGAAGAAAAGTAGTCGCGAACGGCAAAATAAAGAACGCATCGACGTTCGCGCAAATAGAAATGACGAAAGCGAGAATCATCATCGCCACCACTGACCACAGCGGGTCAGAACCCAATTGGACCAGGGTGTCCCGGCTGACCACCACTTGGATAAGTCCCGCCACAAGAGAACCAATAATCAGGGCGGGCATCAAGACTGACGATTCGCGCACAAACAGGTCGACACTTCGCTGCACTTTGGTGGGTTGCACGCCCTGCGGAACCACTTGACAAGATTTTTCAAAAGCGGGCGTCAGCAAACTCATCGGTTGCGGGTGAAGAGAAAAAAGCCACCCCAACAGGTTGGCGATGAGAAAGCCACCAATCAGTCGCGCGACCAAAATGCCGTCATCGAAACCGAACGCCTGATGGGTGGTGATGATTGTCACCGGGTTCAAAATGGGTGCGGCAAGGAGGAAAGTCATCGAGTCGGAAACGGTATAACCCTTAGACACTAGCCCTCTGGCAAGCGGCACGTTCCCGCACTCACACACCGGCAAAAACATACCCAGCATGCTGATAACAGCACGCCGGCCAAACGCGTTCTTCGGCAAAATTCGAAACAAAAGCTGATCGGGTAACCAAATTTGAACCAGAATCGACAGCGTAATTCCCAGGATGATGAACGGCAGCGACTCAATGAGAACACTGAACGCAAGAGTGAGAACGTCCTGCGTCGCATCAGGCAGAGCGTCTGCGGCCTGCTCACCCGAACCAATTCGCCCGCTCAGGATAACCCCGAGGCCTGCTAGGCCCAGAAAGAGCCCCAGTAAGGGCCTCAGCGGACTAGTTATCGCCGGCTGCATCCTGAGGCTTCTTTTCGCCGGGAGTCACAACACCCTCCGAAGAAGCCCGGCGCCGGCGACGCGAAGAGCCCGGCGTGGGGGGTTCGGGGAGGGCATCCAACACAGAATCGAGAATACTGGGGTCCTCTTTCCGTTTCCGGGGAGAACCCTTTTTCACCGGGAGTGGAATGCCCAAACCAATCGGGTCGTCGCTGCCCAAGCTGGCCTCATGTGACGGGTCGGCGTCCTTCTCCGAAGGTGCTCCGACAACACCGTTCTCACTGACAGCCACTCCAACCGTTTTGGCAGCAATTTGCGCAATGGCC
The DNA here is from genome assembly GCA_007117135.1 of Microbacteriaceae bacterium. GTDB lineage: Bacteria > Actinomycetota > Actinomycetes > Actinomycetales > Microbacteriaceae > Pontimonas. The sequence goes on along the minus strand of SKHB01000091.1, from coordinate 38,975 downwards.
ATCCTCGCGTCATCGGTGATCTGGTGGGTGGCCTGCGTGGGGGTAGCCTGCGACTTCACTGGCCGCTTCTTTTTGGCCCCGCCGGATTCACCGGTGGCGCTGCGTTGTTTAAGCACTGGTTCAGTGTGAACAACCACTCCGCGGCCCTGACATAGCTCACACGGCTCACTGAATGTTTCGAGCAGCCCCAAGCCGACCCGTTTTCTGGTCATTTGGACGAGTCCCAGACTGGTGACTTCAGCGACCTGGTGTTTGGTCCTGTCACGCGATAAACACTCCATGAGCCGGCGTAACACGAGGTCTCGGTTTGATTCCAGCACCATGTCAATAAAGTCGACCACGATAATCCCGCCGATGTCACGCAGTCGAAGCTGGCGGGCGATTTCCTCAGCAGCCTCCAAATTATTTTTGGTGACAGTTTCTTCTAAGTTGCCGCCGGTTCCCACAAACTTGCCCGTATTCACGTCGACCACGGTCATGGCTTCTGTGCGGTCAATGACAAGCGAACCACCGCTTGGCAGCCATACTTTCCGGTCCAACGCTTTATGGATGCCTTCGGTGACACGGAAGTGATCAAAGCAGTCATCTTCCCCCGAATACACGTCGACTCGCTCCAGCAAATCCGGAGCCACTGTCCCCACATAATCAGTGATGGTCTGGTGGGAGTCAGCACCGTCGATAACAAGTTTGTGAAAGTCCTCGTTGAAGACGTCTCGGATTATTTTCACCAACAGGTCGGGTTCCGAGTGCAACAGTGACGGCGCCTTCTGCGAGGTGCTCGCCTGCTGCAGGGTCTCCCACTGTGCTTGAAGGCGTTCGACGTCTTTTGTGAGCTGTTCCTCCGTCGCACCTTCGGCTGCGGTACGAACGATAACACCGGCCGTCTCGGGCAGAATCTTCTTCAAAATTGCCTTGAGGCGGTTTCTCTCGGTGTCGGGAAGTTTCCTCGAAATTCCGTTCATCCCACCACCGGGGACATACACCAGGTATCGACCGGGCAAACTGACCTGGCTGGTCAGCCTGGCCCCCTTGTGGCCGACGGGGTCTTTTGTCACCTGAACCAGGACGCTGTCGCCCGTTTTTAGTGCCGCCTCGATGCGCTTCGGTTTATCCCCGCCGGGTTCGGTGGCCGCATCCCAGTCAACTTCACCGGAATACAACACGGCATTTCGGCCTCGGCCAATGTCGACAAAGGCTGCTTCCATGCTGGGCAAAACGTTTTGCACACGGCCCAGGTAAACATTGCCGATCAGGCTCGCTTCATCGCTTTTAGCAACGTAGTGCTCCACCACAACACCATCTTCGAGAACGGCGATTTGGGTCTTATTGTCTTTTTCTCGGACAACCATGACCCGGTCAACGCTTTCTCGCCTGGCCAAAAACTCCGACTCGGTGACCACCATTTTGCGGCGACCCTGGTCGCGGCCGTCCCGACGCCGTTGGCGCTTCGCCTCCAACCTGGTCGACCCCTTAACCCGCTGCGGCTCCGATGTCTGCGTGTCTTTTTGCTTGACCGCGCGAGCCGGTTGTGCTCCACCCTCTTGGGTTGAGGGCTTCTGGCGTTGGCGTTTGCGAACAATTTTCTCGGGTGCTTGACCGTCAACGTCGGGGGCAAACTTTTTGAACAATTCCGGGTCCGGTCCAGCAAAAATAAGTTGCGTTGGCGACTGGGGTGTCGGGACGGCGGCAGGTTTCTTGACGGACGTTTTTGGCCTCGGCGTATTCGGAGCTTTCTGCTCCACTGGGGCCTTCGCCTCGGTGATTTTTTTGCTGGCACGAGAGCTGGCAGCTGGTTGTGCTCCCGCGGCCTTTTTGGTCGTCGCTTTTTTCGCTGCGGCTTTTGGCTTTTTGGGTGAATCGGGCTTTTCCGATTCGGCTGGCGAATTTTTTGTTGGCACCATTTCTGGTGTACTCCTTTGCCGGGAGTAGCCGCCCGCGTGCGGCAACATCCCGCAAATAGTGAAAAACCACTCGTCGGTTTTTCTTCGTCTCGCAGACCACCCAATGTGTGGTGTTCTGCATAAAGCTTGTCGGACGCGTCTTGAACGCGGTCAAGAGTTTTTGTCCTGACCCCAGTATCGCACATCCCCGGCCCAGACTTTCGGTGGAATACTGTGAACCATGAATACTCCGCAGTCGCCTGCCCGCGGAATGGGCTGGTTTTTGACCATTACGGGCCTGGTGTTGTGGTTTGCCGCATACACTCTCACCCGCGAGGGATACCTCTTGGCGACGCAGGGAATCACTCCGAGCTGTGACATTAACCCGTTTTTTTCCTGCGGCGATGTGATGCAGTCTTGGCAGGCGACAGTGTTCTTCGGTGCGCCCAACCAGCTTTACGGGGTTGCCGGTTACGTTATTCCCGTCGTGGTGGGCATTGCCCTGATCCAGGGCGCAAAGTTCGCGCGCTGGTTTTGGGTTCTCTTCACCGTGGGAATGTTTGCCGCGTGGGTATTTCTGATGTGGCTTTTTTATCACGCCGTCTTTGTTATCGGCTTCCTTTGCCTGTACTGCATGGTCGCCTGGGCTGTTCACACAATCGTGTTTTGGCCGTGGCTATCGTGGGCGATGAGCAGGGGACTGCTCGGCCGGGGAAGCGGCATTGTGACTTTAGGTCGCTCAACGCTGAGCTTCACGTGGATTCCCATTGCGGTGACTTTTGCGGTCATCACTATTTCTATTCGGGTGCAGTTCCCGCTGCTGTTTCCGTTCTAAACTGTCGTCATCGTCAGCTAAACCAGAGCGACAATTCACGTTGCGCTGTTTCCGGCGAATCAGACCCGTGCACGAGGTTGTGTTGAACAGGTAGACCCCAGTCCCGGCCCAAGTCGCCACGAATGGTCCCCGGGGCAGCAGTCGTCGGGTCGGTCGTCCCTGCGAGGGTCCGGAACCCTTCGATGACCCGGTGTCCACTCACACGAATTGCGACCACTGGCCCTGACTGCATGAACTCAATGAGGGGCTCATAGAAAGGTTTTCCTTCGTGTTCGGCATAGTGGCTGGCGAGAAGCTCACGGTCAGCGTGAATGAGCCGGATGTCCACAAGCTGGTAACCCTTTGCTTCAATGCGTGACAGTATTTCCCCCGTCAAGTTTCTGGACACACCATCTGGTTTGATGACAACCAATGTTTCTTCCAAGCTCGCTACCATGACTCCCCTTCTGCCGATGTCCCCATTATCTTAGGGGGCCGGCTGATCCCCGGGTGGCGGGCCCAAGCGGTCCAACTGGGCCCCACGCATTGCACCGAAAGCCCAAAACCCGACAGCGACGGCCACACTCAGCCCGACAGCCAAATCGATGGCGAACCCGGCCAACATCCCCGCGTGCACAACATGGCCCAACCATTGACCAAACCGATAGCGGATGAGGCGGAACAAAACAATGACAACGAAGAAAAGTGCACCCCCCACACTCCACACAACTGCTTCGTCAAACCGGTCTAACCCTCGGATGACCAGCGTTCCAAAAAAGATGAGAACAATGTCAATCCCGAGTGCAACCTTCAAAAGCGACTCTGTCGCCGTTGGCACTCGCTTCGCCATTAGGTGTTATCCATTCGCCCCGCCACCACATCTGTCGCCTCCGCAACAAGCGTGATGGAACCGGTCACAATAACGCCACCGTCCCTGCCTGCCAGCTGGGCGGCAGCGCCGATTGCCGCATCAACGTCTGGGGCTAGGATAATACGCTCGGGGCCCGCAATCCTGGACACCACCTCGGCAAGATCTTCAGGAGCAAAAGCTCGATCAGAGCGCGACTGGGTAATCACAAACCTGTCCACCACAGCGTCGAGATGCTCGACGATTCCGGTGACATCTTTTTCTTGCAAAACTCCCAACACCGCAATGAGGGGGTCAAAAGCAAAAAATTGCGTCAAGCTTCTCGAGAGGGCTGCAGCGCCGTGCGGGTTGTGCGCGCCATCAACCAAAATTGTGGGGTGGTGCGCAAGAACCTGAAGTCTTCCCGGGCTTGACGCCAGACTAAAAGCTTCCTCCACCACCTCAGAAGCTAATGGTCTCTCCCCCCCGCCAAGAAACTGTTCAACTGCGGCCAGGGCGAGTGCTGCATTTTCTGCCTGGTGGTCCCCCCACAGCGGCAACACGATGTCTGCATACACGCCGACAACGCCGCGAATTCCGACAAGCTGACCTCCAACACCTGGGTGAATCTGTGACACTTCGAAGTCTCTTCCCAAGACAGCCAATGGCGCTTCATTTTTGTCACATGCCACCAAAATTTCCTCCATCGCATCCTCTCGTTGGGAAGCGCTCACCACTCGCGTGGCGGGTTTGATAATGCCGGATTTCGTCCGAGCAATATCTCTAATGGTGGGACCCAGTATTTCGACATGGTCAAGGTCAATGGGTGTGATCACAGCGACGTCAGCGTGGGCAACGTTTGTTGAGTCCCACTCGCCGCCCATCCCCACCTCAATGACGGCAACGTCGACCGGGGCGTCAGCGAACACTGCGAACGTCAAAACAGTGAGAGCTTCAAAGAAGGTGAGGGGCGCTTCGCCGTTGGCAACCAGTTCGGCATCCACCATTGCCAAAAAGGGGCTAACATCCTCGAAGTTCTCTGCCAACACTTCGTCAGTCACGGGTTCACCATCGACCACAATTCGTTCGTTCAACACCCGAATGTGGGGACTCGTCATGAGGCCCACCCGAAGACCGTGTGCTCGAAGAAGCGAATCAATCATTCGGGCAGTTGACGTTTTTCCGTTTGTTCCCGTGAGGTGAACAATGCCATACATCTGCTGGGGGTCGCCGATAAGTTCCATGGCTCGCCGGGTGGCGTGCAGGCGCGGCTGCGGAGATACTTCACCGCTCCTGGCATACAGGGCGTCAATCACCTCGGCGCCTATTGTCATGCTTTGCTCACCACCACCGAGACGGTGAGGTTATCACTCAGTGATAACGGCAAATCACCGACATCAAGAGTGGTGTCAACCGAGGTGGCCAAAGTTTCTCCCGAAATCAGGTCACCGTGCGCGTTCATGGCGTCGATGACGGCCTGACCACCTGAGACTCGAAGGGAAATGCGGTCAGAAACATCCAGGCCAGCATTTTTTCTTTCCTGCTGGATGGCACGAATGATGTCCCGCGCCACCCCTTCGAGGGCGAGCGCTTGCGTTACCTCCGTGTCGAGCAGAACAAAACCGCCGTCTGCGAGGAAGTCAACGGCCAGTGACGGGTCTGCGACATCTAGCACGCTTTCGTATTCGCCTTCGCTCAAAGTGAAACCGGCAACATCAATGCCCTCGGGGGTCATTGTCCAGTTGCCTGCTTTCACTTCGCCGATCACCCGTTGGACGTCTTTCCCAATCCGGGGGCCGAGCGCCCGGGCGTTGACTTGAACTCGCCGGGCAACACCGTAATCAGCTTCGGCTTCTGTCGAATGCTCCACGAATTCCACACGCTTGACGTTCAACTCATCGGCGATGATGTCGCCAAAAACGGTAAGACTGGCGCTGTTGTGTTCGACAACGGTGAGTCGGGCAAGCGGCAAACGAACCCTTTTGCCGTGTGTTTTACGAAGGGATAGACCAGCACGTGCAATATCTCGCACACGGTCCATGGTGGTCACGAGGTTATCGTCAATCGAAAACACGTCGGCATCTGGCCAGTCGGTGAGGTGAACACTTTCGCCACCGGTCAATCCCCGCCACACCTCTTCAGTGATGAGGGGTGCAAGTGGCGCGGCGAGTCGACAGAGCGTTTCGAGAGCGGTGTACAAGGTGTCGATAGCGCCCGTATCGTTACCCGCCCAGAATCGGTCCCGGCTTCTGCGGACGTACCAGTTCGTCAAGACGTCGGCGAAGTCTCGAAGTTCGGCGGCCGCGAGCGGGCTGTCGAGCGCTTCAAGGTGCTCGGTCACTCGCCTGGACGTGTCACCAAGTTTCGCCAGGATATACCGGTCGAGAACGTGGTCAGAGTCTGTGCGCCACTGCGGGCTGTGATCCCCCGCATACAACGTGAAGAAGTAGTAGGTCGACCACAGGGGCAACAGGAACTGTCTGACTCCCTCCCGAATACCCTCTTCGGTGACCACCAGGTTTCCCCCACGGATCACCGGGCTCGACATCAAAAACCACCGCATAGCGTCAGCACCATCGCGTTCGAAAACTTCTCCAACGTCTGGGTAGTTTCGAAGCGATTTGGACATTTTTTGCCCGTCCGACCCCAGCACAATGCCGTGACTAATTACCCGTGAAAACGCAGGTCGGTCGAATAGTGCTGTCGCGAGGACGTGCATGGTGTAAAACCAGCCGCGTGTTTGGCCGATGTATTCAACGATGAAATCGGCAGGGTTGTGACTGTCAAACCAGTCACGGTTCTCAAACGGGTAGTGCACCTGGGCAAACGGCATGGAACCGGAGTCAAACCAGACGTCTAAGACGTCGGGTATGCGTCGCATCATGGTCTGCCCAGTGGGATCGTCGGGGTTGGGCCTCACCAAGTCGTCGATGGCTGGACGGTGGAGGTCTTCTGGTCGAACACCAAAGTCTCGCTCTAACTCGTCCAGCGACCCATACACATCAACCCTCGGGTAGTCGGGGTTGTCGCTCTTCCAGACAGGAATTGGTGAGCCCCAGTAGCGGTTTCGACTAATTGACCAGTCCCTGGCGCCTTCCAACCATTTTCCAAACTGGCCGTCTTTAACGTTTGCGGGAACCCATTCGATGTCTTGGTTCAACTGGCCCATTCGGTCGCGGAAGTCAGTGACACGAACAAACCAGCTGGATACTGCCTTATAAATCAGGGGATTTCGGCATCGCCAACAGTGCGGGTAGGAGTGGTCGTAGCTGCGCTGTTGCAAAAGCCGGCTAGAATCCCGCAAAATCCGAGTCAGTGTCTTGTTGGCGTCAAATACGTGTTGGCCCGCCACATCTGTCACCTGCGGCAAGAATATTCCGGCGTCGTCAAGAGAAATGATCACGGGAATACCCGCCTCGGCACAAACAACCTGGTCATCTTCACCATAGGCGGGGGCTTGATGGACAATTCCTGTTCCCTCGCCAGTGGCGACATAGTCGGCGACGAGAATCTGCCAGGCATTATGCATGCCATACATATCAACATCGGCGTAATAGGAGAACACCGGCTCGTAACGAATGCCGCCGAGTTCACTCCCTCTCACGTGTCGGAACACCGCTGCTGTTGCCTCGTCGACAGATTCGTAGCCGAGCTCTTTGGCGTAGGCGCTGAGGGTGTCTGCGGCCAACAGGTAATTTGACCCGTGTGCCCGACCATTTCCTGACTCGTCTGCCGTTCCGTGAGGTCCCGCTGGCACGACGACGTAGTCAATATCTGGCCCGACCGCGAGAGCGGCATTCGTCGGGAGGGTCCACGGTGTGGTTGTCCAGGCGAGTGCGCGGACACCAACAAGGTTGAGTTTCTCGGCGGCGTCACCGAAAAGCGGGAAGGTGACCGTCACTGACTGGTCTTGACGCATTTGGTAGACGTCGTCGTCCATCCGCAATTCGTGGTTAGACAGAGGCGTTTGATCCCGCCAACAGTAGGGCAATACCCGGTAGCCTTCGTAGGCGAGGCCTTTGTCGTAAAGGGTTTTGAACGCCCAAATGACGCTTTCCATGAAGGTGATATCGAGGGTTTTATAGTCGTTTTCAAAATCCACCCACCTCGCTTGTCGGGTGACGTACTCTTCCCACTGTTGTGTGTAACGCAGGACAGATTCTTTGGCCGCGGCATTGAACTGGGCGATACCCATCGCTTCGATTTGGCTCTTATCGGTTATACCCAGTTGACGTTCAGCTTCAAGTTCAGCAGGAAGACCGTGAGTGTCCCAACCAAATCGCCGGTGAACCTGCCGACCTCGCATGGTGTAAAAGCGGGGGAAAAGGTCTTTCGCGTAACCGGTGAGAAGGTGGCCATAGTGGGGCAAACCGTTGGCAAAGGGGGGCCCATCATAAAAAACCCACTCGTCACACCCTTCCCTGTTGTCGATTGACTTTTGGAAAGTGTCGTGGTCTGCCCAGTAGGCGAGCACCTCGTGCTCGATGGCAGGAAATGACGGTGACGGTGTTACCGACGTGTCGGATTTATGACGGGGGTAAACCATTGTGCTCCCAACAACCAGATGTTTCTTGGCCTCACGAGGACGCGGTCACCCGCGCGGTACCACCTCGTTTGCCGGGTTTCCCCAGCCTCTCGTTGTTGGGCGATTTCGGGCCCACCCGACCGGTTCTACTGGGCGACGAAGGTCACTGTTCTTCCGGTGTGCTCCCCGGTGATGGCCGGATCACTGCACAACACACTGTAGTGCATGAATCACAGTGGATGCTTGAGGGAATTCGCCACTCGCGCCACGGAATCCTGGATAGTGACCGAAAGATTCCGGGTGTCATCTGAGTGCATTGCCCACGACATGGCTGCTGAGACGATGGCGGCGGTCATTTGCCAGTGGTCGAAGGAGTCAGAAAACTGGGAGGCAATAATCTTTCTGAGCCGTTCCACCCTCGCTGGCCCGACCCGCCCAACATCGTCCAATACCGCCATCGTCTCCGCTTGGGTGGCAATGAGTGGGCGGTCTGTGTATGCAATGGTCTGCGCGTGAGAAAAAATGGCCTCGAGGGGCGTCACCCCGGCCAACACGGCCTCTTCGATCGCGGTGAGTGCTTGGTCAATATCCCAAAACAACACGTCTGCTTTCGCCGGAAAGTAGTTGAAGAAGGTGGCGCGGGACACCCCGGCCCGGTGGGCGATGTCGTCAACAGCAGTGTGGTGGTACCCACGCTCGAGGAATAGTTCAGTGGCTGCTTCGGCCAACATCGCAGGCGAGACGGTTCGAGGCCGGCCTCGTGAGGTCACCAGCAACCCCCTATACTGAATGCTGATTATTTAGACGGAGTCTAGTTAATCACACTCCCCAGAGTCCGCCTGAATGAAAGGTCCCCGTGAGCAGCTCCCCCATCGCCGCGCTATCTGAGAAAAAAGCGCGCAAAGTCGCCGTCGCATCCTTTGTCGGAACCGCCCTCGAATCCTACGACCAGTATGTGTACGCCTGGCTCGCCGCACTTTTTGTCGGAACTTTATTCTTCGAACCCCTCGGACCAGTCGGAGGGGTTCTTGCATCTTTCGCGACATTCGCGATTGTTTTCTTTGTTCGTCCGCTTGGCGCCATTTACTTTGGTCACCTGGGTGACCGCGTTGGCCGACGTAAGACCTTGATTATCACCATCGTGTTGATGGGTGTGGCAACGGGGGCCATTGGCCTTCTGCCCACCTACGAGCAAGCAGGCTGGGTGGGCGCCATCGCCCTCGTGTTACTCCGTCTCGGGCAAGGACTTTCGCTCGGCGGCGAGTGGGGCGGCGCGGTAGCGCTGACCACAGAGCATGCGCACCCCAGGAACCGCCAGTTCTTTGCCTCCCTCGTACAATTGGGCTCCCCGGTGGGCTCTATCTTGTCCAACATGGTGTGGCTGGCCATCTTCCTCACCATCCCCTACGAGGACATTGTCACCGAAGGGTGGTGGCGAATTCCTCTTCTGACAGCCTTCCCGTTGCTCCTCATCGCCCTATATTTACGATGGAGCATCGATGAAACCCCCGTGTTCAAAGAACTTCTTGAAAAGGACCGTCGCGCGAAGTTCCCCTTCCTCGAAGTCATTAAGCGCGCCCCGTTCGCCATCGTCATAGCCGTTGGCGGCGCGCTGCTCGGACACGGTTCGTACACCCTGATGAACACCTACACCACCAACTATGGTGTTGAGGTTCTGGGCTATTCGGCCATGGAGTTCACCCTCGCACTCACCATTGGAAGTGTGCTTCAGCTGATCACCATTCCCACTTTTGGTTGGTTGGCCAATCGGTACAGTTCCGCTGCCGTCGTGGCTTGGGGTGCCGTCGGAACACTGCTCGTCGCATTCCCCCTGTATTGGATCATCCTCGATGCCACGTTCTTCGTGCTGGTCATGATCATGGTCGTCGGCGGAATTTTGCCGACCGCCTCGTGGGCGGCACTGGGTGGGATGATGGCCGACCTTTTTGATGACAAGACTCGCTATACAGCCCTTGCCCTGTCTTACAACATCGGTGCAGCCATCGCCGCCACCCTGCCCTTCCTGCTCGTCATCATGCGCGAAGCCACCAACAACGCCTGGTGGCACCCCGGCGTTGTGCTCGCCGCCCTCTCCGCGATCACCCTGCTGTCTGCCCTGCAGGCCAGTCGCATGCGCTACAGCGAGCGGGAGCCCCTCTACGCGAGAACCGGTAGCTAGCAGCACACAACCTAACCCGGGTGCGCATTGACAGACTTGTGCACCCGGGTTTTGTACTATGGGGGCATACTCAGGCACCCCTGACTCGATGCCGCACATACAGAAAAGGTGACCCATGCCCAGGCCAATGCCAGAAAAACCCGCACTCGAAGGCCTGGAGGCTACGTGGTCTGACGCTTGGGAGTCGGAGGGAACGTATCTCTTCCGCCGGGACAGAGCAGCGGCAGCCGGTGCAGACGGCGTATTTTCTGTCGACACTCCCCCGCCCACGGCATCCGGAAGTCTCCACATTGGGCACGTCTTTAGCTACACCCACATGGACTTACACACGCGATACCAGCGCATGTTGGGGAAAGAAATCTTTTACCCCATGGGGTGGGATGACAACGGTCTTCCTACTGAGCGCCGAGTTCAGAATTACTATGGGGTCCGCTGTGACCCCACCCTCCCGTACGACCCCGACTTCGCGCCTTCAGACGACAAGGCAGGCTCAACCAAGCCGCAAGACCAAGTACCGATCAGCCGTCGAAACTTTATTGAGCTGTGCGAAAAATTAACTGTCGAGGACGAGAAACAGTTTGAAGAACTGTGGCGAACCTTGGGGCTGAGTGTCGACTGGACACTCACCTACCGCACCATCGACGACCACAGCCAGCGCGTTGCGCAGCAGGCGTTTTTGAACAACCTCGAACGAGGCGAGGCCTACCAAGCCGACGCCCCCACCCTCTGGGACATTACGTTTCGGACCGCTGTTGCCCAGGCAGAACTTGAAGACCGCGACCAGCCCTCCGCCTATCACAAGGTCAACTTCCACGGTCCAGAAGACGGCCGGAACGTGACCATTGTGACCACCCGACCAGAGCTCATTCCGGCGTGTGTCGCGCTAGTCGCACACCCCGACGACGAGCGATACCAGCCGCTCTTCGGAAAAACCGTCACCAGCCCGCTGTTTGGTGTTGACGTGCCGGTGAGGGCCCACCACCTAGCTCAAAAGGACAAGGGCACAGGGATTGCCATGGTGTGTACATTCGGTGACGTCACTGACGTGGTGTGGTGGCGGGAACTCGACCTCCCCACCAGACCCATCATCGGCAAAGACGGCCGAATCGTCGCGGACGCTCCGGCCGGCATAGACAGCACCGCACAAAAAGAGCTTTTTGCAGAGCTCGCCGGAAAGACCGTCTTCTCGGCAAAGCAGCGCATCGTCGAGATGCTCCGAGACAGTGGTGACCTTGTCGGTGAACCTGAAGCCATGACGCACCCGGTTAAGTTTTTCGAAAAAGGCGACAAACCACTCGAAGTTGTCACGACCCGCCAGTGGTATATCTCAAACGGGGCAAGAGATGACAGCCTCAAAAATCGCCTCCTCGCCCGGGGTGAGGAAATCAATTTCCACCCCGACTTCATGCGTGTTCGATACAACAACTGGGTGGGTGGGTTGTCGGGAGACTGGTTGATTTCCCGCCAGCGGTTCTTTGGCGTCCCGATCCCGGTGTGGTATCGACTCGATGACAGTGGGGAAGTCATCCCCGGTGACATTCTGACGCCGGAATCGACACAGCTTCCCGTTGACCCCACCTCGGATTCTCCCCCAGGTTTCACCGATGCCCAGCGTGGTGTCCCCGGGGGATTTATCGGTGAAGCCGACATCATGGACACCTGGGCAACCTCGAGCTTGACACCCCAGATTGCCGGTGGCTGGCTCATTGACGACGAGCTGTTTTCTCTCGTTTTCCCGTATGACCTGAGAAGCCAAGGGCAAGACATCATTCGGACATGGCTCTTCTCCACGGCACTTCGATCAGAACTAGAACACGGTCAAATTCCGTGGAAGAACGCCGGTATTTCCGGCTTTATCGTCGACCCTGACCGTAAAAAAATGTCGAAATCCAAAGGGAACGTCGTCACCCCACAGGCCATGCTCGATAGCCACGGGTCCGACGCCGTGCGCTACTGGGCCGCATCATCGAAACTGGGAACAGACGCCGCCTTCGATCCAGAAAACCCAAAGTTGATGAAAATCGGTCGGCGGCTCGCCATCAAGGTTCTCAACGCCTCCAAGTTTGCCTACAGCTTCGACGGTGAATCGGGAACGGTGACAGACCCTCTCGATATTGACATGCTTCACCGGCTCTCAGATGTGATGAACGTTGCGACGCAGGCATACAACGATTTTGATCACGCAAAAGCACTCGAGGTGACCGAATCGTTTTTTTGGACGTTCTGCGACGACTACCTAGAGTTAGTGAAACACCGGGCCTATCGCGATGCCGGTGATCCCGGCCAGGTGAGCGCGGTCACCGCCCTGCGTTTGGCTTTGGACGCCATGCTGCGTCTGTTCGCCCCAGTGTTATCCTTCGCCACAGAAGAGGTGTGGAGTTGGCGACACGAGGGAAGCATTCACACCTCGCCGTGGCCTACAATTGGCGAACTGGACATGCCTGAAAACCTCCATCCAGGTTCTCTTGCGCTTGCTTCCGAAGCGCTCATCACTCTTCGCCGAGCAAAAACAGACCGACAACTGCCGCAGCGAGCGGCAGTCGCATCCGCCACGTTGGCAGGGCCCGCCGGGCTGTCCGTTATTGTCGACGACCTGTGTGCGGTGGCGGCCATTGAGGTTCTGAAGCTCGCCCCCGGCGAGGAGGTCGCCTTGACCGCATTCGAACCAGCCGAAACCGAACCCGAGCAGTAATCTGAGAGAAACGAAAGGGTTGTCATGATTGTTCGAGACCTCACCGAAGCAGACTTTGACCAGTGGCGTGACCTTTTCCTCGCCTACGGAGTTTTTTACGAAACAGAATTTGCCGATGACCTGATCGACACGGTGTGGAAAGACCTGCTGGACCCGGAACACCCGGAGACATGCTTTGTCGCAAACGAGCGCGGTGTGCTGGTGGGCTTCGCCCATGTTCAACGCCAATACGACACGTTCCGACCGGGGGTGTCCTGGTTCTTGGATGACCTTTTTGTCCACCCCGACTATCGCGGTCAGTCCATTGCAAGGCAACTCATTGACCACGCCAAGTCGCACGCCTTCCGCAACGGTGGCGGTGACATGAAGTGGATAACCGCTGATACCAACACCACAGCGATGGGTCTCTACGACAAAATTGCAAAGAAAACCAGTTGGGTGATGTACGAAATGCCCACCGGGAGAGACCACTCATGATGGTCGGGAGTCGGTTCTCTGTCGGCGCCGACATTCCCTCCTCCGTCCCACCACACCTGCAGGCCGACATTCGCGCGGTCGAAGAGACTCTCACCGACAACGAACGCCATACGCTCCGCTGGACACTGACCTGGTTAGAGGGACGGCCGATAATCACCCTGGATAACGGAACCCAGGTGGGTTCCGTCGGCCACGAAAACGCCGACTAAGCTGACTTTTCGCGGCGGTCTGCCCGCCGCGGCACCATGGTCGGTGTTGCCTCGCCCAGGACCGCCTCCCGAGTCACGACAACCTTTGCGACTTTGTCAGACGAGGGAACTTCAAACATGGTGGGCCCAAGAACGTCTTCCAAAATCGCGCGTAGCCCCCTCGCACCGGTCTGGCGGGCCGCCGCCAAGTCAGCAATTTCATCGAGGGCCTCTTTGTCGAACTCCAGCTCGACGCCGTCGAGCGCGAACATACGCTGATACTGCTTAACGAGCGCGTTCTTCGGTGTCGTGAGAATGTCTACCAGGGCACTCCGGTCGAGCGGCGACACCGTTGTGAGCACGGGGAGCCGGCCAATGAACTCAGGAATGAGACCAAACTTGTGAAGGTCCTCGGGGAGCACCTCAGCGTACAGGTCTTCCCCTTCACCCTTGGTATGGAGGGGGGCACCAAAACCGATACCGTGGCGGCCGATGCGTTGCGACACGATGTCATCCAAACCGGCAAAAGCGCCGGCCACAATGAATAAGACGTTCGTTGTGTCAATCTGAATGAACTCTTGCTGGGGGTGCTTCCGCCCGCCCTGTGGCGGGACGGATGCAACCGTGCCCTCGAGAATTTTCAACAGCGCCTGCTGCACTCCCTCACCGGACACGTCCCTGGTGATGGATGGATTTTCCGCTTTCCTGGCTATTTTGTCGACTTCGTCGATGTACACGATTCCTGTTTCAGCTCGAGCAACGTCATAGTCAGCAGCCTGGATCAGTTTCAGCAAAATATTTTCAACGTCTTCGCCCACATACCCGGCTTCTGTCAGCGCGGTCGCATCGGCAACGGCGAAGGGTACATTCAGTCTTTTGGCAAGAGTTTGAGCGAGATAGGTTTTGCCGCAGCCGGTCGGGCCGACAAGCAAAATGTTGCTCTTTTGAATTTCGACATCGTCACCCGCCTCACCACTTTTCTCCGCGCGAACCCGCTTGTAATGGTTGTATACGGCAACCGACAGGGTCTTTTTCGCAGGTTCTTGACCAATGACAAACTCTTCGAGGAAGTCAAAAATTTCTTTCGGCTTCGGCAGCGCAAAGTCGGCAAGACTTTCGACGCGCTTTTCTGCCTGGCGTTCATCGATTATTTCGTTGCACAGTTCGACGCACTCGTCACAGATGTACACGCCGGGTCCAGCGATCAGTTGCTGGACCTGCTTCTGGCTTTTCCCGCAAAACGAGCACTTCAACAGCTCGCCGGTCTCCCCGGTTCTTGCCATAGTGCACACCCCCCGCTCACATCTGGTGCTGGTTCAAGAAGCCTACCCGCAACATCCCACACCTCTTTGCACATTTCCCCCTGAGTGTCGATAAGTGTTTTGTTTGTAGGCTGAGGGTGTGACACGCCTCGCTTCGCACCCACTGCCCTCCAACACCCGGAGAACTTTTTTTGCTGTTGTGGCAATCACTGCGATCGCTTTCTTCTCGTGGGCAGCCCCGAACGCAATCGGACATAACGTCGTCTTAGGAACGATCCCCGCCACAGGCTCAACGGTCACCGACAGCCCGGTCGATATTCGGATCACCACGAACGATCAACTGCTTGACCTCACCGGAACCGGCTCGGGTTTCGCGATGGTCGTCAAAGACGCTGAAGGTCTTCACTACGGCGATGGGTGCGTCACCATCGGAGATACGGATATGTCAACATCAGCTGACCTTGGTCAAGCCGGCGACTACACAGTGACGTTCCAATTTGTCTCTGCTGACGGGCACAGCCTGTCCGACAGTTTTAGTTTCATTTTTTCGCCAAACGAGTCGCACTCCCCCGCTCGAGGATTCCCCGACCCGCCCGTGTGTGGCGTGGAGTCGGGGCTCGTTGATGCCCCGGTGGGGGAAGCAACCGAGTCTGATACGAGCGAGGGTGCGCCCGTCGAACCCACTGTCGAGGAAGTCATCTCCGACGACCAGACAAGGCAAGGTCCCGTTACTCTCGCGATTGCCGCTGTTCTGGTCGTTCTTGCTCTTGCCCTCCTGTTTTGGATGGTAAGTCGACGCGGGCGCAGCTAGTTTGCTTCGACCGGTTTAGGGCCAGCCTGGGCGACATTCTTGCGGCTGGTCAACACCTGATCGATGAGACCATATTCCAACGCCTCGGCGGCTGTAAGAATCTTGTCTCGGTCAATGTCGCGATTAACTTCTTCAATGGATTTGTTCGAGTGCTTGGACAAGGTGTCTTCCAACCATTCGCGAAGCCGGGCAATTTCTTTTGCCTGAATTTCAATATCAGAAGCTTGACCTCGACCCGCTTCACCCATCATGGGCTGGTGAATCAAGATTCGGGCGTTGGGCAAAGCCAAACGCTTGCCCGGTGTTCCACCGGCCAAAATCACCGCGGCAGCAGAAGCCGCCTGTCCCAGCACAACGGTTTGAACTTCGGGGCGAATGTATTGCATGGTGTCGTAAATCGCCGTCATGGCAGTGAATGAACCACCGGGCGAATTGATGTACATCACGATGTCACGCTCAGGGTCTTGGCTTTCCAAGACGAGGAGCTGGGCCATCACATCATCAGCCGATGCGTCGTCGACCTGGACGCCAAGAAAAACAATGCGATCTTCAAACAGCTTCGCATACGGGTCTTGGCGTTTGAAACCGTAACTCGTGCGCTCCTCAAAGCTGGGGAGGATGTAGCGCGACTCGGGCATGTGAAAGCCGCTTGTCGGGGTCATATTTTCGGTGGTCACTATTTCTTCCCCTGTTCGGTTCCGCCGCCGCCAATAACGTCGGATGCTGAAGCCCGGATGTGGTCAACGAAGCCGTATTCCAGGGCCTCTTCTGCGGTAAACCAGCGGTCGCGGTCGCCGTCTTGCATAATCTGCTCAACGCTCTTCCCTGTTGCTTCAGCCGTGATTTCAGCGAGCTTTTTCTTCATGTCGTTGATGAGTTGCGCCTGAGTCTGAATGTCGCTGGCTGTTCCCCCGAACCCACCGTGAGGCTGGTGGAGGAGCACGCGGGCGTGCGGCGTAATGTATCGCTTACCGAGCGTGCCGGAGGTGAGAAGGAGCTGACCCATTGAGGCCGCCATTCCAATGCCCACAGTCACGATGTCATTAGGAACAAACTGCATGGTGTCGTAGATGGCCATACCGGCGGTGATGGAACCACCGGGAGAGTTGATGTAGAGGTAGATGTCCTTTTCCGGGTCTTCCGCGGCCAACAGCAGCAGCTTCGCGGCGATCTCGTTGGCGTTATCGTCACGCACTTCAGATCCCAACCAAATAATTCGGTCTTTCAGCAGGCGGTCAAAGACACTCTGCTGCATCATGGGTTCGGGCATCGTTTCCTCTTATCCAGGCGCCTTTGCGCCGCACTCTTGAGCGTACACATCGACAACCGCGTGTCGGGTCCTGTTCGCCCTCGGCTAATGGGGCCTAGTGGTCGTGGTCGTGTGACTCGTCAGGCAAGGTGATGGCCGGGCCGCCCTGTGAAACAGTGAGGAACTCGGAAAGGTCCACCTTCTTGCCCTTGGTGTCTTTCACTGTGACTTTCTGCAGGGCCAAGGTCAGCGACTTTGCTCGCGCTACCTCGGAGACCATTTGCGGCAGTTGGCCGGCACGGTCAACAGATTGAATGAATTCGCCCGGTTCCATGCCGTACTGCCCTGCCGACTGAATCAGGTAGCTGGTCAACTCATCCTGCGAGACCTGAACCTCCAGCGACTCAGAGAGTTTGTCTAAAACAAACTGTGTTCGCAGCGACTTCTCGGTTGACTCGACGACCTCCTTACGGTGTTCGTCGTCTTCCAGCCGACCTTCCTGCTCAAGGTGGCGGTGAACTTCCGCCTCCACAACGCTTTCAGGGACAGGCATCGAAGAGTCGGCGACAAGTTTGTCGACAAGCGCTGTCCGAGCTGCCTGTGCCTGGGTCAGACGACCCTTGCGCTCCACCTCAGTCTTCAGATCTTCTTTCAACTCACTGATGGTGTCGAATTGGCTCGCAATTTGAGCAAACTCGTCGTCGGCGTCCGGAAGTTGTCGTTCCTTGACGGCCAATACGGTGACGTCAATCTGCGCCATTTCTCCCTCGTGGTCACCGCCCAGGAGTTTCGATTCGAACGTGGCGGACTCACCGGCGGTGAGAGTGTCCAGCGCATCATCGATGCCGTCGATGAGCTGACCTGACCCCACCTCATAGCTAATTGAACTTGCCGAGTCGATGGTTTTGTCACCGATCGACGCCGTGAGGTCAATCTGGACAAAGTCGCCGGAAGCTATCGGCCGATCAACGGTCACCAACGTTCCAAAACGTTCCCGCAGCCCATCAAGCTCCGCATCAATGGCTTTCTTGTCGGCTGCGACTGGCTCTACCTCAAGGGTGTATGAGGCGTAGTCGGGAAGGTCAAACTCTGGCCTGACGTCGACTTCGACGGTGACGACCAGGTCGCCAGAGAAGTCTTTGTCACTCGGCCACGTGGTGACGTCTGCTTCCGGGCGGCCGATAGGGCGAATGCCTTCGGCCGTCACCGCATCTTGGAAGAAACGGTCCAACCCCTCGGAGACGGCGTGATTCAACACTTCGCCTCGGCCCACTCGCTGATCAATAATCGGCGGCGGCACTTTGCCTTTGCGGAAACCGGGAATGCTGACCTGCTCAGCGATGTGCTTATAGGCGTGGTCGAGGCTGGGTTTGAGCTCGTCGGGCCCCACCGTGATGGTCAATTTCACGCGGGTGGGACTCAAGTTCTCAGTAGTTGTCTGCGGCACAGCGTCTTTCTCCGTTTTTTTGTCATCGGTTTGATGGTCGGGGCGACAGGATTCGAACCTGCGGCCTCCCGCTCCCAAAGCGGGCGCTCTACCAAGCTGAGCTACACCCCGAGGGCGTCCCACGCCTGGAGCGTTGCCCCCAGCAGTTTGCCTCGAGTCACCATGTGACCAGCGGTAAGTCTAGCCCAGCTCACCCGAGTCCCGCACGACAGGGGCAAAAGTGCAGTAACATGATGCTCGCCCGAAAGGTTTTCGGGGATGTAGCTCAATGGTAGAGCCTCAGTCTTCCAAACTGATGGTGCGGGTTCGATTCCCGTCATCCCCTCCATGTGATGTCCCAGGACATCGTCGACACCTGAACCCCCAGTGTGGGGTTGAGGTGTTTTTTATTTCATGGCGCGGTAACACACACTTCTGGCCCTCTACCCGTCGTCAGAGGGCGCGCGGAAACTCACTCTGCCTTCCACCACGGTCATCCACACCGGCAGTGCTTGAAGCGCCCTAGATAATTCGGAGGGCTTTTTTGCCAGTGCCCGCTCGAGCCACACCGGGTCAGCATCCAACACTGCGAGGTCAGCCACCTCACCCGGGCTAATTGTTGACCGCGTGGAGCAGGCAATAGCCTGCGACACCGTGATGGCCTGTTCCGGGTGCCACGGCTCTCGATCATCATCAGTTCTGGTCACCGCCGCCGCGATCTGCACCCACGGGTCCAAAGCCGAGACGGGGGCATCCGAGCCGAAAACTACGTGTGCTCCCGCATCCAGCAAACTTTTCGCGGGGAAGGCTTTATCAGCCCTGTCCGACCACAACACGTCTGTCACTTCTCGATCATCAACCGCGTGCTGCGGTTGGATACTCGCTGTCACCCCCAGTTCCGCAAACCTCGGAATGTCTTTTGCGGACACCAGTTGCGCGTGTTCTATCCGGCCGGCGATTGCGTGCCTTTCGAATACATCCAACATGATGGTGTTGGCCTGGTCGCCGATGGCGTGAAGAGTGACGTTAAGGCCGGCCTGGTGGGCGCGGGATGAAAAGTCGTTGATGTCCTCCACCGTGTAATTGAGGGTGCCCAATGCATGCGTGTCGCCGCCCACATACGGCGAGGTCACATACGCAGTTTTGGTGTTCAACGACCCGTCAGTAATTGCTTTGAGTGGCCCCATCACCACCCCAGGAGCGATCTGTTCGCCACTTTTTAGGCCACGTTCGAGTGCCATGTGGAGAGTATCGGGGTAGACAGATGCCTCTACCCGAAGAGTGAAAGTGCCTTCTTGCCCCTGTCGGCGCCTCACCCAATGGTCGAGTGTTGGGCCCATGTCCAGGTCAACAATCCCCACCACACCTCGGGAAGCAGCCGTGAGTTCTGCCTCAGCCACCCACTGATCGTGGGTCACAGAATCGACAGCCTCGACTTTGCCGAGCAAACCAAAAGAGTCGTGTTCGGTGAGGAAACCCGTGGGAGATTCGTAACCAAACTGCCGAAGCGCTGCACTGTTTGCCCAACACGAATGAATATCGATAGAAAAAATCACCCAAGGAATGTCCCCCGATACGGCGTCTATAGACGCCAAGTCGGGGCCTGCGCTCCACCTGGCGGGCCGCATTCCCGCTCCCACAATGACCGGGTCATCAGGCCGAGAGGCGGCTGCCTGTGCCATCAGCTCGAGTGCTTCACTGGTGCTTACCGCCTCGGAAACATCAACGCGGCGCAGATGGGATGCCCACTGACCCAGGTGAACGTGCTCGTCCCACAGGCCCGGAATAACCACCCGGCCGTCGGCGTCAATGACTTCCTCCCCCTCGTCTGGCGCCAGGTTACCGGCGGGCTCGACAGCCTCGATGGCGCCATCACGAAGCCGAATATCCGACAAGCCACTGGTGCCAAAAACGTGACCGCGCCGAATAATCATCCTGCAATCCTAAACCGCGCCCTGTTGGCAGCTCGGGCAGAAATAGAGTTTCCTCGCCGCCGCCACCACTAACTCGACCCTTCGCCCACACACCCGGCACGGCTCCCCTGCTCGGCCGTAAACAAAGTAGCGGTGAGCTGTCTTGCTGAAGGCGAGTTGTCGCCCCTCCTCGTCAAGATCGTTACGAGTCATCATCACCCCCGTTTTCACTCCTTCAGCGAGAAGTGCACACCAGTCGTCCCACAGCGCCTCGAGGGTGTCGTCGGTGAGGCTTCTGCTCGGCACGAAAGGGTCCAAACGGTGTCGAAAAAGTATTTCCGCCCGGTACACATTTCCGATACCGCTCACCACGTTCTGATTCATCAGCGCAAGACCTACCGGCGTTGATGTGGCGCTCATCCGCCTCACAAATTCTTGCCGCCCCGCATCGACACCATCCACGAGAGGGTCTGGGCCCAGTCGATTTTCAATAGCTTCGGCCTCATCCGGGTTCAACACTTCACAGGCTGTTGGCCCTCGAAGGTCCGCCACAAAAAACTCATCCAGCAGGCGCAACCTCACCTGCCCGACAGGTTCCGGCGGGAAATTCTCTTGCGCAAGGTCAGGATTCGTTCCACGTTTTTTTCGAGGAGCTCCCAGGGAAGTGACGACCTGAGGGCCGGCGGCGCCGGCTCTCTGAGTTGTTCCGGTGGCACTGGCCACATCCCAGGCGCCATAAATTCCCAGGTGAACTCGAAGAATTCGGTCACCGTCGAAAACAGCGAATAGGTGTTTCCCCCTGGCGTAGGTTCTGTGAAGCATCGTCTGATTCAGCAGCTTTGCACCGTCGGTGAATCTGCCTTGTGGTGACGACGCGTCAAGGACATGCCCGGCAAACATGTGGCCGAGCAGGTTCGCTATTCGATGAACAGAGTGACCCTCGGGCATGGTCTAGGAGGGATAGTTAACGCCGGTTTCTGGAACCTCACCGGTTTTCTCAAAGTGGGAAATTTGGGTGATTCGTCTCACATGGCGCTCATCGCCGGGAAAGGGCGTGTTGATGAAAGTTTCGATCAGCAACATGGCGTCGTCGATGGAGTGCTGACGAGCCCCGATCGCACACACATTGGCGTTGTTATGCTCTTTTGCGAGTACCGCGGTGTCCCGGTTCCACACGAGTGCGGCCCGAACACCCGGCACCTTGTTGGCCGCAATTTGTTCCCCGTTTCCGGACCCGCCAAAAACAACGCCCAGTGCCTCAACGCCTGCCTCTAAGTCTGCGACGACGCCTCGCCCCGCTCGGATACAAAAACCTGGATAATCGTCCAACGCGTCGTAGTCGGTGGGGCCGTGGTCGACCACCTCGTGACCTGCCTGAATCAAAAAATCGGCAATATCTCGCAAAAAGTCGAGTCCGGCGTGATCAGTCGCAAGGTGTATACGCATAGGTCTCAGTGTAAACGTGTGATTACAATCACCATTGCCCCCTGCGCAGGTGGTGTTTTTGCCGTATCGTTAGCACCACGCAAATTCGTGGAGGTTTTGCTTTGTCCATTCCAGATTTCAAGCGCACCGTCCGGGGTTATGACCCCGACGATGTGTCGCGCTACTTGCGAGAACTTTCCGAGCGCATTGAGCGTCTCGAAAATGAGCGGTCCGAATCTGCCCGCACGATTCAGCGACTGAACCGAGAAGTTCAAGACGCCAATGAGCGGGCGTCTCGGGGGAAACCCAGCTTCGCTGAGCTCGGTTCCGCCTTCGAAGAAACACTTCGTCTGGCCGAAGCGCAGTCGCAGAAAATCATCCAGGAAGCTGCCGCTGAAGCCACTGAAGTTCTCGCCAACGCGAGGAGTGAATCGACGCAACTGCGTGAGTCAGCGGCGAAAGAATCCCGCCAGACTCTCGCTGAAGCTCAGCGGGCAGCTGAGGAACTTCGGCTAGACAGCGAGCGGGAAGCAGCGCAGCTTCGCCAACAGGCTGCCGATGAAATCGCCAAAGCAACCAACACGCGCACGCGTGCTGAGCGAGCCGCTGCGACCATGATTAGTCAAGCGGAAAAACAGGTCGCCGAGATTAAGGCTGAAGCTTCACGTCAGGTTGAGCAAATCAAACGCGAAGCCTCTGAGCTACTGCACGCCGCTCAAGAACGTGCCGTCGCCACGGACGCGTCCATTCGTCAGCAGATTGACGAGGCGGAGCGCGCTCGTGCAGCGATTCACGAAGAAGCCGACCAGTACGCGCAAAAGGCCTACCAACAAGCCGACGAGCATGTACAAAATGCCGCTAAGCGATCTGCCGACCTGGGTAAAGAGGCGGACACCGTGTTGCAAAACTCGCAACAGCGCGCCGAGGAACTCACCCACGACGCCCGGGCATACGCACAACGTTTAGTATCCGAGACCGTGAACCGCTCACGTGCTATCGCCCGTGACACCGAAGAGCTGGTGAACACCATGGTGTCCGATGCGGAAAGCCACATGAGTGACCTTCGACGTCAGCAGACCATTCTTGAGGATTACATCCAACGGATGCGCCGTGCCGCCAGCGAAGTGGACCTCGAAATTACCAGTGCCCCGCCGCCAAGTCTCGAGGACAAGGGCCCGCTTCCCACGCAATCGGACAGCGCTGAAGAGGACATGCTTGAAGCTGTCGAAGTAACGATCGAGGCGAAGAACTCCTAAACCTTCACCGCTCCCTCTCAATCAGGGCAGAGTGTTCGTGCCGGCCACCGAGCATTAGTAGGGTTGAAGTACGCCAGGTGACGGCCGAAAAAGTCACGAAAAAATGGCCCCAGCACTGTTGATGAAGGAGACGTTTGTGCCCGGAGAAAACCTCACGCGGAAGGAAGCCCAAAAGCGATCTCGGGTTGTTACCACCAGGCACTATGACGTTGAACTTGACCTCAGTGAGGTACGCAACTCAGACACCTTTCGCTCCACCACCCGGGTAACTTTTGTGGCAGAACCTGGGAGCTCAACTTTTATTGACGCGATCACCGAAACGGTCCACTCTGTTGAGTTAAACGGTGAACAGCTTGATCTTTCCCGCGTTGTTGATGGTCCGCGAATTATGCTGGACAACCTTCAAACATCCAACGAACTGGTCATTGACGCCGATTTCCGTTACCAAAACACCGGTGAAGGCCTCCACCGCTTTGTTGACCCGGTCGACGACGAAATCTACTTGTATACCCAGTTCGAGGTTCCCGACTCGAGGCGCGTATTTGCTGTCTTCGAGCAGCCTGACCTCAAAGCCACCTTCCAATTCACCATCACAGCTCCCGCCCACTGGCAGGTCATCAGCAACCAGCCAACACCCGAACCACACGCCAGGGGCGATGTGGCCACGTGGCGGTTTAGCCCGACCCCCCGCATCTCCAGCTACATCACGGCACTGATCGCCGGGCCCTACGAAGTGGCACGAGATGAATTCACCAACAGCCAAGGTCGAGTGGTGCCACTCGGCGTTTTTGCCAGAAAATCGCTGTCCGAATTTTTGGACGCCGATTACGTTTTCGACATCACCAAAAAAGGTTTCGAGTATTTCGAGAGACGATTTGGCGTTGCTTATCCGTTCGAAAAATATGACCAGCTGTTTGTTCCCGAGTTCAACGCCGGCGCCATGGAAAACGCCGGCGCAGTGACTTTCACCGAAAGCTACGTGTTTCGGTCTCAGGTGTCTGACGCAGTCAGAGAGCGCCGAGTCGTCACCATTCTGCACGAATTGGCGCATATGTGGTTCGGCGACCTCGTCACGATGAGGTGGTGGAACGACCTGTGGCTGAACGAATCTTTCGCCGAATGGGCATCCACCATGGCGACCGCGGAAGCCACCGAGTGGAGCGAGGCGTGGACAACATTTCACGCCATGGAGAAGTCGTGGGCTTACCGTCAAGACCAGCTGCCCTCGACACATCCGATTGTTGCAACAATTAACGACCTCGAAGACGTCCAAGTGAACTTTGACGGGATCACCTATGCCAAGGGCGGGTCCGTGCTGAAACAGCTGGTTGCCTGGGTGGGTGAAGCCGCCTTCTTCTCCGGTGTCAGCGCCTATTTCAAAAAACACGCTTGGGACAACACAGAGCTCCAAGATCTTCTCGATGAACTCGAAGAGACAAGTGGCCGTGACCTCTCTGGCTGGAGCAAACTCTGGCTGGAAACTGCGGGCGTGAACACTCTGCGACCTCTCGTCGAGGCCGACTCTGACGGGACCATTACCCGCTTTGCGATCCAACAGACCGCCCCAGAAGACTGGCCCACACTCCGGCCGCACCGGCTCGCCGTCGGTTTCTACGACGAAGACGGTGACAAGGTCACAAGAACTCACCGCATCGAATGCGACATTGACGGGGCAGAGACAGAGATTCCCGAGCTCGTTGGTATGAAACGGCCCGGATTGATTCTCATTAACGACGACGACCTGGCTTACGCGAAGATTCGTCTCGACGACGCCTCCACCGCGTTTGGTCGGCTTCACCTGAAGAAGATTTCGTCACCCTTGGCCAGGGCACTGGTGTGGGGCGCGGCATGGGACCAAACCCGCGACGCTGAAATGCCCGCCCGTGATTTTCGGGACATGGTGCTGGGAAACATTGCCTGGGAAACCGAATCCACCACGGTTCGCACCCTGCTCGCCCAACTCCACACGGCCACAACCCTGTATTCGGCCCCTGCGACGAGAGCTCAGGTCCACGAACAAGTGGCTAATGCGGTCTGGGGGCTCGCCCGGGGAGCAGCAGTTGGAAGCGATATCCAGTTCCAACTCGTGAAGGCTTTCGCTCAACTTGCAAACACTGACGAGCATGCTGAGACTCTTGCTGAGCTGAAGAGTGGGACACTCTCACTCGACGGTCTCACCATCGATACTGACCTGCGCTGGGAGCTCCTTGCCGGTCTTGTCCTCACCGGGCACGCGGGGGAAGACGACATCTCGGAGGCACTGTCACGGGACAACACGTCGAACGGTCAACAGCATGCGGCACGCCTCCGAGCCATGATCCCCACTGTGGAGGCGAAGAAAGCAGTCGTTGATGAACTGCTCACCAACGATTCACTTCCGAACGCGATCGTCCGACACATGACGATGGGCTACACCCATGTCAACGACCCAGAACTATTAGCACCCCAGGTCGAGGAGTATTTTGATGCTCTTGGACAGGTGTGGGAATCAAGAACATACAAAATGGCCGAATACATTGTTGATGGCCTCTTTCCTACTGCTCTTGTCTCAGACGATGTCGTGCAGGCGAGCCAACGTTGGCTAGACGCCAATAGCGACATTCCTGCGTTGAGACGCCTCATTGAAGAAAACCAGGCCGGTGTGGTCAGAGCACTTGAGGCGCAGGAAAGAGATGCACAGGCATCTGTGTAGCCGTTGACAAAGGCGCCGTAACATAGGGGAATGAACACTGAATCGTGGCCTGACTGGGTGATGGCCGTTTTCTCGTTTGTCGAAAACTACGACTGGCTGGCTCGCGCTATCGCCATCCTGATTGTCGGCGTCATTGCGCTGTGGGGTGTGGGCAAGATTATCGACCGGGTGGTCGACCGGGTGGTATCCGACGTTAAAGTCCACCACGGAGCCGAAAACACCCAAGCCCTCGAAACCAGCCCGGTGGAGGCAATGCGGCAGGTGCAGCGCGCTCGCACCTTGGGAACAGTCTTGAACGCTTTTGCCAAGTGGACGATTTGGATCATCCTGATCATTATGGTGCTCACCGAGTTTGGTGTCGCCGTCACCCCCCTCATTGCCTCTGTGGGTATTTTGGGTGCTGCGCTGGGCTTTGGAGCGCAGTCGCTCGTGAAAGACATTCTCAACGGCCTATTCATGGTCTTTGAAGACCAATTAGGAATTGGGGACATTGTCAATCTTGGACAGGTGACGGGTGTAGTGGAGCGCGTAGGAATACGAATCACCGAAGTGAGAGACGTCAACGGAACACTGTGGTTTATTCGAAACGGTGAAGTTCTCCAGGTGGGCAATTTCTCCCAAGACTGGGCCAGAATTATTCTCGATGTCCCCGTCCCCTACACCCTTGACGTCGACGAAGCCCAGGAAGCGCTCCTTGCTGCCGCGAAAGAATTTGCGGCAGCACCAGAGTGGCGACGGAAAATCCTCGAAGACCCAGAAATGTGGGGCATCGAGTCGATATCTCACGAAGCACTGATGGTTCGCTTGACCATCAGGGTGCGGGCAGGAGAACAGTTCACCTTGAAACGTGCCCTGCATCGATACGTCAAGGCCGCACTCGACAGACGAGGAATTGATATTCCTGCGCTCAACCGGATGGTTGTCGAAGACGGTTCACCTCGCGTTGGAGAGCCTACCGATCCGCCAAAGAAGGACTCCAGCGAGGACAAGTAGAATCAGGGTATGCCCGAGTCCGAGTCTTTCTTTGACCAGGTCGGAGGACACAACACTTTCGAGAGGCTTGTTCGAGAGTTTTACCGGGGGGTCATGGCCGACCCTGTTCTCGCCCCGATGTATCCAGAGGAGGACCTCGAGGGCGCAGTGTGGCGGTTGACGGCGTTCTTGGAACAGTACTGGGGTGGCCCACGAAGCTACGAAGAACAGCGAGGGCATCCTCGTCTTCGCATGCGCCATCAGCCGTTCCACATCAACCCGGCGGCGAGAGACCGTTGGTTGGGTCACATGCGCCATGCCCTCGACACCCTAAAACTGTCGCCCCTGCACGACGCTGAACTATGGGGCTACCTAGAGAGGGCGGCGTTCAGCATGGTGAACACCTTCGCCGACTAGTCGTCGCCAGACTCCTCATCCCAGTCGTCCAATGGAACACCAGTTTTGACCAAAACGTAACCGTGTTTGGCGCTCAACCGAATCCAATTTCCGACAGTGTGAACGCTGAGCGAGCGCTCTGTCAAGAAGCCCAGAGCATCAGCGGCAAAACCAGCGCCTGCCGGAATTCTCTTTTTTCCCGCGATGGGTGCCCCCCAGACTTCTGCCCGAACTTTTTGCACAATCGCTTCCCCGACACTGTCGGGGATGGCCTCTTTGACCCTCACAACTCCCTCTTCAGCCGACATTCGAAGCGTGTCTGCCGATACCCCCAATTTTCTTTGCCAGCCATCTCGGGGAGGGGTAATTGCCGACCACGTTATGGAAGGGCTGGGCGAGGGCAATCGAAGGTCGTTTCCCTCGACCTGTGCTCGTTCAACTCGGGAAATAAATGCTTCGAGTGGAACTACCTCGTCGAAATTCGCAGGTTCGGCGAGTTCAAAAACTCGAAGTCCCAATACGGTGGGGGTCGCGTCGAGAAGGCCGCGGGGCAAAAAAACCCCCACATACACTTGCAGAAAACGGTCGGTTGCAATCACTCGGGTCGCCCCGTCGTTAATGCGACGGGCTCGCCCGAGGAAGCTGGCGAGGTCAGGCAACGCGTGGAGATTGGTAAGTCTCAGAGTGTGAGTCATGGCGTTCTCTAAACTACCGGTCATGGATACCAGTTGGGTAAGTGCACACCCCGGAAATTATGCGCCCGCAGTTGAGTCGATGCTGGATGCTCTGACGTTGACCCGGTCGGATGCTTCCGGGGATGTATTCACCGCCCCCAGCCAATGGCAACCCCAGGGCCGACTATTCGGTGGTCAGGTGATGGCTCAGGCCGCAATGGCGGCCATGGCAACCATCGACGATAACCGTGCCATCCATTCGCTCCACGGATATTTTTTGAAACCCGGAGACATCGATGTTCCGGTCACTCTGAAGGTGGACCGGATTTATGACGGACGGTCTTTCTCCACGAGAAGAGCCCAAGCCGTCCAACATGATTTGCCCATTTTTTCGATGATCGCCTCCTTCCAAACCCCCGATGGTGGGCTTGACCACTTCGATGAATCTCCCCCGAATCTGGGGGATCCGGAAGACCTTCACCCGGGTATTGACCTGCTTCTTGCCACCGGCCACCCGGTGGCTGAAGGCTGGGCAAAGACCAGGCCGTTTGATTTTCGCTATTCCCACATCCCAAAAAATGGGAAACCGTCCCCCCGCCCGTCAGGCGATCAGGTGGTGTGGTTTCGGTGTTTGTCTGAGCTGCCTGATGACCCCCGCCTCCACCGTGCAGCACTGAGCTATCTCAGCGATTCGACGCTTTTAGAGGGCATCCTCACGAGACATGGGGTGTCCTGGACCACCCCTGGACTGAAAGTGGCCAGCTTGGACCATGCTCTATGGTTTCACCGGTTCGCCCGGGTTGATCAGTGGCTTGCCTACGTGCAGCACACCCCAAGCGCCCAGGCAGGGAGGGGTCTCGCCATGGGACGAATCTATGACAGGGACGGCAACCTTATTGCTTCTGTTGCCCAGGAGGGTATGGTTCGAGTCCCTAGTCCCGAGTGAGTTTCCGATAGGTGGAGCGGTGAGGACTCGCCGCATCGGGCCCTAGGCGATCGATTTTGTTTTGCTCATAGGCTTCAAAGTTCCCCTCGAACCAGTGCCAGTTGGCCGGGTTTTCTTCTGTGCCCTCATAGGCGAGAATGTGGGTCGCAATTCGGTCGAGGAACCACCGGTCGTGGGTAATCACTACGGCGCACCCGGGGAATTCAAGGAGCGCGTTTTCCAAACTGGACAGCGTCTCCACGTCCAAGTCGTTAGTCGGCTCGTCGAGAAGCAACAGGTTTCCCCCCTGTTTGAGAGTCAGCGCAAGGTTGAGTCGGTTTCTTTCACCACCGGATAGCACTCCAGCCTTTTTCTGCTGGTCGGGGCCTTTGAAACCAAAACTGGAGACGTAGGCGCGAGAAGGGATCTCAACGTTTCCGACTTGGATGACATCCAGCCCATCGGAGACAACCTCCCAGAGCGACTTGTTGGGGTCAATACCGGCCCGGGACTGGTCAACGTAGCTGAGTTTGACGCTCTCACCCACCTTGAGTTCACCACCGTCAAGCTCTTCCAAACCCACAATGGTTTTGAAGAGAGTGGTTTTTCCCACCCCGTTCGGGCCAATGATTCCGACAATGCCGTTTCGGGGAAGAGTGAAACTGAGATTGTCGATCAGGACCCGGTCATCGAAACCCTTTTTGAGCTTGTTTGCCTCGAGAACCATTTGCCCAAGCCTTGGTCCCGGCGGAATTTGTATCTCATCAAAGTCAAGCTTCTTAGTCCGCTCAGCTTCGGTAGCCATTTCTTCGTATCTGGCAAGACGAGCTTTCGATTTCGCCTGGCGACCCTTTTGATTGGACCTGACCCATTCGAGTTCGTCGGCTAAGCGCTTCGCAAGTTTTTGGTCCTTCTTGCCCTGAACGTCGAGACGTTCAGCTTTCTTCTCCAGGTAGGTCGAATAGTTGCCCTCGTAGGGGTACAGGCGGCCGCGGTCAACTTCGGCAATCCATTGGGCCACGTGGTCGAGGAAGTACCTATCGTGGGTGATGGCGATGACAGCGCCGGGGTATTTCGCGAGGTGTTGCTCCAGCCACAACACACTCTCAGCATCCAGGTGGTTGGTCGGCTCGTCGAGCAACAACAAGTCTGGTTTTTCCAATAGCAACTTGCACAGCGCCACGCGCCGCTTCTCACCGCCGGACAGGTGGGTGACGGGCGCATCGGACGGCGGGCATCGAAGCGCATCGAGTGCCTGTTCCAACTGGGAATCTAAATCCCACGCATCCGCAGCATCAATCGCTTCTTGAAGGGTTCCCATTTCCGCCAACAAGGTATCGAAATCAGCGTCTGGTTCGGACATCAGGGCGGAGATTTCGTTGAACCGTTCAATCTTTCCGTAAATCTCCGCAACACCGTCGCGGACGTTTTCGATGACGGTCTTTGACTCGTCGAGTTCGGGCTCTTGCATGAGAATACCGACGGTGTAGCCCGGAGACAGCGTGGCTTCACCGTTGCTCGGCTGGTCAAGCCCGGCCATGATTTTCAGGATGGTCGATTTTCCCGCCCCGTTGGGGCCCACCATTCCAATCTTTGCCCCCGGGAAAAACGACATCGTGACGTCGTCGAGAATCACT
This sequence comes from Microbacteriaceae bacterium, assembly GCA_007117135.1. Lineage (GTDB taxonomy): Bacteria > Actinomycetota > Actinomycetes > Actinomycetales > Microbacteriaceae > Pontimonas. The sequence goes on along the minus strand of SKHB01000091.1, from coordinate 8,735 downwards.
TTGTCGCCCACCGCTTTGCGGGCACGGATCATGGTGTAAATAAATTCGGCCATAGGTATCAGTCTAGAGAAAGCGTGTCGCCCAGCAGACACGTCCCAGCACCCAGTAGCGGGGTGACCGCCGACGAATACCATTCTGAGCTCCACTGACCCAGTGCGCACTCTCCGTCGATAATGACCGCGATGGTGACGGACTCTGCCGCGAGTTCTAACGCTGTCCGGTCAGACGTCACTTCAATGTATTCTCGGTCAAAGCCCGCGCGCTCTAGGACCGCAACGGCGTCCAGGCTTCCAAATAGGCCTGTGCCCGCCCCCGCTCGGGTGAGCACGTAATCGATGTAGGGGAGGTTGTCTTCTGCTGACCCACCATCGACGAACTCGGGGATGACCTCGACTGCTTGCTCGTCGATAACCACCGGTGGAGGCGCTGACTCTTCGACTGCCTGTTCTAGCTGACCGGAGCAGCCAGACAGGCTGAACATTGTCGCCACAACTCCGACGGTGATGAGTCGACTCATAACTGCTCGCGCCCTTTCTCTGCCCCAAACCTCCGTCAGTCTACGACGAGTGCCCGCTCTAGAAGCTGTCGTTACCTACTTCTGGTTCATCCGGGTCATCACCGGACGCGTCGTCAACATCGCCGACCGGCATGGGGTTTCTCTCAAACGTGGCCGACCCCCACACAAGGTCATGCCCGATCGAATCTGCTTCGATGTCGACCGATACGCCAGAGCGTTCGCCCGTTTCCCATTCGCGTACTTTCAGCCGACCGGAGACAATCACCCGGTGTCCCTTTTCAAGGGATGCCGCCGCGTTTTTTGCGAGGATACGAAAGGAAGCAATCGAATACCAGTTGGTGCCGTCATCTCGCCATTTTCCGAGTTGGCGGTCAAAACGCCGCTGCATCGCTGCAAGACGGAAGCTCGTGACTTCTAAACCATCCTTTGTGACAAGATGCCGGGGCTCAGTGGCAACGAGGCCGTGAACGGTGACGTGGTCTGACATGGTGTGTCCTCTCGTAAGGGGGGCTATCTGCCCGAGAGCACAGTGCCACCTGATGCAAGACCACAGCGATCACAGGGACATACCGTGGGGAACTCGCGTGAGACTCAGGCTGTGGACGGGAGCAGATAGTCGGTGAACGCCTTCCGCACTTTCTGAACCTTCGGCACGGCCACCGCGAGGCAGTAGCCCTGGAAGGGGTTCTTGGCAAAAAAGTCTTGATGGTAATCTTCGGCAACCCAAAACTCTCCCAGCGCAGACAGTTCGGTGACCACTCCCCCGCCCCACATCTCGTTCGCGCGGTCGATAGCCGCGCCGAACAGGGCTCTTTCTTCCTCATCTCGGTAAAACATGGCCGAGCGGTATTGAGTCCCCACATCGTTTCCTTGCCGGTTGAGCTGCCGGGGATCGTGCATGGTGAAGAAGGCATCCAAAATCACATCCGAGGGAATCACATTCGGGTCGAAGGTGACTGCAACAGCCTCCGCGTGCAAAGTACTGCCCTGACACACCTGCTCATATGTGGGGTTGTCGACCTGGCCGCCGGTATACCCAGACACCACATCGCTCACCCCTCGAAGTACCCGATAAGCCGCATCAAGACACCAAAAACACCCACCTGCCAGCACATATGTTCTCATGGCCCCAGGGTAGGAGAAGACGCTGAACATCGCCCGGACAAACACCCTCACCGATGATTCCCGACCTGGGTGAAACGTGTGACAGGCTTGTGCCAAACCCCTCAATTACACCGTCGAAAGGATGGCCGTGTCCCGCTACATCACCCGGGTGGCAGGAAACAATTCCTGATGGGTTACATTCTCGCCTTTTTAGCAGCCGCATTTTTTGGGCTAAACGGCTCAGTCACCAAAGTGATGATGGAGTCTGGCTTGACCGCCCTCCAAGTCACCCAAATGCGAGTCCTTGGCGCAGCACTGTTGGGTGGGGTGGTGCTGATGATCTTGTCACCTCACAGCTTCAGGATTCCGAAGAAACAGATTCTCCCGGTTGTGATTATGGGCATTGTGGGGGTGGCGTTCCTCCAAGCCACCTACGCCTTGGCGCTCAATCTTCTTCCCGTTGGTATCGCCCTGCTGCTGGAATACACCGCAGTCCCCATGGTGGCAATGGTGGCGTTCTTTTTTTTCAAAGAACGAGTCAGGCGGCGCATTTGGGTGTCGATTGGTTTTGTCATGGCGGGGCTCGCCATTGTTGCGCAAATCTGGGCCAGCACCCTTAACCCGTTGGGGGTCATGTGGGGGTTTGCGGCGGCCGTATCTCTGGCCACCTACTTCCTTGTGGGCGAGCGCCAGCTCGAAACGATTTCACCGCTGGCACTGCTGTTTTGGACGATGGCAACCGCCACCATTTTTTGGTCATTTTTGAGCGGCTGGTGGAATATTCCGGTCGGGATTTTCAGCCAGTCAGTGTCGCTGCAGGGCTCGCTCGACGGGGTGACCGCGCCGCTGTGGGTCTTGTTGGTGTGGAACGTGGCTTTGGGGTCGTTCTTGCCGTACCTGCTGTCTCTTGCCGCCTTGAAGAGGTTATCGGCAACCGCAGCTGGGATCGCAGCGACCAGCGAGGTGGCCTTTGCGTTCTTTTTTGCTTGGATATGGCTTCTTCAAACCATTTCCGGCTTTCAAAGCGTCGGTGCCGCGCTTGTTCTTGCCGGCATCATCATCGCTCAAACAGCGAGACGCTCCCCCGTTGTGGTCCAAGCAGACCTCGCCCTCGAAACAGGGCCCATCATTTTGCCGGAGAGGGAAGAAGATTCCCTCCGAGACTCGTAGGCAACCGGCTGCATGGCGAGGGCTGAGCGTCGCCCCTTGTGCCGAATGCAGCCGGGAGGGGTGCCGGGGGGAAACTATTCAGCAAAATAAATTTTTCGAAGTGCCACCCGAACATCCCAGCGGTTGTGCTCGCCTTCTTCCAAGTGACACACCACTCCGGGTGAGAGTTCCACGGTCACATCTTCCCCGTTGATGGTTCTCGTGAGGGTTGCGTCACCGGCAATAACAATGAATATCTCTTCCACTTCGCTGTCCCACATCGACCCTGGAGTCATTTCCCAGATTCCGACCTCAACGCCCTTCCACACGCCAAGTTCTTTGTATCCGGTGGTGGGAGAACCTGCCAGAACCTTGTCCGACTCCACCGGTGCATACTCCAATGTTTCACGAAGCGCCCTGGAGACAAGGCGGGGTGCTAGGGGCACAACGGTGTCACTCACGAATCAAACCCTAATCCCAGGGAGTCGAGCGTTTTCAAGAAAAGACCGCGCTGACCGGCCCGGTGGTCTGCTCGGTCAAGGGCAGCGCGTGTTGCTTGAATTGCCGGGTAGGCAAAAGGCTCTGGCGGGAAAGGTGTCGGCAGTGTCCGCACCATTTTCAACCTGGTCCGCCACGTGTCGAGACCTGTCAACTGGTCGAGCATGACGTTGCCGGCAAACCTGGTCGCGGCAACACCCAAACCAGTGAAGCCTGCCGTGTAGGCCACACGACCAGAGTGGGCGGTGGCGAAAAACGCGCTAAACCGGCTGCACGTGTCAATGGCTCCAGCCCAGCGGTGGCTAAACCGCAGGCCTTCCAACTGCGGGAAGGTAGTGAAAAAGTGTGAGGCGAGACGTTGGTAGCTTTCTGGACGCTCTTCATATCGGGAGCGCACCTTGCCCCCGTAGTGGTAAATGGCGTCATAGCCGCCAAAGAGAATCCGGTTGTCAGCGCTCATCCGGTAGTAGTGGAACTGGTTGGCCATATCTCCAATGCCTTCCCGGCCACTCCAGCCAATCGACGACAGTTGCTCTTTGGTGAGCGGTTCCGTCATCAACACATAGTCGTAGACGGGGACAGTGTGAAGGCGGTAGCGCTTTAATAGTGAAGGAAACGCGTTGGTGGCGAGCGCCACCCGATTGGCTGTCACTGACCCGCGAGCAGTAGTCAGCGTGACATGGTCACTGGTCGCTTCGAGGTTCTTCACGGGGCTGTTGTCAAAAATGTCGACCCCGGCGTCTTTCACGGACTGGACGAGTTCTCGGGTGAGTTTCGCGGGGTGCACCAGGGCAGTGTCGCGGGGAAGAAAATTCGCTGCCAAGTAGGTCGGTGAGTTCACCCGCGCCTGGATTTCTTGGGTGTTCAGAAAAATTTCCCGGTCGCCATCGGCCGACTCTTTCAACCAGTCCACTTGGTGTTCTTCGGTGGCGACGGAAAATGATCCTGACCGCCAAAAGTCCACATCCCATTTGCGCTCGGTGGCTGTCTTTTCCAGCTCATTGAGATTGTCCAAGCCCGCTTGATCCAGTAGGTCGTATTCGTCGGGAAAACGGGTACGGCCGTTTGATTCCCCGTGGGTGAGGCTGGAGTCCACCCAGCCACCATTTCGACCAGAGGCAGCCCAGCCGGCAGTTTTTCCCTCCAGGATGACAATCTTCCAGTCGGGGTGACGCTCACTGGCTAACAGTGCCGTCCACAGCCCGGTAAACCCGGCGCCAACAATGGCGAGATCTGCGGTAATTGTTCCACGGAGGATTGGGTGAACCTCGGGCAAAGGAGCATCGTCAATCCAAAATGGTTTCTTGACGGAGCGCTCCAGAGAGTGCGAAATAACAGTTTCGCCTGGTGCTTGGCGTTCAAAAACAGTCGTGGTCTTCATTGATCAACACCTTCCACCCCCAACTTTACGCGTCACACCCGGGAAATTCTGAGTGGACACCGGGGGTGACGAACCAGCGCCTACCTATGCTGGAGCCATGGCGAACATAAAAATCCCTGGAACCGACCTCGACGTTTCAGGCCTTGTTTTTGGAACGAACATTTTTGGGTGGAGTATTCACAACCAGTCAGAAGCCAACCGGCTTCTTGACGCCGTCGTTGATGCTGGAATCAACTTTCTTGACTCAGCCGACATGTATGTCCAGTGGCATGCGGGTGGTGTTGGCGGGGAAAGCGAAACCATGATTGGGTCCTGGTTGGCGACGTCGGGCAAGCGCGACCAGGTGGTCATTGCCACCAAGGTGGGCAAGATGACGACTCGGCCAGGTCTTCGCCGAGACAACATTATTGCTGCCGTTAATGACTCTCTTCGGCGACTAGGCACTGACCATATTGACCTTTACTATGCCCACCGCGACGATCAAGACACCCCCCTGGAAGAAACGCTGTCCGCGTTCCACGAGTTAGTCCTGGCCGGCAAGGTTCTTGCGCTCGGCGCATCGAACTATTCGGCCAAACGACTCCGCGATGCTCACGCCGTCGCTGAAGCCAACTCGCTCACCCCTTACGTCGCGCTCCAAAACGAATACAACCTGGTCACACGCGAGCACTACGAATCAGATTCTGTTCCAGCCATCACGGAGCTTGGCCTGGTGGGGTTTCCCTATTTTGGTCTTGCCAGCGGCTTTTTGAGTGGGAAGTATCGTCCAGGCGTTGCGGTCGATTCGGTCCGCCAGGACAGGGTGGTGAAAGATTATTTGACCGAAGACAACGTGAACACCCTCCAGCAGGTCGTGGAGGTCTCCGACAAACACGCAAGCGCGCCTGCGACTGTCGCCATCGAGTGGTTGCGGAGGCAACCCGGCGTCCATGCACCTATCGTGTCGGCAAGAAACGTCAACCAGCTCGACGCCTTACTGGCTCGAGTAAACCTGTCCGAGGAGGACATGGCGGCACTGTCACGCTAGGGGCTCGTCAGCCGCCGACATCTTCAGGCTGTCAAGAAGGTGGCGTACTCTCTTTTCAATGTCATCTCGGGTTGTCCTGACGCTGTCAATTGTTTGACCTGCCGGGTCGTCCAGCGGCCAATCTTCGTAGCGGATACCGGGAAAAACTGGGCACTGGTCACCACACCCCATGGTGATCACCACATCGGAGTGTTTGACGGTGTCGGAGAGCAAAAGCTCGGGCACAGCCTCGCGAATGTCGATTCCCACTTCTGCCATAGCCTCCACCGCGACCGGGTTGATGGAGTCAGCGGGAGCTGTTCCCGCTGAGAATACGTCCACCCGGTCACCTGCCAGGTGACGCAGAAAACCGGCCGCCATCTGGGAGCGGCCGGCATTGTGAACACACACAAACAACACAGCTGGCTTGTCTTGACTCATGTTTTTAGCTTGCCAGTTCACCGCGCATTACTGGGCGGTGTTTACGAAGAATTCACCGCAACACCGCCGACATTTTCGGCCCTCGCCGGGAAACCATTCCTGAACTACACTTATTTAGTTGCGTGGAGCATTGCACAACCATTTTCCTTCCGCTCCTGCTACGCGTGGAGAAGCAGAATGTCACCTGAACAGTCCGTCAAAGAAGGGGCAACCAGTGAAAAGGTTGTCCAGCGTCGTGGCCTGTCCGAAAAGCTTCGCGATTTTGACTTCACCTACATCGCCCACCCTGCAGTGACCGCGTCGTATCTGATCGTCACCCCCCTGGTGATGACGGTGGTGACGGGGTTTTCGGTGGAGGAACTCTGGTGGGAACTTATTGCCGCCTCGATGGTGTCCGTTCCGGTGACCCTTCTTTTTCTTCGCGCCCGGAATGCTCTCACCAGGAAACACCTGGCCATTCGGATCGCCACTGTCGGCGTCCTCATTCTTGTTTCCCAAACGCTGGCGCGGGTATTTGCTCCCGATCACATCCTCAACGCAGAGATTGGTGCGAACACCCCCGACCCCGAGGGGGCCGTTCTCGCGGCGACCATCGCCACCTACTCGATTCAACACATTCTTGTGTGGCTGTTGCTGATGGTGCTGGCGTCAGGGTCGCTGAATTACCGCGAAGCAAAAAAGACCCAAGAGAAACTCTCCACCGACATTCAACAGGCAAAAGAAAGCGCCCTGTCAGAAGCCGAGTTGGCAAAAAAGCAGCGCGAATCGGTGGGAGAAATCTCTCGCCGTGTTGGCGCTATCGAGCAAGCATTGGCTGAGCATTCTGGTAACCAGGCAAGCGAACTAACGGCCGCCATTAGGGAACTTCGCCAGGAAGTCGTTCGGCCAAGCCTCGAACAGCTCAACGCCCTTGTTGCCCAAGCAAGAAGCGCTCCCCACGTGTCCCAGTCGGTGAGCGCCAGCGTTGCGGGGATTCCGTGGCGGTGGCAGGGGATGTTCTTCTCCGGCTCGGTCGGGGCACTCCTCATCGCCACCGCTGGTCTTCTCCTTATCGCCTCTGCGGCCTACTACCAATTAGGCAACCTCATCCAACTGGTCTTTATCGCTCTTGCATTTTTTGTGAGCGTTCCCGCGGCCCTGCTGTTATTTTTTGCCGCAGCGCTCACCCCCGTTTTCGACCCCAGCCAAAACGTTTCTGGCGGGTGGGGCCTCATCGCACTCATCGCGCTACTGGGGGCGATTAGTTTCTTACAGCGATTCAACCGGGTGAGACAGGTTCGAGCGGTTGAGGCGATGAGTGTGGCGAGCGCGCAGTTGGCGTTGGACCAGGTTCGACGAGCACAAGACTTGAAAGTCATCGAAGAGAGGGTGAACTCGATCCTTCACGGGTCTGTTCAAAGCACCCTGCTGGCATTGGAACTGGGCTTGCAGTCTGGCGATGAGTCGGTGGCAAAACACTCGTCAGAGGCTCTCGGCCATCTGCGAAAGGCGGTGGAGAGGCTAGATGAGCCCGCCTCTGCGCCATCTGAAGACTTTGAAAAGGCCATTGAAAACATTGTGTCTGTCTGGGCAGGCAGCCTCCGAGTCACCGTCGACCAGTCGCCCGATGCCGCCGATGCCCTCCGCAGAGACCCGCTGGCGGCATCGGCCGTCATCGAGGTGATCAAGGAGGGAACTCAGAACGCGGTTAAGCACTCCGACACCCGCGATGTTCGGATTGTTATCGGGGTCGAGGGTTCGCTCATCCGTGTCCGCGTTTCTCACAGTTCCACCGGCCACCCGATGAACACAAAAAGTTCCGGTCTGGGAATGCGCTACTTGGGGGCAATCACCAGAACCCTGCGCCTGGTGGACGACGGCACAACAACAACGCTGTACGCCGAAATACCTACCAGCGTGAGCGCTCTGGTCTAAGGCTTTGCGCCGGAGGGTGAATCCTCTCCTGCAGCCAGCTGGCCACAGGCGCCGTCAATTTCTTTTCCGCGCGTATCGCGCAGGGTTGCCGGAATTCCCCGACCCGTCAGGGCATCAAGAAACGCCCTAGTGGCTTCCCTCGTCGACGACGTCCACACCGACCCCGGTGTGGGGTTCAAGGGAATGGGGTTGACGTGCACCCAGCCGAGACCTCGGGAGTTGAGTTTGTCGGCAAGCATTTCCGCCCGCCACACCTGGTCATTCATGTCCCGAATCAGCGCGTATTCGATGGACACGCGCCGGCCAGTTTTATCAAAATAGGCCCTCGCCGCATCCAACACCTCATCGACATTCCACTTCGAGTTCACCGGGATGAGGTCATCACGCAGCGTGTCATCGGGGGCGTGGAGGCTGAGGGCGAATGTCACCGGGATGTCCTCTGCGGCCAGTTTGTGAATGGCGGGCGCCAGGCCTACCGTGGAGACGGTGATATGCCTGGCCGACATTCCCAACCCTTCCGGTTGGTGAGCGACCATAAACCTGATGGCGGTCATCACTCGGGCATAATTGGCCAGCGGCTCCCCCATACCCATGAACACAATGTTGGTCACACGCTCCGGCTGGGAAGGGTCGCGTTTTTTATCCCGCCCAAACTCACCGTTGGCGATCACACGGTTGGCTTTGACAATTTGTTCCACAATTTCTGAGGCGTGCAGGTTTCGCTG
>SKHB01000103.1 GCA_007117135.1 Microbacteriaceae bacterium | reverse complement strand
TGTCCCTTCTCGGTCAGGTTTCGCCTGCTGAGTTCCACTGTTTTCATCTGGCTCAACGTGTTGACAACCAGCGACGTCTGACGACGAGCGGTATGGACAGCTATACGCCTGAACCCAATTCGCCGGTGAGGCGAGTGTGAAACGCCACGGTGGCGTCATTCATTCCCTCAAACGTGACTGTCTTCCCGTAGCGGGCATATTTGGTCTCAATGGTGTCGAGTGCGACAACTGTTGACGCATCCCACACGTGTGAAGCAGACAGGTCAATGATGACGTTCTGGGGGTCTTTCGAATACTCAAACTGGGTGGTGAGGTCGTTACTGGAAGCAAAAAACAACTCCCCAACAACCGTGTAACGGACGGTGTCCGCAGGCGCGCCGTCTGGCCGGGCGTCAGCCTCGCCGCCGACCATTTCGCGGGTGACCGTCGTGAAATGGGCAACCCGGCGGGCAAACATCACCATCGCCACCACCACACCAACCCCCACGCCAATGGCGAGGTTGTGTGTCCAGACGGTCACCACCACGGTGGAGAGCATCACAAACATTTCACTCTTGGGAAGCGTTTTGATGGTGGAGATTTTGATGCTGTGCCAATCAAAAGTGGCAATCGACACCACAATCATGACCGCCACGAGGGCGGCCATGGGAATGACCGCCACAACGTCACCCAACACCAACACCAAAATCAGCAAGAACACGCCGGCGAGGAACGTCGAAATACGAGTCCTCGCTCCGGACGCCTTCACGTTAATCATGGTTTGACCGATCATCGCGCAGCCGCCCATCCCGCCGAAGAGGCCCGACAGAATATTGGCTCCACCCTGGCCGAGTGCTTCCCTGGTTTTCCGAGACCGCGTATCGGTGATGTCGTCAACCAATTTTGCTGTCAGCAGCGACTCCAATAAGCCCACAATCGCCATCGCAATGGCGAAGGGCCCAATAATTTGCAGGGTTTCCCAAGTGAGGGGGACATTGGGGAGCAACAGTGTCGGCAGCGCGTCGGGAAGGTCTCCCTGGTCGCCCACGGTGGGCACGTTGATACTCCACACCACAGCAGCGGCCGTCACCAACACAATGGACACCAGCGGGGCAGGCACAACCTTCGTAAATCGAGGCATCACATACATAATGACCAAGCCGACTGCGACCAGTGGATACACCATCCAGGGAACCCCAATGAGCTGCGGAAACTGTGACGTAAAAATCAAAATGGCCAGGGCATTCACAAAGCCCACCATCACAGAACGTGGAATAAAGCGCATCAGTTTGGCCACACCAAAAAGGGCCAACACAATCTGAATACCGCCCGCCAAAATGACAGTGGCGATAAAGTATTCAATTCCGTGGTCTCTCGCAACCGGAGCGATGACAAGCGCGATAGCGCCGGTCGCCGCGGTAATCATCGCGGGCCGCCCGCCAAGAAAAGCAATCGAAACCGCCATGATGAATGATGAAAACAGTCCCAGCCGGGGGTCCACCCCGGCAATGATTGAAAAAGCAATCGCTTCGGGGATGAGAGCTAGTGCAACCACCAACCCGGCTAAGACTTCTCGTGTGAACAGCTTCGGTGACTTTAGTGCCTGCCAGACAGTGGGTTCGATGCGGTAGCGATCACTCGGTTCAGGGGCGTTGACAACGGAAGAAATGGGCATACCTCTCTGGTCGCGGCAGGAATGACGAATAAACTTTCCGCATCAGACAGGCACAGCGGTGGCGTCGAGGCTTCGGGGGATTTCGCCGTAAGGAGTTAACGTTACCCCACACGATAAGTCCTCCATGTCGCACTCCCACCGGCTGGTTTCAAGTGCACCGCACTGGAACCGCAATCACGGGTGTCCGACGACAGTGCGGGGTTTTGTTCAATGAGGCTTCTTTCTTCCATCGGAAGAAACCCAGTCGGAAAGCTCGCATGCCGAAGTGGCACTAGAGGGCTCACAACACGGCCACAGCTCGCTTGTTGAGGAAACAGAGGCAATTGTCCTGTTCCCTGGGGCGACAGAGCCGCTAGCATCGTAGACGAAGCCGGAAGGGGAACATCCTGTCTAACGTTCAGATTCACTTCATCACTGACGCCATGTTCTCTGGTCTTTCTTCGGATACACAAGATCACCTTCGCCTCCAAGGATTTTCCGGAGAACTCGGATGCGCGGCGGTTGATACGTCTTCCGGTTTAGACGTTTACGTCGGCCTTGGACAATCGATGACACCCCGAACGCTGACGCGAGTGACACCGTCGGCGCTCCCTCGAATTCCCGCTGGAACTGAGGTTGAAATTACTGGGGTGCCCGACTCGCTCCTTGGAGTTGTCAGGCGAGCATTATTGGGCGCGGGATTGAGACCGCTCGGGGAGGATGCTACGGACAAGATCATCTCTCAGGCCATCACCAAGGCGAAAGAGTGGACGAATGCGCCCGGTGCCGACCTGCACCCTGAAGCTTTCGCGGAGGAGGCCAGACTTGTCGCCGCTGCGAGTGGCCTTAATATCGGTGTGTTGCAGGCGAAGGATCTCGAGGTTGGCGGGTTTGGCAGCTTGTTGTCCGTGGGGCAGGGTTCCAGGTTTCAGCCGCTACTTGTTGACCTCACCCATTCCCCCTCCAACCCTGTGGCAACCATCACTCTTGTCGGCAAGGGAATTACTTTTGACACGGGGGGGTTGTCGCTGAAGAGTCCGACTTCAATGATGGGCATGCGGATGGACAAGGCGGGAGCCGCAGTCGTCCTTGCGGTCCTGGAAGCCGTTGGGAGACTCGGGCTTCCTGTGGCTGTTCGCGGCTTATTGCCGTTGGCAGAGAACATGGCTGGCCCTATGGCCACCAGGCCGGGAGATGTTATTACCGCGCGAAACGGTAAGAAGGTTCAAATCCTTGACACAGACTTCGAAGGTCGGCTCGTGATGGCAGACGCGATTGCTTATGCCGCAGAAAAGCCATCAGACGCGATTATTGACATTGCCACTCTGACCTACCAGGTCTCCATTGCGCTGGGGAACGACGTTGCGGGTCTGTTCTCGAACAGTGACGGCATTGCGTCGCAACTCCTATCGGCCAGTGAGAAAGCCGGAGAGAACCTGTGGCGGCTTCCGCTGGTTGACGAGTATCGTTCGCAGGTGCATGCCCCACAGGGGCTCAAAAATCACCCCGAAATGGATGTTGGTCGAGCAATTACTGCAGCCCTTTTTCTGGAAGAGTTTGTGCCCTCTGGAACACCGTGGGCTCACATCGACTGCACGGGACCGGCCTGGTCAGGGCCAGCGAGCGCGTTCGGCGCAACAGGCTTCGGCGTTCACACCCTCATGACATACCTGACCGGCCTCTAGAGGCCCACTACGTTCGAGTAGTTCGCCTGAATACTTGGTCGGCTGCAACGGCAAGGAAGATGAGCAATCCGAGGATAGTCAACTGGTAGGTGGTGTCCACTCCCAACAGGTTCAGACCGTTGCCAATCAGGGCGAAAGTCAAAATTCCGAGGA
>SKHB01000136.1 GCA_007117135.1 Microbacteriaceae bacterium | reverse complement strand
GGACAACACCGTCAAATGCTGCCACCTTGAATGCATGGGCCAGTTTCCCCATCGTAGTTTTCCTCCGACCATTCCTCTCGCCAGCCCCATTACAAATGGTGCCGGTCAGCGCTTTCTCTGCGCGGTCACACCCTCCCGGGAGGGCCCAGTAAAACCGTACAGTACCGGCTTCCAAACGCGGCGTTCTCTAATTTTTCAATGGGGGCGATCCCCCATATTCGGTGATGGTCTAAGCACCCTCTCTCTGGAACATGTTCGGCTTGAGGTGGTAATTCAAGAGTCAGAAAGGACCGCCGCCTTCGAGTCGATTGCCGGGACAATAACGTTAGTCTCAAGTTCTTTGCTATCGATAGCACCTCCAGGCCCGGTTCAACTGTATTCGTCAAGACTCGAAGTTTCTGGCCCCTAATCCTGTGATTATCGTCTGCCTGCCGAAAAAAGGAACCTAAACAGCGCGAATAGAGATTTGCCCGGAATGCGAACCTCAAGCTTTTCCGAGGCACAAAACACCCTTATCAGGGGCACAGGCCGATAGGTTGAACTACCGTTCGCCATCATGAGAGGCCTCAGACCATGTGAGGGTTTGGGCTTTACGGCCCGTATGCTTCTAACCGCCTCGCCCGACGCGTTTGGCTCGTGCGGTACTGACCGAGGGCCCAACTAGAAAGAAAACGAGTCTAGAGAGCCACGGCTATCGAGCCAGCTCGAACTCGTAGTCGTGGAGTCGGTCATCGCTGAGAAGGCCTTTGATGACTTCAACTTCATCAAAGTCCACCACCGCCACACTCTGACCACCCCTGGTGCCAGTGCCAAGGTTTGGCATGGTGAAGAACATGATGTCTTCTGAAGTGACGTTTCGAAGCGACCCACCAATACGAATAATCAAATCAGCTGTCAGTGCCTCATCTCTTGCAAAGTATGGGCTGACCGCCTCAAACAAGGCTTTAATGCGCCCCGAGTCTGCAATGACATTAGTATCCAGAATCTTCGCGGCCAACCCTTTGACATACGCTTGCTGGTTTCGAACCCTTTGAAAGTCCCCTGACGCAAACGCCATCCGCTCCCTCACATACGCCAATGCTTCTTCCCCGTTTAGTGTGATCTCTCCTTGAGGGAATCGTGTGCCAGGCAGTGTCACTGGCGTAAAGGCTCTTTCGTTAGTAACCGTCACACCACCAAGAACATCAGTAATGGCAGCAAACCCTTCAAAATCCAACACGGCAACATGATCAATGCGGGTGTCCAGTAGATTCTCGACAGTCTGAACAGTCAGGGGAACGCCACCTAGAGCGAGTGCGGAGTTCACCTTATTTTCTCCATGGCCAGGTATCTCCACCCACATATCCCGCATGATCGACATGGCGGTTACATGCTCGCGGTTTCCCGAAATGCGAATCACCACGATCACGTCACTGCGATCACCCTCAGCGCTAGCAAGCGTTTCACCAATACCGTCTCTGGTGTCTGAGCCAAGCAGAAGTATTGTTGTTGACCCTGTTTCTGCAGGTAGTGGGCGACTTTCTTCTTCAGGGAATACTTCGGTGAGTACTTCTGCCTCATCGAGGCTGTCACGGGCGCCAAAGAACAAATCAGCAAAGAAATATCCCCCACCACCAAGTGCTAGAAGACCCACCAGAAATATTAATCCCCAGACCCTGGTTTTTGAGGAAGAAGAAGAGGACATTCCACCACTGTATCCGTACCCGTAGCGGCGCGACCGGATTTTCCTCCGCACGGGCCCCGCTTAAGTCTCCTTGGCGCCCACCAGAGGTTACAGAACAGGTGCAAGGGTGGCGACGTAAGAAGTTCCGCCCCAGGTAAACCTTCCCGTTATTGTCCTTGGTCTGTCGAAGAACGAAGGGGCAGGGTCACGTGTCCACTCCACTACGTCTCCAAGGGCATCAGCCGAGCTCTGCCATACAAACGGCCGGATTGCAGTCCCAAGGCCATCGATTTGCATGGAACTCGGGGGATTTGGTCCTGCGGGGTCAGTCGGCACAAAACGATCACCAAGATCGGGGAAATCGAAACCATCAACAAAAATGGACAAGAACGTCCCCACGACGCTCCATTCACCTGAGACCGGTATACCTGATGACGCGGCAGCAACGGTGGGAAGCGAAATAGCCACCACACCGGCGCCGAGACCAACCGCTGACGCTCCCAGAATCGCTCTCCGCGAAAGGAGAGAGGAACCGGATTCCACAAAAATCCCCTGGTCGAGCATCCAACCCTGAAGTTCATCCGAAATCGCCGGCTCAGGCAATCCTCTCTGAACTGCCCGGAATGCGTCCGCGGCTTCAGCGGTGAGTCGAATTACCCTTTTTTTCTCAGGGTCACAAACCACGATGTCCGAACCGATGAGCTCCCATTCAACGCGCGGGTTTACGGAAAGAGTATTTTTCATGAGCAAAAGTTATAATGCTCTCCATGAAGTATTTGACGACAGCACGTGCATTCCTCCCGCCCTCACTCGGCCAATGTGCTCGGGCAACCAGCGATAGAAGCGGCGAGCAATGACGGTAACGTAGTCGATCCTTGCCGCTGAGCCAATCATGAGCCGTTTCACCACCACGCAAACTGTTGGCTACCCCATGGCAGTGTCCATCGAATTAGGTAGCGCGCCGCTTCACACACAACGCGTCTCCAAACCAGGAAGCCCGGCATGGCCGGTGAGGAACCGCATGGACGGCTTCTCCTTCTCTTTTTGTTGGAGGCCGTTTTTTTGGACTAGCGGCGTGTATGGTCGATGAGTGGCCATGGTTCGAATCCCCGTCATGAAGCCTCTCCCTGTCCGGGAGGAATTCCTGTTGCCAAGAATTCGCTCAATTGCCACATCGGGTGTTTTTTCTAACCGCGGACCACAAGTGCGGGAACTCGAGTCGAGGCTCGCCGAATGGCTAGACGTTGACGAGTCCACCCTTGTGGTCACCTCAAACGCAACAGTGGCCTTGACCGCCGCCATTGCACTATCTGAAGCATCCACCTGGCATGTTCCCGCATGGTCATTTCCGGCCACAGCGCTGGCACCGCTCATTATTGGCAAACCAATCACGTTTGTTGATATCGATCCAGATACCTGGCTTGCCCAGGACACCCGAAGTGATAACTCGACAGGCCTCATGAACATAATCCCTTTCGGTGGGTCTTTTGATGAGTCGGCCTGGTCATACCCCGGTGAGCTGGTGATCGATGCGGCCGCGTCCCTCGCCACCCGGCCAGTAGGGCTGAAACAGCTTCCAGATTCCGCAGCAGTTGTTTTCTCCCTCCACGCCACCAAGACAATGGGTGGCGCGGAGGGAGGAGTTGCCGTCTTCGGCTCTGAAAGTCGAGCCAAATTGGCTAGGTCATGGATTAACTTCGGTTTCTCCGGGGCCCGGGAAAGCATTCTGCTGGGAACAAATGGAAAAATGTCCGAATACGATGCTGCTGTTGCAAACGCGCGGCTTGACGGCTGGCAAGAGGAATCGGCCGAGTGGCTTCGAATTCGTGAACT
>SKHB01000036.1 GCA_007117135.1 Microbacteriaceae bacterium | reverse complement strand
TTGCCCGCCTTTCAGCGCCCATCCAGGGCCAAGAGAGCACACTGGTGTTCATGACTACACAAGACATCGCCCTCACCATGCTCGATGGCCGCACCACCACGTTCGGCGAATTCGCCGACAAGGTCGTACTGGTGGTCAATGTCGCTTCTCGCTGCGGGTTGGCGCCACAGTACGAGGCACTGGAGGCTCTCCAAAAAACCTATGGCGACCGGGGCTTTACCGTGTTGGGTGTTCCGTCTAACCAATTTCTGCAAGAACTCAAGTCCTCAGACGACATTTCCTCCTACTGCTCCACCACGTGGGGGGTGACGTTTCCCATGACACAAAAGACCAAAGTGAACGGCAAATCAGCACACCCCCTCTACCAGCACCTCACCTCCACCAAAGACGTGAACGGGTTATCTGGCCGGGTGATGTGGAATTTCGAAAAGTTTCTGTTGACACCTTCTGGTCAGATCACCCGGTTCCGCCCCCAGGTGACACCAGACGACCCTGAGGTGATCTCTGCCATCGAGAAGGCGTTAGCTGACCTCGAGCGCTAAGCGGGCAGTCGCGACGTCGGACACCTGAGAATTTCCTGCCGCTCACACGGCCGTTACTGTGTCTTGTGTCGTTACTTTTGTATCTCTGTTATCAATAAAAAAACCTTCATACAGTGCATATATGTGATGTTAAATGCGCAATGTGAATCATGGCTGGAGCACTACACCCCCACACAATCAATGCGGCGCACGAGGTCGGCGAGCATCTGCGCACGTGGTGATTGCAGCTTGGCCTCACGGCCAAGCAGGTGTCTGAGCGCGCCGGAATCAGCGTTGCCACGCTGTCTCGGCTAGAAAACGGCGACCCGGGAATCAACTGCACAACGTTTCTTGAAGTCGTGGGGTCTTTGGGGTTGCTCAAGCCCCTCAATACTGCTCTTGACCCGTGGGAGAGCGACCTGGGTCGAGCTCAAGCGAAGCTGGCTCTGCCACAGAGGATTCGGCGCAAAGCAGCTCGCTGACCTCAGGGCACCGTTTGCTCGCCACGAACCACGTTGATAACGTGGCCGAATGGGAGAAACCAAAGTATTCCTTAGTAATCTTGCTCGCCGTCTCGCCCGATGGCTGGGGGACCAACCGATTGTTATGTGGTTTACCGACCCTCCCCGTCTGAAAACCCGCGATCGCGAAGAAGTTATTGCTCTCATCACTGTTCCCCTCCTTGCCGTCGCTGTCGTCGTTGCAGGGGGTGTGGCCATCAACGGGCACTCCTCAGTTGTTTCTCCCCCAATAGCTGAAGCTGATGACGATGCCGTCTCGAAAAAGATTCCGCCCGTCGATATTGTCGTCGACGACGAGCTTGAAGAATTTCACTCAGCAGCCCGATATTTGTCGAACCTCGAGGAATACCGTAACGCCATTACCCAATTGCGGCTCGATGACGAAAGCCAGGAGCAACGTGTTGCAGAAGTTTTGGGCTGGTTGGAAGTGAGGGAGTGGGAATTCGTCGGAGAGTTCGAGGGCGATGTGTGCTTCCGATACGAGGACCGGGTCGAATGTGTCAATTCAGAAATGTTCGAGAGTCTCGCCACTGCAGGGCAACAGTACGCGGCAAGCCACCCAGAGGGAATTGGCCTGTGTTTTGACTGGTTCGATGACGTATGCATGTCGGGGGACTGGTTTGATTCGCGGATGGCCTTCGATGAAGCCATCACAGCCACCGTGAGTTACGTCATCACCGGATCGCAGTCGCGGGAAGAGAACCCCAACAATTTGGATACCAGCCCCACCTATGAGGCGTCGAGACTCGCCACCATCACCGACCCAGACTTCTTCTCCGCCAACGAGTGGGAAGAAATCACCCGAATACTTTTTCCCGATAGGCCCCCGGGCGAGTTGCGAGTATCGCCGAACACCGAAGGTGAAGGGTTCTGTATCGGAACCGAATTTGACGGCGACTGTTTTGCCTCCCAAGAAGCTCTCGACAGGGCTATGTCCGAACTCCAACAGGCCTACAGAGACGGGACGTGTAGCGGGTGGGCAACCGGCTCAGACGGAATCAGCGTATGCACAGCAATTTGGGTCGGAAACTGGCCCAATCACACAAGCATGCCTCTCGGCGAAGCGCTCTGCGATAACAACACGGGTAGGTGTGAACTGATCCCCAACACAGACAGAACGTGCCTGTACAACTGTTCGATAACCCGGTGACATTCGAGCCCCATCACCAGTCATTAGTCGAAAAGTGCGGGGTCAGCCCATTTCCCCCGTTCGCCGGTGTGATCGGTTCAGTGGCTCCCCCGCATATTCGGCAGATGCAAGGGACCAGTCGAGTGCGGGGAGAGCAAAAATGGGTATTCCTTGGAGTATGGGCAAGCTTGCCGTGTCACGCATTCGCTAAAAGTGTCTCAGTGCCCTATGGTTGAGCAGTCGGCCTGAGATTGTTGCCCAGTGCTTGTGTGTGTTCATCACAGTCCGGTGTGACTGACATCGTGTCAGCCCGCGTTGTGACTACGCACAGTTCTAAGAAAGTAGATAGCTCATGCCTGCCCAAAAATCTCCTGCCTCTCACCGTGCCCGAAAGAGCGGGCGTCCCGCCCGTCCAGGCGGTGACTCCTCCGGTGATTTCCGTAAGCGCTCCGGTAAGCCCGGCGAGCGCTCACACTCACGCGATGGTGAAAGCCGGCGTTCATACTCCCGTGACGGTGACAACCACCGTTCACACTCTCGTGATGGTGATGGCCAGCGCTCATACCGGCCCGGTCGCTCGCGCGGTAATGACCGCGCTGGCAAAGCCAGCCGTGAGCAAGCTCAGGCTGATGTGATGTTGCAGAAATACCCGGCAACGGTGATTACGGCAGACACTGCTGTGGCTGATCGTTTCCAAGACTTGGGTCTCTCTGACGCCCTCACCACGGTGTTGACGGGTATGGGTGCGGCGTCGCCGTTTCCGATCCAGTCGGCGACAATCCCCGAGGCGTTAACCGGGCGAGACATTCTTGCCCGCGGTCGCACGGGTTCGGGAAAAACTATTGCCTTTGGTGCTGCACTTGTTCAAAGGCTCTCTGCGAAGAAGAGTTCTGGGCGTCGTGAGTACGGCCGGGCACCCGTTGCCTTGATTCTTGCTCCGACTCGCGAGTTAGCTCTCCAAATTGACCGCACCGTTCAGCCGCTGGCGCGCGCTGCCGGGCTGTTCACCACCCAAATTGTTGGTGGTGTGCCGCAGGGCCGCCAGGTGGGTGCTCTTCGCCGAGGTGTGGACATTGTGATCGGAACGCCGGGACGTCTAGAAGACCTCATCAACCAGAGGGCACTGGATTTGTCGTCTGTGCGGATCACTGTGGTGGATGAAGCTGACCACATGGCAGAGCTCGGGTTCTTGGACCCGTTGCAACGGCTTCTTCGTGGCACGCAGGCAGGTGGCCAGAAGTTGTTCTTCTCCGCCACACTCGATACTCAGGTGGCTTCACTGGTCGAAGAGTTCCTGGTCTCTCCTGCCGTATTTGAGTTGCAGGA
>SKHB01000002.1 GCA_007117135.1 Microbacteriaceae bacterium | reverse complement strand
TTTTGACATCTCACATACGTCACTTCGATACTTCAACGTCATTGGCACAAGACTCGAAAACGTCATTGACCTCTCCCCGCACAACATTGTCCCCGCCGTTCATGAAGCCCTTCTTGCTGGGAAAACTCCCCGCATCAACGGCGACGACTACGACACCCCCGATGGCACGTGTGTGAGGGATTATGTTGACGTCGGTGAACTAGCTGACGCCCACCTGGCAGCGGCAAGAAGAATGATCGCCGGAGAACCAGTCGAACCCGTCTATAACCTCGGGAGTGAAACGGGCCTCTCGGTCAAACAAATTGTTGACACTGCCATTGAGGTTTCTGGGGTCACAGTGACCCCAGATATTGGCCCCCGGCGCCCTGGTGATCCGGCAAGCATTGTCGCAAGAAGCACCCTTGCCACGAGGGATCTTGGTTGGAGTGCGTCAAGGAGTCTCAGTGACATGATTCGCTCTGATTGGGAGGCTCGAACTCGCCTCGTTA
This sequence comes from Microbacteriaceae bacterium, assembly GCA_007117135.1. Taxonomy (GTDB): domain Bacteria; phylum Actinomycetota; class Actinomycetes; order Actinomycetales; family Microbacteriaceae; genus Pontimonas. Next base: position 3,040 of record SKHB01000002.1, on the reverse strand, counting down.
GACAAGGCAACTAAACTCCCGAACCACTCGGGGAAACTAACGGCGCTATTCGCCTATTCGTGTCATCGTCCACGACAGCCCCGCATACACCGTGTCAACAAGGCGCGTCGTCGCCAACTCCACGGCGTCGATATTGTTGCCCGTGAGATCGAGAGTTAATGGCAGGTCTTCACCGAATTTTGGCACCTCAATCGACAACACGACCCCGCCCTCTAAACGCAAGACAGCATTAGACGGGTGACTGTCATCGATGGGGATGTCGAAAAGCACCGACAGGGCGCGAAGCGCCTCAGTCTTGCTCACATACACATCCCCCACCAGGGTGATGGTGTGTGTCATTGCTTTGGCACCTGACCAGAAACCATAAAACGGGGGAAATCACGCTTCGGCCGCTCGCCTTCTTCATAGACAGAATCAGGAGACCCAATTACCAGCTTGTCTGGTTTGCCCACAAGTTTGTGGTCTTTGTCGGGGTAGTCAAAGCGTGATAGCACCCATTTCATGGCTTCAATGCGGGCACGTTTCTTGTCGTTAGATTTCACCACCGTCCACGGGGCGTGTGGTGTGTCGGTGTAAAAGAACATGGCCTCTTTAGCCTCTGTATACGCATCCCACTTATCCAGTGACGCCAAATCCGTGGGCGAGAGTTTCCACCGTTTCAACGGGTCTGTTCGTCTTTCAAAGAAACGCCTGCGCTGTTCTAATTCACCAACGGAGAACCAGAACTTGAAAAAGTGAATCCCTGAGTCAACAATCATGCGTTCAAGTTCTGGAACTTGACGCATGAACTGCAAATACTGGTCGGGGGTGCAGTAGCCCATGACCCGCTCAACACCGGCCCTGTTATACCAGGAGCGATCCATGAACACCATTTCCCCGGAAGCCGGAAAATGGGTGATGTATCGCTGGAAATACCACTGTGTTTGTTCCCTTTCGGTGGGTTTTTCCAATGCCACAACCCGCGCCGAGCGCGGGTTCAGGTGTTCGGTGAAGCGTTTGATGGTTCCGCCTTTTCCGGCAGCGTCACGGCCTTCAAAGATGAGGATCATCTTTTCGCCAGAATCACGAAACATGGCTTGGAGCTTGAGGAGCTCCATTTGCAGTTTGAGTTTTTGTTTTTCGTAGGGGCGCCTAGCTAGTTTCTGGTCGTACGGGTAACCCTGCTTCCAGGCGTCATCTTCGACGAGGGTTTTGGGGGCGTCGTCGTCGAGAAGGTCTTTCGCGGAAAACGTCTGCTTTTCTGTCAACGGTGGGCGCGCGACCTCCGTGTCCATGTCAACCGGTTCGTCTGTCATACATCCCCTTGCTGGTCACCACATATTGCATGCCACTAGCGTGCTGTTTCCCCTAGCCTAACCGCTGCACGTTTGGCCCGGAAAAGCCACAAACAAGGTCATTTTCCTCTCACACGCAAGGGGTGTGTGGCGGGTTATGTGGCGTCGATGAAGGCCGTCAGTCTGTCGTTAAGAAACGCTCGAAGAGCAGGAATATCTGGTGCGCTGTTGAGAATTGGCATCGCCCTCATTTGGGCGATTCTTTCGGGGTCATTGTCTAATGACCGAATCGTGTCCACGAGGTCATCAAGACTGTCCATATGTGCCAGGTTGATGATTGCCTCGGGGTTGAGATCGGAGTATGAGTCTTGCCCCCAATAAATGGGGATGCTTCCCGCCGCCCAAGCCTCTAACGCTTTTTCGGTGATGTAACCCGGGTATAGGTCGTTTTCTGGACATATGACATACCGATAGTGGGTTGCAACCTCAAGCTTTGTCCCCACGGGTCTGCCCGTTCCCGGCCCATAAAGGTCCACCTGGCCAATTGCCCCCAAGGCGGCGATGATGTCCCGACGCGGGTACCACATGCGCCCAAAGAAACCGCACGCAAATCCGTCACGAGGTTCGGGGTCCAGGTGTCTGCCTTCCAAGGCTTCCTGGAGCGAAATTTGGGCGCCTAAACGTCTAATGTCTTGACCCATGGGTGGTCCGCCGACAAGTTCTGGGAAAAGCAACCACCAGTAGGGGAGTCGAAAGTTCGCGCGGTTGGGGTCGGTTTTGTCAAAGCTCAGCATGGCGTCAAATCTGTGGGCAGCTGGTCGACGATTCTCTGCCGTGTACCAGATGCGAAAAACTGGTTTTTCGCTTCGTTTACTAGACGCCAGCCTGCTTCGAAGACTCTCCACTCTCGCCTCAATGCTTCTGAGAATTTTATTCTTCGGGGGCCTAAACACCGAATGAAATTCGATGTTTACGTCCAAGTCGTGGATGTCCCGGCCCTGAAGGAGGTCAATACCTTTTAGCAGGGGGAGAAAATATTCTTCGGGATCAAAGTTGATCCAAAATTCATGAAACTTGACGTTGTCCACTTCCTGAAACACCTGTAAACATTACCGCGAAGAGGCCATGTAACTGGCTAAGCAGTTGAGATGTCAAAATCGGCACCAGCTCTGCTGGTGACGTTTTCTGACACGAATGCGGCAACAGTGAGATGGTCTGGGTGGTTGGCGTAGGTGTCGAGGGCTTCCCACGATTCGTGGTCAGAAATGAGACACATGTCCCAGTTTTTGGGGTTGGGTCCAGTGGAATAGTTCACTGACAGCGACAACAGGCCTGGGACAATGCCCGCCAGAGCGTCTAGTTTCGGTTTGAGGCTTTCAAACCGTTGCCGTTTTTCTTCATCACTGTCGCCTTTGAGATTCCACACCACTACGTGTCTCACTGTCACAACAGCACACCCTCTCTAACGTTCTTATTCCGCGAGCGTCACTCGAAGACTGCCCGATATATCCAGGGTAAAGGCAGTGTTGGCCCCGCGATGACCAATTTCGTTGAGGCCTGGCCTCTCGATGCCCTAGGTGGTGTTCAGCCGTCGCTGGTTGGCGTATCCGATGAAGCCCAAGACAACCACAGGCAGAAGAAACAATCCGGAGAGGAAAAACATCGCCACGGCGATACTAAACAGTGTCGCCGAAGCGAGAACGAACCCGTCATTGCGGGTGAGAAACCCGACAACAGCCAAGATGCTGCCAAAAACTGCAGAAATG
>SKHB01000024.1 GCA_007117135.1 Microbacteriaceae bacterium | reverse complement strand
GCTCAGCGGAGGAAATAGCCTCAGCCGACGCATAACGGCGTCGGCGTGCTGGGGCTTGGCCGCCCCCGGCGCCGTAACCAACAAGGTTTTCCGGCTCCTCTTCAGATGCTTGAACCGTCGCTTCAACATCACTTTCAATCGTCTGTGTATCGACCGGGGCTGGTTCAGCATCGGGTGACCCATCTCTGACACTAATAATCGGAGATCCGACCAGAACCGTGTCGCCCTCCTCGGCAAGCAGCGCCTCGACGATCCCCTCAAATGGCGACGGCAACTCGACAAGGCTTTTCGCCGTCTCAATTTCACACACCACCTGGTTGACGCTCACCTCGTCGCCCGGGGCCACCTTCCACGAGACAATTTCCGCCTCCGTGAGACCCTCCCCCACATCAGGCAGGGGAAACTCAAAAACCGCCATCGGATCTTCTCCTCACTCCAGCCACCTAGTAGGCAAGCGACCGATCTACTGCGTCCAACACTCTGTCCAGGCCTGGCAAATAGTCACCCTCCAGCTGAGCTGGCGGGAAGGGCGTGTCAAAACCACTCACCCGGATCACCGGGGCTTCCATCAGGTAGAAGGCTTTTTCCATGAGAGTCGCCGCAATTTCGCTCCCAACACTGACATGCCCCGGCGCCTCCTGCGCCACCACGGCCCGGCCAGTCTTTGATACGGAAGAGACCAAGGTGGGCCAGTCGACCGGTGACAGGCTGCGAAGATTCACCACCTCAATGCTGGTTCCCTCCCCCGATGCAACCTCAGCAACCTCGAGGAGCGTCGATACCATTGCGCCGTGTCCAATGAGGGTGAGGTCTTCTCCCGGGCGGATTACCTCCGCCTGGTGAAGGGGGCGAGGGGGGGTGGTCGTGTCGACGTCACCCTTGGGCCAGTAGCGACTTTTTGGTTCAAAGAAAATGACGGGGTCATTCCCCGAAATGGCCTGCTGAATCATCCAATAGGCGTCTTCCGGCGTCGCCGGTGACACCACGCGAAGACCCGCGGTGTGAGCGAAATACGCTTCAGGGCTTTCCTGGTGGTGTTCAACCGCTCCGATATGACCGCCATAGGGAATACGGATGACGACAGGAAAAGAAGCTGTCCCCTCGTGACGGTAGGTAAGTTTCGCCAATTGGGTGGTTATTTGATCGAACGCTGGGTAGACGAAGCCATCAAACTGGATTTCTGGCACGGGCCGATACCCTCGCATCGCTAAACCGATGCAACTTCCGATAATGCCCGATTCGGCAAGAGGAGTGTCCATCACTCTATTGGGGCCAAATTCAGCCAACAATCCATCAGTGACACGGAACACTCCACCCAGTTGGGCGATATCTTCACCGAGCAGCAACACCTTGTCATTTTGAGACATCGCTCGCCTCAAGCCGTCATTAATGGCTTTCGCCATCGACATGTTTTCCACTACTTTTCACCGCCAAAAGAGTTCTCAAAGTCAGTGAACCAGGCACGCTGTTCGTCGACCAGCGGGTGCGGGTCGGTGTACACGTGGGCAAAAATGTTTTGCGAGTCAGGCTTCGACATTTCTGTGACCTGCTTTCGCAGGTCAGTTGCCTCGTCCTTGGCCTGCGCTTCAACCTCGTCGAAGAAAGCCTCCGACACTCCCACTCCGGACAGGTAAAGGCGGAAGCGATCAATCGGGTCTCGCTCTGCCCAGTAGCGCATTTCTTCCTCATCGCGATACCTGCTCGGGTCGTCGCTGGACGTGTGGGCGCCAATACGATAGGTGACCGCTTCAATGAACTGCGGCCCACCACCAGAACGGGCTCTATCGGTCAATGTTCTGGTGAGGGCGTAATTGATCAGCACGTCATTTCCGTCTACCTGGTAGCTCGGAATACCGAAACCTTCCGCCCTCTTATACAGCGGTGTCCTTGACTGCACCCGAACCGGAGCCGAAATGGCCCACTGGTTGTTTTGCAAGAAAAAGAGCACCGGTGCTTGGTAGCTCTGGGCAAAGACCAACGCCTCGCTGGCGTCTCCCTGGCTAGTGGCCCCATCGCCGAAATACACAATGGCTGCTTCATCTTCGTTCGGGTTGCCCGTCCCCGCAGCGCCATCAAAGTTGATGCCCATGGCGTAGCCGGTGGCGTGAAGAGTTTGTGTGGCGATCACGATGGCATAGAGATGGAAATTATTTTTCGCCGCCGGGTCCCAGCCGCCGTGTGTGAGGCCACGCAGCATGCGGATAATCTCCACCATCGACACTCCCCGCATCCGTGCAATGGAGTGTTCGCGGTAGGCGGGAAAAATGTGATCCTGGGGTCTCGCCCCAGCCCCGGAACCAACTTGGCACCCTTCTTGGCCGACAGCTGGCACCCACAAAGCCATCTGGCCTTGTCGTTGAAGGTTGTGAGCTTCGAGGTCCAATACGCGGGTAATACGCATCGTTCGATAAAAATCTGTGAGTTGATCTTCAGTGAGTTCTTCGATGAGGGGAAGGAACTCATCGGTGCGCTCAGAGAAATGGATGCGACCGTCGGGTGAGAGGATCTGAAGAGTCTCGTCGGTATAAGACATGCCACTACCCTAACGGCGCTTGAGGCTGGTCGAGCTGTAGTTCAGAGACAATGCGCAACCCCACACGCAGTAACGCCTCCACACCTTGCGGTTCCGCAATCGATACGCGGATTCCCTCCCCAGCAAAAACTCTCGCCACCACACCCTCTCTTTCCAGCCACTGGGCCACTTGGTCTGTTTTTTGCCCAACGGGAAGCCAAGCAAAGTTTCCCCATGGCAGCGGCATGGGGCCCGCTGACCACTCCGAGCGAACTCTCGCCATGTGTTCGCGAATTTCCTCAAGCCGACCAAGAATCTGGTCCTCGTGGTCGAGAGCCGCCTCAGCGGCTATTTGAGCAGGAGCTGACACACTCAGTGGAATCGCGGCGGCCCTGGCCGGTGCAATAACCGCCGGTGATGCGATTGCGTATCCAATCCGAAGACCGGCCAACCCATACGCTTTGGAAAGCGTTCGAAGAACGACAAGGTTCGGATATTTTCGCAGATAGTCGCGGCCATCGACAGCGTCCGGATGGTCAACAAACTCAGCGTATGCCTCATCCAAAATCACCAGCAAAGACTTTGGAACCCGGCTCATCAGACCCTCAAACTCACCCCGCGTCACAATCTGTGAGGTCGGGTTATTGGGTGTGCACACGATGAGAACGCGTGTCTTGTCGGTGACAGCCTGAACAAGGCCATCAATGTCGTGGCGATGGTCTGGAGTATTTGCTACCTGAACACTTGTTGCCCCGGCCACACTAACCAAGCCTGGATAAGCCTCAAAACTCCGCCACGAATACACCACCTCGTCACCGGGTCCAGCGGCAGCGGCAATCCACTGCGCGAGAAGCGCTACAGACCCTGCGCCCACCAAAACCTCGTCGGCACTCACCCCATATTTTTTGGCGAGCCGTGCCCGCACGCCCAGCGCTGTCGCATCCGGATACCGATTCCACTGGCCGTTTTCAAGGGCTTTCTGAACAGCTGGGGAAGGCGGAAAAGGCACTTCATTCGACGAAAG
>SKHB01000031.1 GCA_007117135.1 Microbacteriaceae bacterium | reverse complement strand
TTATGTTGATATTGATGATTTTTTCCAAATAGGATTTTTATCAACAAATATACTAGAACCTTCGGATCAAACAGTGTATGGTCAAGGCATGGAGTTTAACGTTACGTGTGAAGTGGAATGTGATTTTGCATATTGTTTAGACGTGGATGTTATTGTACAAACCAATCAATCAGGAACTTGGCAAAACATTAACGGAGGAGACTCTGTTAATTTACTAGGGACACAATCAAACCCTGTAAGCGAAGGAAACTTATTTAACGAAACAATAAACACGACTTTCAATTTAATAACCGATACACCCGGAAGTCCATACGTGAGATGTGCTGCCGACTCAAAATACCAAGATGAGTTTTCAGATCCTATACAAATAATTGTTTCAACAACGCAAGAACCAGTTATTACTTTAGACTATCCCGAGAATAACTCTTGGATAAATGATGCGCCTGTAGAATTTGCTTATACTCCTACGACTTTCTCAACATTAGAATATTGTGAATTATACATTGATGGTGTTTTAGAACAAACAGATAATACTCCTACTGCAAATGCACAAAATATTTTTTCAGTAAGTGGATTACAACAAACAAGGTATAACTGGAGCGTTAGTTGTGAAGATGAAGGAGGCTTAATAGGTAATTCTTCAACTTTCTACTTCGATATAGACAGAGAAGCCCCTTTTAATTTAACAGTATTCCATCCTGTACAACCAGAAACGACATTAACTTCCGAAACAGTTCTTTTTAACTTCACAGTTCAAGATTTAAGATCAGATACCATGACTTGTGACTTGTTTATTGATGAAACACTAAACCAAACAGTTACAGCTTTCAACGATACTGTTACTAATATATCTGTATCCGGATTTGACGTAGGAGATTATACTTGGAGATTACAATGTGCGGATCTAGCAGGTAATATAAACACCACTGATATTTTCAACTTAACCATAATAGATGTTCCTCCAGTTGTTGATTTAATAAGTCCTTTTAATGATACAGGTGTTAACGAAACCACGGCTACACTAACTTATTTGCCTCAAGATGGATTCGGAATACAAGAATGTAGTCTGTACATAAACGATACTTTAGTAGATACTGATACTGATATAGATGTTAATAATTTTAACACTTTTGAATATGTTATTGATGAACAAGCATATTTGTGGAATGTAGAATGTATAGATTCTAACAATAATGCAGCGAATAGTTCACAATGGATTTTTTACGGAGACTTCACACCTCCCACTGTTGTCTTGGACAATCCATTAGATGGTGTTTCTTTCCCGATGAGTACGGTTGACTTTTCATACACAGGTTTTGATAATTGGGATCCATTAAGTTGTACTATAAATATAAACAGTATCCCGACAATAACCACTAATACAACAAGTGGTACATTAGTAACTGAACAAATAACTAACTTACCGGATGGATTCCAAACATGGGATGTTATGTGTGTAGATATAGGAGGAAATACTAATGTTAGTGAAACAAGAACATTCACGATAAACGAAACACCTACAATAACTCTTGATTTCCCAACAAATAACAGTTTCATAAATACAGCCAATCCTGAGTTGTTGTACACACCATTTGATAATGACGGTTTTAACTATTGTGAGTTATATTTGAACGGTGTTTCAGAAATGTTTAATCAAACAAGTATAGTTAGTGGGGAGCAACAAAACTTTTCACTAACAGGATTAAACGAAGGATTATATAACTGGAGCGTTTTATGTGAAGACGCGGGAGTATTCTCCAATATTAACCAAACAGAAACTTTGTTTTTTACAGTAGACGTCACACCTCCCAATATTAATTTATTAGATCCTGTGGAGAACCAAACAATTAATACAACCAGTTACACATTTGAATGGTTAGCCACTGACAACTTAGCAAATGATTTGACTTGTGACTTATACCTGGATGAAGAACTAAATGCTTCAGGATTACAAGTACAAAACGGAGTAGTTGCTAATCATACGATTGAAGGTTTCATAAGTAAAAATTATACTTGGAGAGTTGAATGTACAGACTTAGCAGGTAATATGAACACGAGTGCGTTAGTCAATTTCACAGCGGTAGTTCCACCAGAAGTTGAACTTGTAAGCCCTGCTAACTTTACGGGAGGAACGAATAGAAACGTAACTTTCTCTTACATACCTAGAGGGGGAACCGGGGACTTCAACAGTTGTTCACTAATCGTGAACGGTCAAGTAGAAGAAACAAATACGAGTATAACCACGGATTCAGTAAATAGTTTTGAATTAACTAATTTACCTGATGGAAGATATGATTGGAACGTACAATGTATAGATACAAATTCATTAACTGGTCAAGCACCTTCCGATTTTAGTTACTTTGTAGATAATGATCCTCCTTACTTAATAGAATTATTAAGTCCTTTAAATAACACTGTTGAAACAGCTAATAATGTTTCTTTCAATTTCAGAGCTTTTGATGAAGTAAGTCCAGTAATGAGTTGTGACATCTACTTAACAGAAGACGGCTCAGCACCTTTCAGAATAGCGAATAATTTAGAAGTAGAAAACGCTACTAACACAACACACCATGAATTATTACCTGATGGCAACTACTCTTGGTACGTTGAATGTACGGACTTAGCAGAATTAATAGAATTCTCTGATGAGTTCTTTTTTGAAGTAGATGCTCCTCCAAACGTGACTTTATTAAGTCCTTTAAACAATACGTGGTTTGATACGGACACTGTAGAATTAACATATTTCCCAGAAGATGATTTTGGAATAACAAGTTGTGACTTACTATTAAACGGACAAATTGAACAGACAGATAATTCTGCTGTTAATAAACAAAATAATACTTTTGAACTTACTGGATTAGATGAGGGGCAATATAATTGGACAGTTGCTTGTAGAGATACGGATTCTAACACGTTTTACCCTGCGAATTGGACTTTTTATGTTGACTTAACCAGTCCTTTAGTTACTTTGAATTATCCTATACAAAGCGAGTTAGTAGAAACAAGCACGGTTAATTTTAACTTTACAGTAACTGATAACTTAGCACCTCAGTTAAGTTGTGATTTATACGTTAACAATACTTTGAACGTTTCTGGTATAATAGTAAATAATTCGCAGGATTTTATACAACCAATAGGTGTTTTTAATGATGGATTATTCGATTGGAACGTACAATGTTTTGACTTGGCAGGAAATCAAAATATGAGTGGCGTGGAAGATTTTGAAGTACAAGAACCTCCTGTGATTATTTTGGGAGATCCTGAAAATAATTATAGAAATAATACTGTTAACAGAACCTTATACTATACGCCTTTTGATAATTCTGGAGAAATAGATGAGTGTACTTTAATCTTGAACGGCGTGGAGAATATTACAAATACGAACGTGCAAGAAGGTGTTGAACAAAACTTCACACTGACAAATTTAGAAAATGGAACTTATACTTGGGATGTTCAATGTATAGATCCTAGTGCTAATGTAGGTATTAATGGAACTCCCAAAACTTTCCATGTTGATTTAGATCCTCCAGTTATAAC
>SKHB01000094.1 GCA_007117135.1 Microbacteriaceae bacterium | reverse complement strand
GAACTGACCAAAGAAATGGGTGTCAGTGTGGTGCGATACCCGGGGGGAAACTTTGTGTCCGGATACCTGTGGGAAGACGGGGTGGGCCCCAAAGAAGATCGCCCCGTGCGATTAGATCTTGCCTGGCGGTCGATTGAAACAAACCAGTTTGGGCTCAACGAGTTCATGTCCTGGGTGGCCGCTGTTGACGCCGAACCCATGATGGCCACCAATCTTGGCACCCGGGGTGTGCTGGACGCTGCGCACCTGGTGGAGTACTGCAATTATGCCGGCCAGTCGACTCTCGCCAACTGGCGACGAGAACACGGTGTGGAAAACCCCCACAACATTTCCCTGTGGTGTTTGGGAAACGAAATGGACGGTCCCTGGCAGATTGGTCACAAAACTGCCGACGAATACGGCAGGCTTGCCCAGGAAACAGCTAAAGCCATTCGGCTGGTTGACCCCAACGTCACCCTGGTGGCGTGTGGGAGTTCGTTCGAAGAAATGCCCACCTTTGGCCAGTGGGAGCGGACCGTGCTGCGCCACACTTTCGACGACGTGGACCTTATTTCCTTGCACGCCTACTACGAAAAATACGACGACGATCTCGCCTCATTCTTGGCATCTAGCGCGAGGATGAACCGCTTTATTGCTGGAGTTGTTCAGGCGGCTGATGAAATTGCCGCGGAAAAAGGCAGTGACAAGATCATCAACCTGTCATTTGATGAGTGGAACGTGTGGTACCAGAAACGCTTCCCTGGCCCTCACGCTCTCGAGTGGGAGCAGGCGAGAAAACTCATCGAAGATGAATTTACGGTCGAAGACGCCGTTGTCGTGGGAAGCCTGCTGATGACCCTGTTGAACAATGTTGACCGTATCGATGTAGCCTGCCAGGCCCAGCTGGTCAACGTCATCGGACCCATCAGAACAGAACCCGGTGTTCCTGCCTGGTGCCAAACCATCTTTTATCCTTTTTCTCTCACAGCAAAATATGCGCAGGGCGTCGTGTTACGGCCCGACATCACCTGCCCCAGCCATAACACCGAACTGATGGACAACGTGCCCCTGGTGGACGCGACCGTCACCGCTGATGAGGAAAGCGGCCGGGTCAGCGTGTTCTTGCTCAACCGCAGTGTGGACACTGACATCCCCGTCACCATTGACCTGAGCGCTTTCGGGCCCCTCCGGGTGGATGTGACAGCGCGCCTGGGCGGGAAAGATCTCCTCGCCACCAACAGCGCAGATGACCCTCTTCGTGTTATACCCGACGAATTCGCCATCGACTCTCTGAGCCAGGGGCAGCTTGTGTTGACGCTCCCTGCTGCGTCCTGGAACATGATCTCGCTAGCGGGTGATGATGTCTAGCGTCACAGAAACACACACCAACCGGACGACCATCGCGCTTCAGCGCGGCAGTGTAACGGCCGGGGTTGACCGGGTTGGCGCAAGCCTTGTTCAGTTGAGTGTCGGTAATTTTTCTGTGGTCCCGCAAGTATCAGCTGGTGACGCAGCCGGACGCTATCTCGGCTCCGTGATTGCTCCGTGGCCTAACCGCATCGAAGATGGCCACTACAGTTTCGGCGGCCGGGAGTATCAGCTGGAGTGCAACGAAAGTGGCCGGAGAAACGCCCTGCACGGTTTCACCGGCGAACAGAGTTGGGAAGTGGTTAGTCATAGCGACGCAGAGGTCACCTTCGGGATTCGCACGGGGGGTGTCGTGGGATACCCGTGGCTGGTTGAGCTTCAGGTGACCTATCGTGCTGAAAAAGACGGGGTGTCAGTGCGGCTTCGGGCAACAAACACCTCAGATACGACGGCACCGTTTGGCGCAGCCTTCCACCCCTACTTGGTATTGCCCGTGGGCACGCCCTCGAAATGGACGCTCACCATGTCAGCACGGTCAGTCGTCGTACCCGACCTTGAGCGACTGTTACCAGTCGAAGAGGTCGATGTGGCCCACTCGAGCTTAGATTACGGGCACGGCAGGTACCTTGACGCGGGGTTTTTGGACCACGCCTTTGGTGCTTTTGTCGATGGGGTAGTGGCCGAACTGGCCGACCCCGACGGCCGTCTTATTCGGGTGGAAGCATCCGACGATTGCCCGTGGATGCAAGTCCACAAACCTATTGACGGGCCGCTTGCGGGGAGCATCGTTATCGAGCCTCAAACATGCCCTCCGAATGGTTTCTCTTCCGGCCGTGACGTTATCGAATTGGGTGCGGGAGAAAGTGTCGCAATGAGTTGGCGGGTTCGAGTACTCGCGGGCGGTGATGCCAAGTGAAATATTTCCAGACAAGCCTGACGCTGTCAGACGGTCGGCAACTTCTTTATTTTGACCGGGATCCTGGCCGTGTTCCCCAGCCTGATACCCGGGGTTTACTCGCCTCCACTCACCGCGGTGAAATTCGTTACGACGCGCTTGTGGGGGAGTGGGTGACTGTGGCCGGTCATCGCCAAGATCGAACCTTCCTGCCGCAAGCTGATTCGTGCCCGCTGTGTCCTAGTTCTGACTCCAATCACACGGAAATACCAGATTCCTCGTATGAGGTAGTAATTTTTGATAACCGTTTCCCCTCGCTGACACCCCCGAATACCTCATTTACTGCGCCATCGACTGACTTTTTGATGACCTCTGATAACGCCGGGCACTGCGAGGTGGTGTGTTTCACCGACAACCATGACGCTACCTTCGCAGACCTTCCCCGCTCTCGAGTCGAACTGGTCATCCAGGCATGGAAAGACAGGACCGCAAAGTTGAGCACTAAAGACTACGTGGACTACGTGTTCGTGTTCGAAAACTTTGGCACAGACATTGGGGTGACAATTTCCCACCCACATGGCCAAATTTATGCCTACCCGTTCATTCCCTCTCGGGCAAAGAGGCACCTCGATCAGGTTGCCGATTACCGGGCGAGAACCGGCCGCCACCTCATCGACGACCTGGTGGGCAGAGAGACCTCGGAGGGGACGCGCATTGTCGACCGAGGAGAACACTGGGTGGCTTTTGTTCCTTTCGCCGCCAGATGGCCCTTCCAGGTTCAGCTTCACCCTCTGGCTCCAGTCAGGGATTTCACGGAGCTGGATGATTCCCAAGCATCAGAGCTCGCTGACATCTACCCACGACTTTTGAGGCGCTTCCGGGGGTTATTCGACGAGCAGGTGCCGTACATTGCCGCATGGAATCAGGCGCCTAGAGGCGCCAGCAGGGAACACGGCAGGCTGTTTCTTGACCTTTTCACCACCAGACGTGACACCAACAAACTCAAATATCTCGCAGGCTCAGAATCCGCCATGGGCGCTTTCGTCAATGACGTGTCGCCGGAAAAAGCTGCCGACATGTTGAGAGGCTCACTGTCAGTGGTGCCAGATACGTTTACCCCATGAACACCACACAGGCACAAACCCCCTCCGGGGCTTTTGCGCCTGGGCGCGGGGGTAATCAGATAACCCCTTCTTTCTCTCCGCACCCCCGCGCCGGTGTTCAGTTGGTTGTGTGTGGGGTGGGGGATTTATCTGGTGTCATCCCTACCGATATCGGCCATCGGGCGGTAAATTTAATCGGTATT
>SKHB01000065.1 GCA_007117135.1 Microbacteriaceae bacterium | reverse complement strand
GCTTTAACACTCAAGCCATTATCACCAGGTGGTCGGCTGACCTTGAGGTTCTCGATTCTCTTAACCTGACTGAAGCATTCGACGATTTGAATCTCATCCGGGGGATTGTCTACAACGAGGCCACCCAGACGCTCCACTTTTCTGTCACCCCCGTCAAAAAAGAATGTTTGGGGTTGGAGTTATGGGAAATGACTCTCACGGTTGACCCCTTGACTGTCAGTAACCCGCGTATGCTGTTTAGCTCATCTCCGTGCCTTGATTACACAAGCGGCCCCCAGCAGTTTGGTGGTCGGGTGGCATCAGATCCCGATGGCACCGTCTATATGACTGTTGGAGACTTCGCGTTCGGGTTCTCTACTATCCGTGAAGAGCGCCTCGAAGGTGCCTACGACGGGCCTCCCGAGGAACTGGTCGCCCCCAACAACCTCGGCACGGTGATTGCCGTATCACCGAGCGGTGATGTTGAGATTCTCACTCGAGGGCACCGCAACGCTCAGGGACTCACCTATGACCCGGTGTCTGGACAACTGTGGCAGAGCGAACATGGGCCTAAGGGCGGCGACGAGTTGAACCTGATTGAGCCGGGCAATGACCACGGGTGGCCAGATGTTACCTATGGTGGCCCATATGGCGGAGTGGGGCAGCCAGACCCCACCTGGGAACTTGGTCGGTGGTATGGCCAAAACCACGGCGATTACACCGAACCAGTGTTCGCCTGGACACCTTCAATTGCCCCCAGCCAACTTCTTGTCTACCGCGGTGAGGATTTCCCCGCCTGGTACGGGGACATTTTGGTGGCATCATTCAAAGGATTCATTCACCGCTTACGCATGGTGAATGGTCAGGTCATGATCGATGAGCCAATAGCCATTGGGGAGCGCCCGCGCGACCTCATCCAAATGCCCGACGGAACCCTGCTCATTGCCACCGACGACGACCAGGTGATGCGAATTTCGTCAAAGAAATAAGTTTTTACGCGGAGGGGAGGCCGTTGTCGGCAATCACTCTCGCGTAAAACAGTGCTGACTGTTTCGGGGTTCTCACCTGGGTGTCGAAGTCCACATGCACCATTCCAAACCGCTGCCGGTAACCTTCGGCCCACTCAAAGTTGTCAAACAGGGACCAGTGCATATATCCGCGGACATCCACGCCCTCCTTGATGGCCTCTAAGAGTGCTGTCAGGTGTTCGTGCATATAGGTGACACGGAGGGTGTCGTTGACCACACCGTCTTCTACCGGGTAGTCGTAGGCGCAGCCGTTTTCGGTAATGAAAATCGGTGGCAAATTGTCATACTCCCCATCCAGGGTCACCAACAGAGCCCGGAGCCCGTCGGGCGTTGTCGACCAGCCAAAGCTGGTGACATTCCCGATTGCAGGCGCAGGCTCCACCCCAACGGTTCCGGGGAGGTCTGTACCCGGGGGGTTCATCGGGTCAGCCGATGGTGTCACGTCTGATGGCACAAATCTAATGTCTTGGTAGTAGTTGATGCCCATCCAGTCGATGGGTTCGGAAATAATGCCAAGATCACCGTCTTTGATGTTGCCCGTGACCACATCGCCGAGCTGGAGAAGAAGGTCGGGGTAGTGGGATCGCAGGAGGGGCTCGGTCCACAAACCGTTCAAGATTGCATCGTGTAACGCGACGGAAGTGTGTGCTGGGTGATCGTCGGGGGCGTCGCCCTCGAGGTATACCGGGGCGAGGTTGAGTACGATTCCCAGTTGGCTATCAGAGGATTGCGCTCGCATAGCTTGGACCGCTTTACCGTGACCCAGGAGCAGGTGGTGGGCCGCCGCAAAGGCAGCGACGGGGTCTTTAATCCCCGGGGCATGAATTCCAATTCCGTGGCCGAGGAAAGCTGATACCCACGGCTCATTCAGCGTTGCCCACATCTTCACCCGGTCAGAAAAAGCGTCGTGGACGACTGCCGAATAGTCGGCGAACCACGACGCGCTGTCACGGTGTGTCCACCCCCCTTTGTCTTGCAGAACGGCGGGAAGATCCCAGTGGTAAAGGGTGGCCATGGGGTGGATGTTCTTTTCCAGTAGAGCATCGATGAGGCGGTCGTAAAAATCGAGCCCACGTTTTTCGATTGCTCCGGTCCCGTCAGGGATGATCCTGGCCCAGGAAAAAGAGAAGCGGTATGCCTGAAGGCCAAGGTCAGCCATCAGCGAGACGTCATCGCGGTATCGGTGATAGTGGTCTATGGCAACATCACCGGTGTCGCCGTTGAGGACTTTCCCGGGGGTGTGAGAGAAAACATCCCAGATGTTTGGTCCTTTACCGTCTTCTTGCCAGGCGCCTTCGATTTGGTAGGAGGAGGTGGCTGACCCCCAGAGAAAATCTTTCGGAAACGACATGGCACTCCTTTTTCGTGGTGGACATAAACCTGCAGCTTCAACGCTAACCTAGGTCCTCCCGCGCCTGCTGACACTGTCAGGGGGGGGGTCAATGGGGGTTAACCGAATGGGAATGGGGCGAAGAAAAACAATTGCTTTAAATTATCGGGTATGAGTGCGTTCACAAAAAATACTGTCCTTGCCCCCGCCATGCTGCTTGTCGCTGGTCTTGTTCTCGCTGGCTGCGCGAGCGGTGACCCCGATGACTCCCTCACCGAACCGGTGACCGGAGACACGGTCACCACCCCTGAGGTCGATGAATCGGAGGGCTTCACGGAGCCCTTCTCCTTCGCTGAAGGAATTGTTTTCAGCCCCCTGATTGACTGCCAAGAGCGCTTCGAAGAAGCCATCGCCTTCGTGTTGGGCTCAGAGCCAGACGTGACCGGGCTGGGCGATGACGGCTCCGGCACCATCATTCAACAAATGGGTGTTGTGGGTACGGAAGATGACGCCACCGGCATCTTCGCCACCTTTGACGGGTTCATTGGCCAAGGCCAGTGCATGCTCGACAGCGGTACCGGAACCTATGGTGAAACCGTTCAACGGGAAAACCTCACCGGCCTGCCAAGCGGCGCCCAAGGAATCCGTTGGGAAACCAACTACGTTGACGCCCAAACCGAATCCTGCGATGAGTATGTCGAGCGGCGCGAGTTTTGGCTGGTCCAAGAAGATGTCAACCTTTACTTGACTGCTGCCGGCTGGTTTGGCTGCAGTGTTGACAGTGAATTCCCCAACGAAGTCAGCTTCGAGGAGATCAGCGAGCAGGCGAAAGACGCCCACGTCCAATACATGGGCCGCCTCTAGACCACACCTCCTCCCCGAGGTGATGAGTCTTGGGGAGGAGGTTTTGCCTCCCCGGGATGGGCCGGGTGCTGGCGTAAGCTGGGGCCAATGTTTCGTCTTCGACCCCCGGGTTTACCAGACCGTGCGGGAACCCAGGTAGCAAAAATTGCCATCCCGGTAGGCTTTGAGTTTTTCCTCGTTCTCGCCTTAGCGTTTGTCAACCAGATCATTGTCGGGGGCCTCGGAGGCTCGGCTATTGCCGCTGTCGGTTTTGCTAACGCCATTCACACCATCCCCCTGTTCTTGCTAGGTGCTTTGAACGTTGGTGCCGGGGTGGTCGTCGCTCGAGCGTTTGGTGGGGGAAACAAATCTTTGACCAGCCGAGCGGTCACCTACTCGGTGGTGTTGTCACTGGTAACTGGTGTGGCCGTGGCACTGCCGTTTGTGT
>SKHB01000152.1 GCA_007117135.1 Microbacteriaceae bacterium | reverse complement strand
ACAAGACCAGCCAAGTCGTGCCGGCGTTCGACTTCCCGTAAGAGCGTCAGACCGACGTCGGAACTCATCGCAGCCCCGTCAAAATTGAGAGGGATGGGTTTGCCATTCAAGGGTGACAAAGCGGGTGCGGCGGAGGTAGACTGCATCATGGTGAGGGGGCCTGCCTTGGAAACTGGACTTTCTGGCTTCAACAACCGAAAAATACAGGAATTCAAAAGCTTACGCCACCCTCACCACACACTCATGAATAATTCGGGCTAGGTAGATGAAAATACTTACGAAAAGGTGTTCCCAATGCACACCGAGCGCCTTAGTCTAGATAGGAATTTTCCAACCTCTTAGAAATAGGTGCTGCAGATGCCTTTTTTCATTGTTCTTGCCTACGTCGTTATTCTGGTGCTCGGCGTTAGCATCTCTGGATACCTGTCTTATGGGGGGTTGCTCAGGACCGCGGGAGAGATAACGATTCCCTTGGTAGTGCTCCTGATGCTCATCATCTTGGTCATGGACGCGACGATTAGTTACTTTCGATCCCAAGAACGGAAATTCCTGCTTCCATTGTTCATTTGGGGGGTTGCTGCATTCTTTTCGATCGCATCAAATTTCAACTTTCTCTACAGCAACTTCATGCGCGATGACGTGACACGTCATACTGTATCTGAACAGATAGCAGTGTTCAGAGACAACCTCGTTGAAACACGCAGAGCTTTGTCGAGCACGGATGCACTGATCTTCGCAAACCAAACCCGCGCTGATTTGGCCGTTGAGCTGAAAAACCTCTACAATCAAATCAATGATCCGTTGCGTCCCGGCTGTGGGGTCGAGTGCCGCAGCCACATGGATCGGATCGAAAATATTCTTGGTCGGGCTATTACAAATATGGCGGTTCCACAGGTTGGTTCTGAAATGGCCGTCGTGAACGCATGGTATGGCCGTTACAGAGCCGCAGCGGAAGAAATATTCGAAACGTCTTTGAGCACTACACAGGCGCCACAGATCCAAAACATCATTCGCCGTATTGACGCTGCGTTACTGGATTTTAGCAATACAGATCGCGTGCTGGCAACCAAAGGTGGACTAGATGCTCTTGCAGACATGTCTGCTCAGTCTCTCGATATCGAGCGTGAAGCGAATTCTCTTCTGCCGGACAATAGCCGTGTCTCCCATACGCGCATTAATCCGTCGCTCGGACGGCTAGGAGAGATTGTTTATGCTTTCCAGAATGGTTTTGGGGAGATGCCTAATCCTCTAGCAACTGTAGTTTCGCTTGTTCTTGCGTCGGTGGTGGATGTCCTTCCTCTACTTTTGTCTTTTGCTCTCTTTGGAAAGGGCCGCCTCGAGAAACCAGTGAAGACAGGCACTCAACGCGGTGGCGGCGGCCGTCGCGTGATTGGCGATTAAAAAATTTAGAGGAATTAGAGATGTCTGAAGGTCAAAATCCATTTGAGCCGGTATCCCCGGGTCTAAGCCGTGTGCGTCCACGCTCGAGAACAGGTATCAGCGTCGAGGAAATCACAAACAAGAAAGATGGGAATTACATCTTCACATTCGGTTTTCCTGGTAGCGGAAAGACGACGTTTCAATGGATGATGATGAACTATTTGCTGAACGAGGGGCCGTTCCATTCAGAAATTCAAATCCCTGACCGCGATACTGGGCAAGATTGGGAAGGTCGTAACATCATTAATACTTGGAAGAGCCAGTGGATAGAGGGCCGCTTCCCGGATCCCACTGCGTCCGGTGAGAATGATATCCGAGAAGTGCAAGTGCACGCAAAGACTACAGCTGGTAAAAAGCTCAGTGTAGACTTCAGCTTCCTAGAGGTTTCAGGCGAGTTGATGCGTCAAGTTCTACCCGAATCTGGAGCGGCACCTCGTTTTTCACCGCTTCTTTCTGCCTACCTTGCCAATCCCCGCCTAAAATTCTGTGTCATTCTTATGCTAAGCCCAGAGGTTGAGGAGAATGATCAACTCTTTGCTTCTTTCATGGCATATGTGCAGAAGAATTTTCCTGGCTTGCGGGATCGCATGTCATTGGGGGTGGTAATTTCCAAGCCGAAAGAGTCACTAGCGCGCTTGCAAACTTACGGAACACCTGACGGCTGCATGGCTTATGACAAGCTGGATGCAGACGCCTTGATGGGGTATCTGAACAGATTTTGTGGGGAAACCTATCAGATATGGGCCACATGGCCGAAAGAGAGCCAGACACTACTTGCACCACTCCGACTCGGAGAGATCGAACTTAGCGAGGGATCCCCACGTCTCGTTTCTCCAGATTTTTCGGATATCGAGCAAATATTCTTCTGGGTATTCGAGCAGTTCACGGGAAAACAGCCAGGTCCTACCCTCGTTCAACGCCTTCTTGGGAAGGTTGATTGGCGATGAGCGCCCTAGAAACAGTCATTCTTGGACAAGCTGTATTTGGCACGACCCAAGGGCTCACCGCTCAAGGTGATGGGGTTCTGGCAGGAGCCAAAAATCACGTATCGATTTTCGAATTCGAAATATTCCGTCGGCAAGGCGGAGGCCAGCATACCATTCCCATCGATCAACCTGCATTATTTGTCAGGCGCGTTACGAACGAAGCGGGTCACGAAATTAACCTGATTGGGTTCGTTGCACCCTGTCGGGACTACACTGGAAGAAGAGGTTTTTTTGGTTCCTGCTTGGCCGTGAGGATCGATCAGACATCTCCACGGGCGTCATTTTCTGACTGGGTTGCGCTAGCTGATCAGCTCAATCAGCTCTATGAAGAGACAATTAAATTCTATGATCAGGCGACTGAAAGATTACGCTGGCCAAATCTTCTTCAAACAACCGGAAGGGAGCCGCCATATCAGTGGGAGACACTCCCTGGCGATAGCGTTCTACTGTTTGAAGACTTTCAGCCTAGAAACAGTCAAGAAATAGCATTCTCGGACATCATACAGCGCCTTCAGGCGCTGGCTTTCATGCATGGTCATACCACCACCACCATTATCGCTACGACAATCAATCTTCCGGGTTCGCAGAGGCTCCGAGAAGATTGGGCAGACCAGGCTTTGCGCGCATTTTCTGAAGCAAAAAAACAAGCAAATACTGCACCTAAAGCTGAAGCGCGTGCCACGCGTGCTCAGAAGGGTTCCGCTGAGCAAGAAATCGAAAGCCTTTGGCGAGAAGTTAATCAACTGCATGATGAGCTAAACATGCTGAAAGCTCATCTGAAACGCGATCGGCAAGGTTATGCTATGCAATCGAATTTTGATAAATCGTTGCGAAACGCGTTGTTTGACAATGATCAGAGAGAGAGCTTTGGCCCGCAATGGTTAAAGATCACTATCATAGGTTTAGCCGCACTCCTGACGCTTATCTTCTCCATCTTGGCGATAGTTTGGATAAGCAGTGGGGATCGACTGCTGGATGCTAGCCCTCCCACAGAAATCATGAACGGTGATGCCGCAATAATAGAGCCTCCAGCTGCGGAAGACTGACAAAGTTCTTTCAAGTCGAGGTGAAATCAAGCTGCTAAAATAACTAGAAGTCGCAACACAAAGGAATCCGAATGGCTCACGCTAAAATATACTTTGAAAATCCTAGGACTGGGCAAATGAAAGAAGCGCCAATCGGGTTTTCTTGGACGGTTTTGTT
>SKHB01000098.1 GCA_007117135.1 Microbacteriaceae bacterium | reverse complement strand
GCCTGTGCCTGTGCCTGTGCCTGTGCCTGTGCCTTAACGAAGTATACTCCAAATGTCGACACCAGCTCCTAAAACAAATCTAGAACACGGCGGAAAAGCAAGGAGTCGGCGTCGCCCAGCTCGTGCAATATGTCGTAGTGGTCCCGATCCTTCACCCAGAACATGGGATCGATGCCTTGCTTAGCCAAGACCGCTTTCGCATATCGTTGAGATTGCGCTTTCAGCTCCTTGGTTTCCAGGGAGCCACAAGCCACAAGATCCAGAGCTTGTCGATTAATACCGGTTGGGCGCGCAACCAGGTCTGTGCAGTTATCAGGCAAGGCCAAAACAGATTGGAAGCTGGTTCTGGCCAGTGGACTCGGATCATAAAGTCCGCTAAGGCCAAAACTGGCCTTTATCGTAAGGTGCAAATGATCAAGTTTCGTCCAATCAGTGACAGCCATCATAGCAGCAAGGTGACCGCCTGCAGAATGTCCACCAACCACCATGGCGTCTGGATCTAGACCCAAAAGGCGCGCTTGACGCGAGATATCGGCCAAAGAGTCTCTCAATTCGCAGATAATTTCACGCAAACCAACAGTTGGAGCCAATGAATAATTCAACAATACAGTCGTGATTCCGTGCTGATGAAAGGGTTCTGCGAGGAAAGCAACCTCACTTTTGTCGCCGGAACGCCAGAAGCCGCCGTGAATGAATACCATTACAGGCTGGTACGCGCTTGTATTCCGCCCTGGTATCATGTCAAATCGAGCGTTAGGCCCAGACCCACATGGCAAGTTGTATATCACGGGTAAACGAGAACGAACACCTTCGCTACGAAGATGAGATGTTGCTTTTACCTGATTATGGTTCGGATGCCGCGCCCGCAGGTCATACTGCCACTCCAAATAGTCGTCGTGAGCCATAATCACTCGAAGTGCAAGACTGAGCGAGTGGACTGACCGGAGCGCATGAGATCGAATGCCTGGTTCACATCCTGTATTTTCAGATTGTGAGAGATCAAGGCGTCAATTTCTATCAGTCCATTCATGTACATGTCTACATAGGTGGGAAGCTCGCTTCGACCTCTTACCCCCCCAAAGTAACTGCCTTTGACCGTTCGTCCATACCGAACCCATACCGGCGGAATTGAAACTTCTTGACCACTGGCTTCCACCCCGGTAAGGACACAGGTACCCCAGCCCACATGGGCGGCTTCGACGGCGTCACGCATAACGGAAAGTACGCCGGTGCACTCAATGCTGGTATCCACACCGCCTGCGGTAAGATCTGCAATGCACTCGACAGTCCGTTGACCAATGGTATTCGGGTTGATGAAGTGCGTAGCGCCCAATTTACGAGCGATGGCTTCTTTGGCTGGATTGATATCGATCGCGATGATAGTCATTGCACCAGCGATCCGAGCCCCCTGAATGGCACTCAGACCTACAGCACCCAGACCGAATACGGCAACAGAGTCACCCGGGCGTACGTCTGCGTCGTTCAATACCGCACCAACACCTGTGGTAACACCACACCCGAGCAAACACACCTTATCGAGCGGTGTATCTGAGCGGATCTTAGCCAGGGCAATTTCCGGGACTACGGTGTATCGGGAGAATGTCGAGGTACCCATGAAATGGTTGATCGGTAGACCGTTCAACCAGAAGCGAGTAGACCCATCAGGCATCGTGCCTTGATCCCTTGTTTCGCGAATACTCCAGCAAAGGTTCGTCCGCTGGCTGATACAGTGAGGACATTGTCTGCATTCGGCACCATAGAGTGGAATAACTGAGTCACCCACGGCCACCGAGTTTACCCCAGTACCGCACTCGACAACCCGGCCAGCCCCTTCGTGACCCAAAATAGTGGGAAAGCTCGCCTTGCTGTTCAAACCTTCCAGCATCACCGCGTCTGTATGACAGACGCCCGTGGCAGCTATTTCAACCAGGACTTCACCTTCACCAGGAGGCATTACTTCAATTTCCTCGATAGAGAGCAACTGGTTTGATTCCAACGCAATCGCAGCGATTGACTTCATTATTATTGGCTCCAATGGCTTAATACTGATTCATTTTTTTAGTGTCACCTTTCGGCCATTAAGTTTTCCAATTCATTTTTTAAAGGCAGACATAGCTAATACCTATATAGATATTAACTATGTAGCTGGTTTTGTTCTGCCAATGCAGGGATTCAAAATCTGTATTGGTACGAAAATAGTCTCTTTGTTAAGTTTCGACCTGACAAATAATTTGAAAGGTGTATCAATTGTGGAAATAACACGAGAAAGTTGGCACTGCGAAAACACGAAAAAATTGATAGACAAGAAAACTCTTAAACCAATATTGAAGCGGGATAATTATCACGGAATAATCCATTTTAGCGGGCATATTCTCGCTATTGTTATTTGCGGATGGCTCTTGTTGTTGACCTTGGGTAGTGCCTGGTCCATTCCTTTCTTCATTGGTCAGGGGCTGCTGTTCGCATTCTTGTTTGCGCCTCTTCACGAGTGCATTCACAGTTCGGCATTTAAGGCACGCCGACTGAATAAGTTGATTGGTCACATCTGCGGCTTGCTCATTCTGCGGCCGTTCCTCTACTCCAAGTATCGCCACATGGCCCACCACACCTGGACACAGCATCCGACAATGGACCCTGACCAGGTGTTCTTTCCGAGGAGTATCGGTGAATACATCGGCCATATTTCTAGCGTCAAGATCTGGCATCGTCTGATAAAAAACATGTTTGCACTGGCTGCCGGCAAGCTGACCAGTGAAGAAAAAGCTTTTATTCCCAAGAACGAAGTGACTTCAGTGATTTGGGAAGCTCGTTTCATGCTGGCTACATATGTACTGCTTGCAGCCGTATCTGTCTGGCTTAATAGTGCATTGGCACTGTACTTGTGGCTTGGTCCTCGAATAGTAGGTGAAATAGGATTGCGCGCATTTCGCATGGTAGAACACACCGGCATGGAAGAGAGTCCCAACATGCTGGCAAATACCCGTACAACACAAACAAATTTTCTGGTTAGAGCGTTGTACTGGAATATGCCTTATCACGCTGAACACCATCTATATCCGAACGTACCCTTTCATGCCCTACCAGAATTACACAAACACATACGGCCCCATCTTAAAGAGGTTGGACAAGGAGTTGTTCGAGTGCACGCCCAGATCTTAAGGCAGATATGGAGTAGTAAACCGAAATCCAGTGCAGCGGATCAGTAGTGCCTGACTCAGCCTAACAATGAGAAGAATAACGAGGATGTGGAAGTGAAGCCAAAACGATACCTTATCATTGGTGCGGGTCAGGCGGGTTGCAGGGCCGCCCAGACCCTACGCGCAGAAGAGCCGGATTGCGAGATCACCTTGATTGGGGATGAACCTCATCACCCATACGAACGTCCACAATTATCCAAAGGGGTTCTGGCGGGAAGCACAGACATAAACCAGCTATTTATGGCAAAGCCCGATTATTTCGAACACCAGGCGATTCAACTACTAACCTCGTCTGTTGTTGATGCTATTGATCCTAGGGCAAAAGAGGTCAGTCTGGCCAATGGCCTACGCATTACCTATGACAAGCTTCTTCTGACAACGGGCTCCCAGGTCCGTCAACTGCGAGTTCCTGGCAGCCATTTTACAGGTATTCACTATTTACGCTCTCTGGAACAGGCACAAGCCCTTCGCACTGACCTTAGTACTGCGAAAAACCTTGTGGTTGTGGGAGCTGGCTTTATCGGCTTGGAAGTAGCCGCTATAGCGCGACAATTTTACGCTTGCACGGTTACTGTCGTGGAAGCCGGAGACACTGTCCTGCAACGTGGTGTCCCGCCAGAAATGCGCCAAAAGATCCATCAACTTCATAGTACAAACGGCGTTATGTTTCGTTTCGGAAAGAAGGTTGTGGCCTTTCAGGGCGATCAATCAGGCTCACAAGTGGCCCATGTAGAGTGCCACGATGGGGAAACGATTAAGGCCGACTGTGTGGTCATTGGTATTGGTATTGAACCCCGAGTAAAACTTGCTCAGCAGGCCGGCATCGCTGTGCAAAATGGGGTAGTAGTTAACCAGTACTGTGAGACTTCATCAGCCGACATCTATGCCGCTGGAGAGGTGACCAGCCATTGGAATGCTCAATTAGATGAATTTATCCGGCTGGAATCGTGGCAAACCGCTGAGCTACAACCTGTCTGTGCGGCACTGAATATGACCGGCACTATTTCACCGTACAACCAAATTCCATGGTTCTGGACTGACCAATTCGACATCAATATACAGCTCGTCGGTGTCTTGTCATCTGGCCAGACATGCGTATCCAGGCACTACAATGATCAGAAATTCGTCTACTTCTATTTTACCGAGCAAAAGTTAGTCGGTGCCTTTGCTTTTAATTCGGGAAAGGACATACGTGCTACGCAGAAACTACTTGAAAAGGGTATAAATCCAGATCCGGAAAGGCTATCAGATCCGACTCAAGACCTGAGAAAGCTTATAAAGACGGGTACGGCAAGAACCAATATATAAGCAAACCAAACAGGAGGCCAACATGGCGCAAATAGCCAGCGACAGACAGTGGATCGACGTGGCGGCACGAGACGATCTGGAAGATGACGATGTAATTAAAGTAGAGGCCAACGGTAAGAGCATTGCCATATTTCTAGTCGAAAAAAAGTACTACGCGATAGACGATGGCTGTACTCACGAACTGGCCAGTCTTTCCGAAGGCTATCTAGAGGATACAGTTATAGAGTGCCCCCTTCATCAAGGCGCATTTTGTATCAAAACGGGCCGAGCTTTACATGCTCCGGCAGAAGAGCCAGTAAATACTTACGACGTGGAGGTGAAAGACGAACGAATATTTATCCGAGTTTAGCCTCGGCATAGGTTTAAACAATGCAAGCATGGAGATAATGAATTGGCCTAACGGCCTGACAATAATTATGGTTACCCGTGTGATAAGACGTAACCATAAGTAAAACAATCACAATGTTGTTACATCGATAGCAACGCACGGAGTATAACAATGAATATAACTCGTACATTCACGATAAGTGCAATTGGAATAATCGCCACCGGCTTAGCCACTGCGGTCTCCGCTGAAACAGAAGTCGGTATTCATACTCACCTTAACAACTTGATACAAGAGCATCGTGCTGCATCAGAACCATTGGCAAACAATGACCTGAATCGCTTCTATGAGCGTCAAGGTTTTCGTGATTATCTGGAAGCTTATCCTGTGGATCAGCTTGCAGGTGACTTTGTTTGGGAAGTAGGCATGGGGGCTGAATACATCGGTCCAATCAGCGGCTTACCGATCAAAGCAATGTTTTCCGACTACTTACCTGTTCCGGAAGGCCCGATACTTGACCCTGAAAAACAGTATCGAATTGGCTTTGCTTACCACGGAGCAAACCACCCCTGGTTGGTCAGTCTTGCAGATACCGCTGTGTATCAAGCCAGCTTGCATCCGAATGTCAGATTGGAAGTCATTGACTCGGAGTTCGATGACAACAGAATGGGGCAAGTAATTGACAACTGGATCGCTCAACAATACGACGCCATTGTTCTATGGCCCTCGCGTGAAGCACCCATGGGCCCACCAGTTGACCGCGCCATTCGCGCCGGGATCCCGGTTGTCAGCCTAGACCGTCGTACTTCATCTACGCAGATCAGCTCTGAAGTACTCGGAAACTTTTACGCCAACGGTTTGCAGCAAGGTCTCTACTTGAACCACGTAACGGGAGGCGCAGGTAAGTTGATCATGAATCGCAAGCCACTAGGAAGTACGGCGGATTCAATTCGTACGGGCGCTTTCCTCGAAGCGATTGGCGACCATGATTATTCCATACTGGACTCGTTCCACACTGACAGTCAGCGCAGTGTAGCATTTGATACTACGCGTAATGCCCTACAAGCACATCGCGATATAGAAATCGTTTTCAACACTGGAGCTGATGAAGGGTTGGGGGCTTTAGACGCCGTTCGTGAGGCGGGTCGATTGCACAGCGCACCGGGCGGAGAAAAAATAATCTTCTTGCTCAACGACGACTCTCGCGAAGCCGTAAATGAAGTGCGTAATGGCAATGTGGATATGGTAGCTCCATACACACCATTGTTGGGCGACCTGGGTGTTCGCGCTGCAATTCGTCACATCGCCTACAATGAAGGTCTCGCAGATGCGCCTCCGCCGAAGCAGATCCTGACACCCAACCTTCCGATGATCACCCAAGAAAAAATGGTCATTGATGGTATTGAGACCATCACTCCTGATGAATGGCCATACTCATTCGGTCCCATACCCCGTAACTGAGTAATGCCAGACTCACCGGTGAATCCCTGATAAACCGGTGAGTCAATATTTCGGGTTCCCAGTCACACGAGGTACTTTTGCAATGTCTGTTGCCAAAGCCACACAATGGTTTTCCTCAAGTCCTATCATTAGTTTGATAGTAATATTTTTCTTTTTGACACTGGTAGCGAGCTTAATCAGCCCTGTGTTCTTTAGTGTTGAGAATTTCCAGAACATCATTCGTAATATGGCTGTGGTCGGCATTATTGCTATGGGTATGACCACGGTACTCATAGCCGGGGAGGTCGATCTGTCGGTGGGTTCTACCATGGCCTTTGCTGCCATGCTAGGTGCAACCTTGGTGGACGGTGGCGCTTCTGCACCTGTTATCGCAGTCACTTTGATGGCAGGTGTTCTGGTCGGTTTGGTCAATGGAGTCGGTGTGGCAGTATTTCGAGTTCCCTCATTGATCATGACTCTTGGAATGTTAGCTATTGCCAGAGCGTTCGGGAATCTGGTGTCTGGCGGACAGTCGACCTATCCAAACAACTTGACTGGATACGTATTCCTCGGTCGTGGTTCATGGTTCGGCATTCCTGTAGCAATTCTAGTATTTGCTGGTGTTGTCCTTATCAGCTATTACGTTCTGCGTATCAGTAAGCTCGGTCCTTCACTATATGCTGTCGGTGCCAACCCCAAAGCGGCTATTCTGTCCGGCATTAGTGCCACCAAGGTAAAGTTGTTTGCCTTCATTTTCTCAGGGTTCTGTGCCGCTCTGGCAGGTATTATTCATAGTGCGCGCCTTGGTCAGATCAACCCGTCCATGGGGCAAGGTTTCGAGCTGACCGCCATTGCCGTAGCAGTACTTGGAGGCGCTTCCCTTTTTGGAGGAAAGGGTACGGTGGAAGGAACCCTAACCGCCGCACTGATTTTTGGTGTGCTTTACAACATGTTCAATCTGATTGGTATCAGCGGACACATTCAACTGGTCTTTGTTGCAATGATCATCGTCATCATGGCATATCTGCATGGATTAAGAGAGCGTGCCGCATGAGTGTACAACAGAACACCTATACTCAAGCCAAGACGCGTGCACCCGTTCCTTCAAGGCCCATTCTGTCAGCATTGACATCCTTGCTCGGTAAGCACACCCTGTTACTAGCATTTTTGGCTCTGGTACTCCTTGGTTCGTTCACGTCAGAGTATTTCCTAACCGAAGCCAACTTTACTAACCTTCTACGCAGTATGGCGGTACCCGCTATACTTGCCTTGGGGGTTTCTTTTGTTTTATTGGTGGCTCGAATTGACCTTTCGGTGGCGTCACAAATGATTTTTGCCCCCGTTGTCGGAGTTATTGCTATCACGCTGATCGCTGATGCAATGGACTTTCGGGTTTTGGTACGTGGCAATTCTTTTACCGGCAGTTCCCTGGCTCTGGTCTCAATCGCATTGATTACTGGTGCTCTTGTAGGCTGGGTGAATGGGGTTGGTGTGATGTATGGGAGAATCACCTCATTCATTATGACGCTGGCAATGATGCAAGGCTTACGGGGCATGAACTATTACCTGACCGGAGGGCACGCTTATTATCTGCAGTCACCGACCTATACCTGGACGGGTACTACCGAACTGTTGGGCGTTCCATTTTCCTTTCTGGTGTATGTGGTTTTGTCGGTCATTGCTGCTCTAGCCCTGCGTTACACCATAGTAGGACGTCGCCTTTATGCTATTGGCGGAGATGAAAAGTCTGCTGCTTTAGCGGGAATCAATGTGCGCTTTTGGGTCATCATGGCCTTTGTTATCTGCGGCGTCATGGCTGCCATTGCAGGCATCCTCTTTACGTCTCGTCTCCAGTCTGTGGATGCGCCTTTGGGATTTGGCTATGAGCTGAATGCCATCGCGTTCGCCGTTATCGGCGGTGTCAGTCTGGCAGGTGGCAAGGGTTCACCCTACCGGGTTTTCCTGGGCGCACTAGTGATCACCACTTTGTTGAATATTTTGACCCTATGGGGTTTCGGAAGTTGGTACCAGAACTTGGCGATGGGCATTGTGGTCATTGGTGTTGTGGCCATTGATCAGTGGTTGCACCGTAGATCCAGAAACTGAGTTAACAATAAATCAGAACAATAATTCACTCTCGAGAGGTATTGCGCTATGACTAAGACACTCACCTTGGGTATTGATATCGGGACCACCAACGTTAAGGCGTCGATTCTCGATACGTCCACCGGTAAAGTGGTCGCCCATGGCAGCAAGGATCACCCACTATTTCACCCCCTTGCGGGCTACGCTGAGCAAGAAGGTGACAATTACTGGGCAGCGGTGGTTTCTGCTATTCGCCAATGTCTGGAGCAGGGTAATTATGCCAGCGACATTGCCGGTATAGCTCTATCAGGCTTGGTCGGTGTCATGCTGCCTGTGGACAAGCAAGGCGTCCCAGTCCGACCAGCCATGATCTGGATGGACGCCCGCTCTGAGCCAGAATGTCAAGACATCCGAAACGCTGTGGGAGAGTCAACCATTAACCACATCAACGGCAACCGCTTGGCGCCCTGGTTCATTGAACCGAAAATTCTGTGGATGAAGAAACACGAGCCAGAGAATTTCGAGCGCACTCACAAGTTTCTGTCTCCTGCCGGCTATTGCACCTTTAAGCTCACACATGAAATGACCATCAATACGGGCGATGCTGGGCTATTCTACAATTATGATTATCAAAAAGCTCAATGGCATGAATCTCTGGCGAACGAGCTTGGTATCCCTCAGGAAAAATACGCGACTATTTTCGAATCTCACGAAGTTATCGGGCAAGTCACTGCTCGAGCGTCAGCAGAGACGGGACTTCCAGAAGGCATTATCGTGGTGGCGGGTGGTACTGATATCAGTTCTGCCGCTTTAGGAGTGGGAGTAACCAAGGCCGGGCAGGCATTCTATTCCATGGGTACCGGTTCCAACCTTGGTATCATGATTCCTACGGAGCAGCGTTTAGACGAGTTTCGAATCCTGAAGTGGCCACATGTACTGCCAGGGCTCACAATGTTCGACGGTCCCATGGCCTTCACTGGTGCCAGTCTGAAGTGGTTCCGTGACCAGTTTGCAGGGCCGGAAATGCTCATCGCCCCCAGCGCTGGCGCCAACGAGTTCGATTTAATATGTGCTCAAGCTAACAATGTACCACCGGGAAGTCATGGTTTGTTGTATCACCCGTATCTGGGAACGACACTGGCTCCCAACTGGAACTCCAACGCCGCAGGCAATTTCTTTGGAGTTAGAATGACTACAACCCGGTCCGATTTCATTCGAGCCGTTATCGAAGGTGTAGCGTTTGATGTGTATTCGAATTTGAAGATTGCCCAGGATGCTGGAGCGAGTATTGATAAACTGATACTGAATGGCGGTCCTACAAAAAGCCGTTTGTGGAATACTATCACGTCCAATGTTACCAACATGCCGCTCGAGGTACCCGACATTGGTGAAGCTGCCCCGTTAGGTGATGCCATCCTCGCGGCTGTGGGTGCCGGCATTTACGCTGACCCTGTAAGTCCGCTTAGTGAAATCGTCACTATTAAAGAGACCATTGAACCAGACCCCAAACAGCACCAAATGTATGAAGAGCTGTTTGGCCTTTGGAGTTCGATTTATGGCCATTTAAAAGATGACATGGATGAACATCGCCGTTTGGTGACCCACTATAACCTCAACTGATAGCCATTGACTCTGGGGAACCAAGCCATGCAAGCAGCACAGCCAGTCAGCGAAGTCGGAGCACATACCGGTTGTCCTGGCCCGAACGAAAGGCCCGCCCACCCTGGACTTACTATGCGCAATATTTGTAAGTCTTTCGGAGGCGTCAAAGCTCTGGATAACGTCTCGTTTGATGTTCACCCAGGCGAGATTCATGCCCTTATTGGTCAGAACGGTGCAGGAAAATCGACCCTCATGGGTATTCTGAGCGGCAGTCTGAAGCCGGATGCAGGGGAGATCAGCGCTAGTGGCCAGCAGTCTGTCAGCCTGGATAGTCTGCGCTCGGCTAAAGATGGACTAGCGATTGTGCGCCAGGAGTTTTCATTATGTCCCAATCTTACCATTGCCGAGAATATCTTTCTCGGACGGGAACCGACTCGTGGTTTAGGTAGAGTCGACTATGCTCGTATGCGAAAAGAAACCGCCGCCTTGCTGGCACGAGTGCACGTCAACCTGAACCCGGACTGCGTTGTAGAGACACTTGGAGTATCGGAGTGGCAGGTCATCGAAATCTGTAAAGCATTGGCCGAAGATCCCAAGTTCATCATCATGGATGAACCCACAGCGGCCCTGGGCGATGACCGTATCAAAGACCTGTTAGCCATCGTGACGCGCCTCAGGGATCAAGGTCACGGCATTGTATATATTTCGCACAAGCTTACCGAAATACTGACCATTGCCGATCGGATCACAGTACTGCGTGATGGCCAGGTAAGCGCAACACTGAATAACGACGACTTAACCGAAAGCGACCTGGTCAGCGCCATGCTTGGAGACGCTGAAATATCACTCCGCCATCACGATGACCGCCCCACGCCAGGTGACGACCTATTAGTAGTAAACGGACTGAACAAAACAGGTAGTTTTCAGGACATCTCATTTACTCTCAAACAGGGAGAGGTGATGGGGATCGCCGGCATTTTGGGTTCGGGCACAGCGGATCTTGTCCGCAGCCTGTTCGGGGTTGTACCTTGGGAAACTGGATCAGTTAGTGTGCGTGGTGACCAGGTCAGGATTTCCAGTCCGCATCATGCTATCAAAGCTGGTCTCGGATATGTTCCGGCTGACCGTAAAGGTGAAGGATTGGTTTTGCCACTATCGGTTTATGAAAACAGCACTATGACCACCATCGCCACCTTGGGCAGAATGGGTTACTACAATAAAAGCAAAGGCCGAACACTTACACGCCAATTGATTGAGCGACTTAGTATCAAGGTTGCTAGTCCGGGTGGCGCTGTAGCCAACTTGTCGGGGGGGAACCAACAGAAGGTATCAATCGGGAAATGGTTGGCAAAAGAGTGTCCAATCCTGATGTTTGAAGAACCTACTAGAGGTATCGACATACACGCGAAAGCACAAGTTTGGGAGATCATAACAGAGCTTGCCAAACAGCGTTTCGGAGTAATCGTTGTATCAAACGAGTTACCTGAGCTGATAGATGGCTGCGACCGTATGCTGGTAATGCGAAAAGGCAGAATTGTGGAAACGGTGAATCGCCAAGATTTCGATGAAAACAAGATATCAGTACAGCTTTCAGCAGAGGCCTGATTCGCCCTGGTAATAGGATAGTACCACCCTATTTGTACGCTATTTTTAGGGGTAAGCACCCAAGTTGTCGGTAAAACAAAGAGGTCTGCCCTATTTACACCCTATTTGTGGCCGCTTTATGCCCTAAAAATAGAGCTAAAATAGTACGGTTTGGTACAGAGTAGTAGATTACTAAATGTCAGTCATTGGTTCTGGGTTCACGCTTGAGCCTTGACAGGACGCTGGTGTCGATCTGCCTGGCCCGTGACTTCCTCTTACAACTTCAAGCGAAGGTTTTCCTGGATCCAGCCGGACAGGCCGTCATCAACCGAGGCGGCATCCGCGAATTCCCGCCAACGACTTACTGCGTTGAGACAATGCTCGATCAATGCTGGTGCCTCGTTAAGAAGTCCACGCACCTGCCTGGCAACAACTAGCAAATCATCACGAGTAAAGCCATCTCGTTTACCATTGAGGGACATCTGGTGGTTGTCGACCCAGTAAGATCCAGGTTTGTAGCTGAACGCAACATCGAAGGCCGGCGCTAACCGCCACCCCGAACTGGGCGAATCCAACACAAAGCCGAAATTCTTGGTATGGTCATCCTGATTGCGGGAAATAACGTTGAAAATCATACGACGGTAGATTTCGACTGCGTCGGCTCGCGGCAGTCTCAATTGCCGTGCCACGCTGAATAGTTGTTCATAGCTGTAGAACCCGGGTTTTTTATAGTCGGCGTGATCCATAGCGCACAGCGACTGATAATGGCGTTTGCGATTTGCGTCCCGGTCGAAGCGTTTTGTCATGAAGTGAGCGCGACCGCCTTCGATCAACAGTTCGCTGGGCATCATGGTAACGTCCGCTGCCACAGCCATCATATAGTAGGCATATTCCATCCGGCCATACCCTTGAGTATCGCCAAACACTTCGCTGGTATTGGATCGTTCACGAACTCCGTCAAGTTTTAGGAGATAATGATCAAAGCCCCTGGGGGCGTCTCTTTGCCCAGAAAGCACTCGGGTGCGATCCTTATTGACGGCAATGACAGCTTTAGGACGGGCGCCGCCGGCAGTAGTGCCTACCTGTAGTAACTCGGCCAAAGCACTCTGGTAATTTCTATCACCTTCCATGCGCACGTTCAGCCCCGCGCGATGGTCCACCACCCGCTGAGCTGCTTTCACCAACAAATCTATGTGCAAGTCATCGGCCACCGGACTTTGACGATTCGACATGACGGGGTGGTACTCCAGACCACCCATTCCGCCAGTACCGGTGTATAGAAGTCGGTCCAATGGGTTGAGGCCTGCTTTGTCCAGATCGTTGTAAACCAGCCAGGCATCTATGACCGCGTTCCCGAAATCGTCTGGTAAGCTATCGGCAAATGCACCTGGCAGCCCCTTGAACGATTCATATGGAAGGTCGGAATAGCTGAAACGCCCCTGTCGGTTGGGCAAGTGCAGAGGAGAGACCGCGACATGTAATCCCCCCATCTAATAAACGATCTCAAACGACCCCGAAGGGTCGCGACCGGAGCGCCGGCCGGTTCGAGTCTCGTTTCCCGCTCCATATTCCTTAAACCGGCTTAGGCCGGGTTTTTATTGTGTTGAGATTTTTAT
>SKHB01000138.1 GCA_007117135.1 Microbacteriaceae bacterium | reverse complement strand
GGATATGCCCGTTAGTATGAGGTCATTCACGCGTCCGCGTGAGTGCCGCCTTAGCTCAGTCGGTAGAGCGTCTCACTCGTAATGAGAAGGTCGCGGGTTCGATTCCCGCAGGCGGCTCCACTATTTCCCTTTAAATAAGGGGAAGTGAAGACTTGCTGGGGCTAGGGGGCTTCGGCTGGTGTGCCAATTCCGTTCCTATTCCGTAAAAGACTCCACGTACTGGCTGAGCTTTTCCATTGCCTCAAAAGAGTCTTCTACGAAAAAGTGTGCGTAAGTCTTCAGAGTTATCTGCACATCGGAGTGTCCAAGAATCTGACTCACCGTGGTTATCGGGGTGTTCTGACGAATTAGCAGAGACGCGCAAGTGTGCCGCAACATATGTATGCCTGCGTTTCGAATTCCAAGCTCGCGAAGTGCTGGTGCAAACCTGAACTTTGGTGTGGTCGCAGACGTCAGCGGTGGCAGAGGTGCCTATATTCATAACCGCTCTTTTTCTACCGACCCCTCTATTGTCAGCGACCATGTGGCAGTAGCAGTGGGTGCCCGGATGGAGGGTGTTGCACAAACCCTCAAACACTTCCCCGGCCACGGGCTGGTGTTTGCTGACACCCATAAAGAAGTCCCGCTTTCGAGCATTTCGTTGCCCGAATGGCGCAACACCCATGCCACACCGTTTGTGGCCGGCATTAGCGGGGGTGTCGAACTGGTCATGATGGCTCACATCCGGGTGTCGAGTGTGAGTAAAGACCCCGCCTCTTTGTCTAACGAATGGGTCGACATTCTTCGAAACGAGCTGGGCTTTGAGGGTGTGGTGGTCACTGACGACCTGCGTCTGTTGCAAAACTCTGGTGAACCGGCCTATGAAGACCCGGCAGCCACCGTGGTGGCTGCCTTGGTTGCGGGTAATGACGTGTTGTTGTTGGCAGTAGACCCCTCGAGAAGCCCCGGCTATAGCGTGTATGACGACGTATTAGACGCTCTGGTGGCCAGTGTTGAAAGCGGTGTGGTTAGCCTCGAACAGGTGGAGCGATCTCTCGAACGCGTGCTGGCACTGCGCTATCAACTAAGACATTCCTAGTTTGTGCCCTCAGCCCGACGCGAGGGGCATGTGTTCCCGGGGTGATGGCCCGTCCCCGGGCTTTAATCGTCTGGTAAACACAAGATGAAACTTTTTGCCAAATAAGTTTCTTTTTTCATTTTTGGAGGCTATAGTTTTGGCATGGAAAAACTTTCAGGGTTTGGTCTTCGTCGGGTCGGGGTTCTCACAGCGTTGATTGCGCTTACTGCGAGCCTTCTTGTTGTTCCTGCTCAGCAGATGGCTTTCGGAGCGACTCTCGACAGTGAGACCTGTGTATCCGGAACGAATCCCACCTTCAATGGTGGTGATGGAAGCTCGGGTGAACCATTCCTGATTAGCTCTGCTGGGAACCTTGAGACCCTCGCAAATTGTTTGCCGCAATCGCGTGGAGCGAGCGAAGATTTCAACTACAACGTGTCAGCCGTCCACTACAAACAAACAGCGGACATCGACTGGATTAATAACAAACCGATTGGCACCAGTTCGGATTCCTTCAGGGCAAATTATGACGGTGGAGGGTTTGCAGTATTTGGGTTTGAGCAAACTGGGTCGGGGGCCAGGGCCCTTTTCGGGGACGGCTTCGATTGTTCGATTAAGAACCTCACAGTTAGCGGCAACATCACCACGACTGGAGACCGAGCAGCGATTGTCCTCGGGAACAGCACTGGTTGCGACCTGGAAAATATCACCGCGTTCGGAACGGTGACAACGACGGCGAGTGGCACGCGTGCGGGCGGCGTCGTTGGTAGCGCGACCGCATCCCCGAGTCGGCCTTCAACTCTCAAGGACGTGAGCTCCCATGTGAACATGATTCTTGGTGGGGTCTCCACTAGTTCACCCGCAGGTGGCATCGTGGGACATATAGCCGAGAGCTCACTCACTGACGTTGACTTCTCTCCGTTACGCGATCCTCACGACAGCGATACAACGGTGCCAAAAGGCAAAATGGAGATTGCCTCAGGAGATGGGTCGAAGGTCTCCCGCGGTGGCGTCGCGGGGTACATTTCCAGTGCCACAATCACCCGAGCAACAGTGAGCGTCTCCATCACCGGGACCTGGGGCCACACTCTTGGCAATTACCTGGGCGGACTGGTCGGAGAAGCTGTGCCCGGAAGCGGAACCCCTGCCCCTGCGAAGATATCGGACAGCAGTTTCTCGGGCTCCATCACACTCGCAAACGCGAGTAACGCGACTGAAGTAGGCGGACTTGTCGGTCACCTAGGAGTCCCGCTGGAAGATTCCCACTCCTCAGGCGACATAACCATCACCACCCTTGGTGGTGGCAGCAAAGCGGACATCGGTGGCGCGGTCGGTAGGACTACTGCAAGTGCTGCTATCACCAGGGTGTCGTCCACTGGCGACCTAACTCTGGGGACGGACAACAACGGCAGCGGCGTGAAGTATCTCGGTGGACTTGTGGGGTACTTGAACTCTGCTGACATCACCGAGAGTTACGCGATGGTAAACGCTGCTGGTTTCACGGGATCGTACTTCGGGGCTCTGGTGGGCTGGCTGGCCGGTTCCGGGGACAGTGGCCCCGAAATTTCTGATTCCTTTGCATTTGGGGAAATAACCGCGTCCGATGACGCAGCTTCGCAAGTCGCAGGTTTGGTGGCCCGCCTCGGCTCAATAAGTAATGGTGGCACTCTCTCCCGTCTTTATAGCTTCGCCAATGTGGGCAGTGACGGTCACGCGGTAAACGCTGGAGCTGGCAACGGTTGGGGGACTGCCTCAGGGATTTATTGGAATTCCACCCAATCAGGCACAGATGATTCGGGCGCTCAAGCGATATATGATCAAAAAGTGCAGGGCACTGAACGGACCGGGTCTCAGTTTCGTGACGCTGACTCAGTAGCCACTAATTTCCTGGACTGGGACTTTACATCCAGCACACCCATCTGGACGATGGGGACTTGCGCGCCTTATCTAACATGGATGGAATCGAGCCCTCGCGGTCTCTGCCCAGCAGTTGTGGCGGACGCCCCCGTTTTGACAACCCCCACCGCCGGTGACGGTCAACTCACCGTGGCGTTCACTCAAGGCGATGATGGCGGTGCGGATATCGAGGACTACAAGTATTCGGTCGGGGCTGGTTTTGTGTCCGCAGGAGCGACATCCTCTCCGATTACGATTACTGGCCTTACAAATGGAACCTCCTACGATGTTGTGTTGAAGGCAGTAAACAGCGCGGGTGACTCGCTGGCGTCCAATACGGTGTC
Organism: Microbacteriaceae bacterium; assembly: GCA_007117135.1. Classification (GTDB taxonomy): domain Bacteria; phylum Actinomycetota; class Actinomycetes; order Actinomycetales; family Microbacteriaceae; genus Pontimonas. The sequence continues at coordinate 363 of SKHB01000138.1, read as the reverse complement.
CGGCACTCCGGTGGCGCCCACCCCGGCACCATCTCCGAGCCCGTCGCCTGCGCCGGCGCCAACCCCGGGGCCCACGCCTGCTCCGACACCAGCAGCAACACCCACGCCCACACCGCCGGTGACCACACCACCGGTGACCACACCGCCTGCTGCTAACCCACCGGCGACACCGAGGGCGCCAGCGGCGCCCACGCCTCCACCGGTGGCCAACCCAGCACCGGCGGCTGATCCTGCACCCGCATCCGAGACTCCTGCGGGCCCGGGAGCACTTGTTCTGCGCGCAGAGGAAGTATTTGAGGGCACCATTTTCATGGGCACAGACACCGAAGAGTTGATCATGCCTGCCTTTGTTCTCCAAGATAT
>SKHB01000066.1 GCA_007117135.1 Microbacteriaceae bacterium | reverse complement strand
GCGCAGCTCACCAAAAAACTCGAGCATCTGCGGGGTGAGAACGTCGTGGTGGTGGGACTTCCCAGCGGCGGCGTCCCCGTGGCAGCTGTTGTGGCCAAACACCTGGGGAAACGCTTGGACATTATGGGGGTCCGAAAATTGGGGGCACCCGGCCAGGAAGAACTCGCTATGGGGGCGATTGGTGAAGGTGGCGTGAAGGTCATGAACGACGCCCTGTGTCGCCACCTGGGGGTCAGTGACGCAGACATCGCCCGGGTGGAGGCGGAACAACAGGACGTGTTGTCGACGCGTCTTGCCCTGTTTCGATCCAACAGGCCCGAAGTGTCCCTGCAGGGGGTGACGGCTGTGATTGTTGATGACGGCCTCGCCACCGGTGCGACAGCGAGAGTGGCGTGTGAGGTGGCGAGGGCGAGAGGTGCTACGAGAGTGATTCTGGCTGTCCCGGTTGCGCCTGCAGAAGAGGCCGCATTCTTCCCGGAAGCAGACGACGTTGTGGTGGTAGACACACCGGAACCATTTTTTGGCGTCGGTATGCACTACGAGGTGTTTGACCAAACAGCTGATGAAGATGTGGTGAGGCTATTGCGCGGCATCGTCTGACACCCACGTCGATTGTCCGAGTTGAGGGATGAAAACCCTAACAAAAAACTCCGTTGACATTTACACAAATTTCCTCTGACGAATGCTTCTTTGGTGTTATAGGACCAGTTTCCGGCTCTAGTCTTCTGACTTAATTGGTGTTAATCGACGCCCTCGAGAAAGAAGATAAGAAGAAGGTGATTAGTTCTCGCCCCGTTGGTGGCTGGCTGCATTTGTTTGTTGCTCTCGGGTTCGTTTGGGGGGCCTCTTTTTCCTTCATTGAAACTGCATTGACAATGACGACACCCGCGGGGTCAACGTTTTGGCGAACTTTTCTTGGCGCGGTTGCGCTTGTTCTGTATCTCGTGTGGACGCGATCTGTACCCGAGCGCAAGCAAATCACGTGGGTCTTTCTTTGGCGGGTTGGATTTGTCGGCTTGATGCTTAGCGTCATTCCCGCCCTGCTTTTTGCCTTTGCGCAGGAGCGTGTGACAACAATCGTGTCAAGCATTCTCAACTCCGCTACACCGATAGCCACCGCGATAGTAATTCTCTTGGCCTTCCGTGATGAGTTACCTTCACGCAGGCAAGTAGCAGGTGTTTTTGTTGGGTTGATGGGCGCCCTCGTTGCCCTTGGGGTGAGGCCCGGAAACTTGGGGGAAAATGATCCAGTTGCTGTTGCTGCGCTCGTTGGGGCGATTGCTTGTTATGGCGTTGGAATCCCGTTCTCACACAAGTACGTTATTCCTCTCGGAGTGCCGGCGAAGACCATGGCGACATTTCAAATCAGCATTGCGGCAGTAGTTCTTGCGCCTCTTTATTTTCTCCAGTCGGAGCCCCTGTTCCGGGCTGTTCCGGACGTTTGGTCTCTCACTCAGATTCTCATTTTGGGATGCGTCGGGACAGGTTTTGCATACATCTGGAACTTCGAGCTCATCGATCGGGCCGGAAGCACCATTGCTTCATCCGTCAGTTACGCCTCGCTGGTGGTGTCCCTCATCATCGGGTGGGCACTCTTGGGGGAACCATTTTCATGGAATCTCCCCATCGGTGCACTACTCGTTGTGGTCGGTTCCGCGATTATGCAGTCGCCCCAAGCTCACGAGAGAGTTCGGAGCTAATTTCAGCAACGACTGAACCCAACTTATTTAGGTAAGGTCCAATTCGTTGCTTTGGGGCGGAGACGTTAATCACTCCAATGATCGTGTTGGACGAATCTCTGACGGGAGCGCTTGCCCCGACAAGACCTAACTCGAACTCTTCGTCAACCGTGGCGAAGCCCCGTTGACGAATTAGTGCGAGTTCATCCAGGAGGTCCTCGACAGTGTGGATTTTGGTGGGACTGACGGTTGACGAGTCTGAGACAAAGCTGTCCGGAATCGATGGCGGAAGACCGACGGTTGGTGACACTACGAGCGAATCGTTCGCATGTGCTTCATACCAATCCCTGACGTCAGCTTCACTCCAGTCTGAGATGAGTGCGCGACCCGATGATGTCCGCAAGGCAGCCACGGAGACCCCTTCCCAGCCCAAGCCACGAAAAGCGCTTAGGGCAAGTTCTGATTTCAATGTCAAAACATTGCCTCCCCTCAACACACACAGGTGAGCAGTCTCGTGGATTCGATTGACGACTTTTCGAAGAAAGCGCTCTGACTCGTGAACCAGCCTCGATTCTTCAGTTCTAGCGGCCAGTGCGTAAAGCTGATGACCTAAGCGGTATCGCCCTGTAGTTTTGTTGCGCTCGATGAAGCCGGCATCAGCCAAGGTGGCGAGGGTTCGCGAGATTTGACCTTTGTCTCGTTGGGTGAGTTCGGCGACCTTATTTACGCCAAGCCCGCCCTGCCGAATGCTAAGGGGCGATCCGAGTATTTCGAGCACCTCGAGATCACGTCTTAGGCCCGCAGCGTTGCGCCTTTTTGTTGCTGTCTTGGCATCGGTCATGGCTCGTGCTCTTTTAGCGGTTATCTGATTGTTATCCGAATTAGATGACATACTACCAACAATGGTTGCTCTTATTGCAACCGCTTCTTAGACTTCTTTCATTCCAGGACCGGTTTAGGTTTTGGAAACAGATTTGTCAAAGAGGACAGAGAGGTCGGCATGCTCGGTAGGTACGATCTGTCAACCATTTGGGTGTTCATGCTGGACAGGCAAGAAGAAATCATCCAACTTGCAATCGAGCACATTCTTGTGGTCCTTATGTCTTTGTTCTTCGCCGCCATCATTGGCGTACTTGTGGGCTTGCTCGTGTGGGATAGGGCCCTCTCCCGCTCTGTTGCTATAGCTGCAGCGGCAATCATTCTGACGATTCCGTCGATGGCTCTCCTTGCGATGATGATTCCTGTCTTTGGGCTGGGCTGGTTACCCACGGTCATCGCTTTGTCGATGTATTCATTGCTTCCAATCGTCCGAAACACCGTGGTCGGGTTGCGGGAGGTTTCTCCAGCTGTCATGGAGTCGGCATCAGGTATGGGAATGTCGAAGCTGGGAGTACTCCTGAGGATTCAAATTCCGATTGCGTGGCCGGTTATTCTCACTGGTGTTCGCGTATCGACACAACTTGCGGTCGGTATTGCGGCCATCGCGGCTTATGTTGCGGGCCCTGGACTTGGCGCATACATATTCAAGGGTCTTTCGATGTTGGGTGCAGTCCATGCCTTGAACTTTGCACTCGTGGGCACGATCCTCATTGCGTTGATTGCCCTCGCTCTTGACGGAATCTTCATCCTCATTACTCGATACACAACATCGGAGGGAATTCGTGCCTAAGTCAGACCGTAAGGTAAACGGTGCAGCCATTGAGCTAAAAAACGTGACCAAGCTGTATCCGAATCAGCAAGAGGCTGCAGTGGAAAACTTCACAATGTCCATTAGCCCTGGGGAACTCATCATGCTCGTGGGTCCATCAGGGTGTGGGAAGACCACCACCATGAAAATGATCAATCGCATCATTGAGCCAACGATTGGGTCAATCACGATAGATGGTGAAGACGTGTTGTCCCTCGAACCCAACGCGCTTCGCCGCCGAATCGGTTATGTCATCCAGCAAGTGGGGCTCTTCCCACATATGACCATCGCGCAAAATGTCTCAATTGTTCCTCAGCTTCTTGGCTGGACGAAGGAAAAGCAACGCGAACGGGCCGAGGAACTGTTGACCCTTGTCGAGCTAGACCCCGGCCAGTTTATGAACCGATACCCTAAGCACCTTTCCGGTGGTCAACAACAGCGTGTCGGTGTTGCGAGAGCCCTCGCGGCAGATCCGCCGGTGATGTTGATGGACGAGCCCTTTGGCGCCACCGACCCCATCACGCGCGAGAAGCTTCAATTAGAGTTCGTTAGGTTGCAGGAGAGTATCGGCAAGACAATCGTTTTCGTTACCCACGATTTTGACGAGGCAATCAGGTTGGGTGACCGTATCGCTGTGCTCGGGCCCAAGTCACGAATTGAGCAGTTTGACACACCGGCAATGATTCTCGCGAACCCGGCAAGTGACTATGTGAGGTCATTCATTGGAGAGGGTGCGGCACTGAAGCGACTTGCACTCTTGCGAGTGGACAGTGCGACTCTTGGTCCGGCAGACGCCGTCCGTTCTGGTTCAGCTTCGGTGAGATTGAGCGACAACCTTCGCGAAGCTCTCGACCACATTGTCTTGTCGGGGGGACACCCTGTCGCGGTCGCTGACTCCGAGGGGAAGCTGGTGGGAAGCCTTTCCGTCGAACTCATCTCGGAAGCCTTGGGCGCAGATGTAACAAGGCTCGGGAAGTAGGTCAAATATGAGCCTTCAAGCAACTACTTCAGTTCCGACAACGTCAATCCAACTCATTGACCGTCGGAAAAAAATCATTAACATCAAGCGGCTCGGGACACCGTTACTTGTCTTCGCTTCGCTGGGCGCTCTTCTGCTGTTTCTTTATCTTCGCGGAGAACCTGATCAGATTGAAGCATTCGCGTTGAACTGGGAGTACCAAATCGCCCGTGTTGATGAGCACATTAGGTTGTCGCTTGCCGCGGCTCTTCTTGTCGCAGTTCTTGCCATTCCCCTGGGGATTGTTGTGGCTCGGACGGGAAGTTTGTGGCTGAAGGGCTTGATTACTGGCCTGGCCAACGTTGGTCAAGCAACACCTGCCGTCGGGGTCATTATTTTGCTGGCTCTGATTCTTGGAATCGGGTGGCAAACAGCCATCATCGCTCTAGTTCTTTACGGGATGCTTCCCGTCTTGCGAAACACGATCGCCGGGCTTGGCCAGATTGACCCCTTCATCATTGAGTCAGCAAAAGGGATGGGGATGACTCGGAATCGAATTTTGTTCCGCATCGAACTGCCCCTTGCGGTCCCCGTCATTCTGGCGGGCTTTCGAACAACGTTGGTGTTCAGTGTTGGCGTGGCAACCATTGCCACGTTCATCAATGCCGGAGGCATGGGAGAAACGATTGTGGTTGGTCTCAAACTATCGAGACCAGCTGTTCTCCTAACCGGCGCAGTTGTGGTCTCGTGTATCGCCCTCATGATGGACTGGCTTGCCGGTCTCGCCGAGGACCTTCTCAGGCCTAAAGGAGTCTGAACCAGGACTCCTGGTCAGGCTAAAACACACAAAAAGGAGCAGTAATGAAGAGCAATCTCAAAACCACGGGGCTGTCAGTGCTTCTCGTGGCTGCCTTCGCGCTCGCGGGATGTGCGTCTGCGAGCACCGAAACAGCCCCAGCGCCGACACCAGAAACAGGTGGCGCATCAGAGCCGGCGGCACTCTCACTTGAGGGTTTGACCGGTGTGATTGGCGCTAAGGACTTCTCAGAGCAGTACATTCTGGGAAACATGGTGAGCATCCTTCTGAACGAGAACGGGGCAAACACCACTTACAGCACCATCGTCGGTTCGGCTAACGTTCGCACCGCGCTGGAAGCAGACGAGTTCCTCGGATACTGGGAATACACCGGAACCTCCTGGCTCGCCTATAACGGCCAAGATACTCCGGTGGCAGGTGTCCAGGCACAGTCTGACGCTGTCAAAGAGCTTGACGCAGCTCAGGGAATCGCCTGGCTGAACGGTGGCGACGTAAATAATACCTATGCCTTCGCTATTCGCCGGGACAAGGCCGCTGAGCTTGGCGTCTCAAAGATGTCTGACTTGGCAGGACTTGACACGAGCGAGCAAACCTTCTGCATTGAGAGTGAGTTCGCGTCTCGTCCAGATGGTTGGCCGGGTATTCAGGCTACGTACGGTCTGGAAAATGTAACCACAGTCACCCTCGACACCGGTGCAATTTACCAGGTGACCGCAGACGGTAAAGAATGCAACTTTGGTGAAGTATTTGCGACGGATGGACGCATTGCCGGCTTTGACCTCGTGATCATGGAAGATGATCTCGACTTCTTCCCGGTCTACCAGATTGCTTTCACCCTGAAACAGACCACCCTGGATGCCTTCCCCGCCATCGCTGACATCGTCAACCAGCTCACCGCCTTACTCACAGATGAGATTATGCAGGGGCTCAACGCGAAAGCTGACATTGATGGCATTGATCCGGCCAAAATCGCTGAGGACTTCCTCCGCGAACAGGGCCTGATTAGCTGACAGTAATCGATTAGTAAAAAGAGAAGAAAGTAAGGTGACTGAGATGGTCCTTCAGATAGGTGAATCGTTTATCGGTTCTGGCCCCAATGCCGCTCACATTAATACGGTGTTCGGGCTCAGAGAAGGACCAGCGGGGGTGGCATGGGCTACGGCGCTCGCCACCCCCACTCAGGGGCATGTTCCGTTTGTTGCAGTTCTTAAACCGTCGCTCCCGGTCAAGCCTCTCACCCTATTTGTCACAAAGGCTGCTCCAGCGAGCGACGCCCACGGACTCATCATTTGGGGCGCTGCTCAGGCTGGAGTTGCCGGCGGTGTTGCCGACGCTGTGGCAGAGGGGGCAATATCTGCTTCTGAAGTCGATGAGACATGCATTATTGCTGCTGTGTGGGTGAACCCAGCGGCAAACGATGAAGACATGGTCTATCGAAATAACCGCCTCGCAACCAAGAACGCACTCCTCAACGGGGCGCGTCGACTACCACCTCTCGACGATGTCTTAGACAACCGTCACGCCCCGACCAACCCCTTCTACACCGCTAAGGACTGAGTTGAAAATCACCGATATCGGCCTCACACGAATGAGGCTGCCCTTGGAGCCTGCCTTCAATGCCGCATGGGACCCCATTCCCCGGACAGAGTTCACGGCCACCTGGGTGACCGTCGAAACAGACGAGGGTATTACCGGTTACGGGTCGGGCGATACCATGGAGGGCTTCGAAGCCTACCGAGACATGTTTATTGGGACAGACCCCTTGGCGATTGTGAGCCAGGTTAAGAGGATTGAAACCATCAACTTTCATGGTGGTCGCTACTGGCCCCTCGAGGCGGCGCTGTGGGACATTATGGGAAAAGTCGCTGGGCTCCCGGTGTCTGTCCTCTTCGGTGGGGCGGCATCCAAACTTCCCGCCTATGCATCTTTTGGGGAGCTCAAGTCACCAAAGTCTCGAGCGGAAGCAGCAGTCCAGGCGAAGCAATTGGGTTTCCCCGCGGCCAAAATACGAACCTCTCGGGATGACCTTGAGACGGGCCTCGAGGCGGTTCGGGAAACCCGAAAAGCAGTTGGAGATGACTTTGATCTCATGGTTGACATGAATCAAATGTGGCGCATGCCAGGAGACATTGATCCGGCACTACCTCTCGCCAAGGTGCAACGCGTAGCCGAAAGGCTCCACGAGCTCGGGGTTTTGTGGATTGAGGAGCCGCTTCCCCAGGTGGATGTTTCCGGAATAAAGCGTGTCCGCTCACACGTGGGTATTCAAATTACCGGGGGCGAGATGGTGCGATCCCTTCCCGAGCTCGCGACGTTGATAGAGAACGACACATTCGACATTTACCAGCCAGATGTGGTGTTGGCGGTGGGAATGCTTCGTGCTCGCCAGGTCGCAGAGGCAGCTGCTCTAAAGCACCGCGGTTTCACTCCGCACTCATGGACAAACGGCTTAGGCGTCCTTGCAAACTTACACGTGGCTGCCGGTGTTGGTGGCGGACCCTACTTTGAGTTCCCCTTCGACCCGCCAGGGTGGACGATTGACCGTCGCGACTTCTTTATGGAGCCGCTGATGATTGACTCAAAGGGGAATCTCGAAGTTCCCCAGGCTCCAGGCCTTGGCGCTGTCATTGACTTTAACGCGGTCAAACGCTTCACCGTTTAGCAGAAGGTTCTTACATGAGTACGCATCAGACCTGGATGGATCGAGCGAAAAGTATTAGGCCACCGAACGACCTCTTTATCGACGGTGCTTTTGTTCCCGCCGAGTCGGGAGAACGATTCGAAGTGTATGCACCGCGGGATGGATCATTGATTACCACGCTCGCGCGAGGAACACACGTGGATGTCGATCGAGCTGTAAAGGCTGCAGCTGATTCGTATGCATCCGGAGTCTGGTCAAGAGCGAGCAAGCGCGATCGACAGAGGGCACTCATTCGACTGTCAGACCTTCTCATTGAAAACCTTGAGGAGCTTGCTCTTCTAGAATCACTCGACACCGGGCACCCAATTTCAGATTCCCTGAATGTTGACGTTCCTTCTGCAGCGAGAACCTACCGGTGGTACGGGGAAGCTATTGACAAAGTCTATGGAGAGGTTGCGCCCACTCCGCCGGACCAACTGGCCCTCGTGACTAAGGAACCACTGGGAATCATTGGGGCTGTTGTGCCGTGGAATTATCCGCTAATTATTTCGGCATGGAAACTAGCTCCTGCATTGGCGGTGGGTAATTCGGTTGTGCTGAAACCAGCCGAGGACGCCAGTTTGAGTGCACTTCGGGTAGCGGAACTCGCTGTCGAGGCTGGGATTCCGCCCGGTGTCTTGAACGTCGTGACCGGTCTCGGGGCGGAAGCCGGTGAGGCCCTCGGTCGACATCCTGGCGTCGACAAAATCACGTTCACAGGTTCACCAACAGTGGGGCGTCTTTTCCAAGGGTATGCGTCGGAATCAAATGGTAAGCAAGTTGCTTTAGAACTCGGTGGCAAGTCTCCTCACCTAGTCTTCGATGATGTCGCAGATATTGATGCGTGTGCGACGAGTGTGGCGTGGGGGATCTTTTATAACGCAGGCCAAACCTGTCACGGAGGGTCGCGGCTGCTTGTTCATGACAACATTCATGATCAGCTCCTGGAAAGAACTGTTGGTGTTGCGAAGACCCTGGTCATGGGTGACCCTCTAGATCCGGCCACTCAAATAAGTGCAATCATCAATCGACGGCAACGTGACCGTATAGTGAGCTACCTAGATCTTGCTCATGATGAAGGTGTGACGTTGGCGCTTGGTGGCGGAAGCGAACCACCACACAAGGGATTGTCCAATGGTTTTTTCGTTGAGCCTACTGTCCTGGACGGTGTTAAGCCGTCGAGCCGCCTTTTTCATGAAGAAATTTTTGGGCCGGTTCTTGCCGTAACTCGCTTCTCCGACGTCGGAGAGGCGGTTTCTTTAGCAAATGGGACCGACTACGGTCTCGCTGCGAGCGTCTGGACCAGCGACATTTCCCGTGCCCACCGAGTTGCGGGATCCGTTCGTGCGGGAACAGTGTGGGTGAACACATTCGATGTAGCCGACATTGTTGTTCCTTTTGGCGGCTTTAGAAACTCAGGATTCGGCCGCGACCGATCGCTCCACGCACTGGATTCTTATTCGGCTCTGAAAACGACCTGGATTAACCTCGGCAACTAGCCCTGACAAAAAGAAAGAAGCAATGTTCACTGCAGACACCACAACGGTGGGATTCATCGGCCTGGGAAATATGGGTTCTGGGATGGCAAAGAATCTCCAAGAACACGGATACCAACTAGTAGTCAACGATGTTCGTCAAGACGCCGCGCAATCGCTACTTTCACATGGCGCGTTGTGGGCTGATACCGCCGAGCAGGTTGCCCAGCATTCCGATGTGGTCATCACAATGCTTCCGACCCCTCGACACGTCGCCGCTGTCGCTATGGGCGAAGGCGGGATTTTGTCCGGTTTGAAGTCCGGTGGTTACTGGGTGGACATGTCTACCTCGGTCCCTGAGGTAGCGCAGCGCGCTCGTGAGGCGGCAGATTCAAGCGTTCACATCGTCGATGCGCCGGTGTCAGGAATGTCTGTCGGAGCGCAGGCTGGACGTCTCCAGGTTTTCGTCGGAGCCGAACAAGCCGAGTTTGAGACTCTCCGACCTGTGTTTGAGGCGATGGGCGACCCGGAGAAAATTCTTAGGGTCGGCTACGCCGGAGCGGGATATGCGGTAAAGCTCATGATCAATCAGCTCTGGTTCTCTCACCTCGTCGCCACTACAGAAGTCTTGGCTGTGGGAGTAAAGGCGGGGGTTGATTTAGAGGTGTTGCGCCAGTCTCTGATCAATTCGCCAGCGAGCTCAAACTTTGTAGAAAACGATGTGTTGAGTGTCCTCGAACACTCAGACTACGACGAAGGTTTTGCTATTGCTTTGGCCTGCAAAGACTTGGGTCTTTCAATTGATTTGGCTCGCTCAGTTGGCGTTCCCGTTGAATTGTCATCGTTGGTAGAGCAAATCTACCGACGCGCGAAAAGCCAGTACGGGGATTCGGCGGGTGAGATGACTCCCATCAAATTGTACGAAGACCTCATTGGGCTAGAACTAAGGACCACCTGATTATGTCGCAACCGAAAGAGTTGAAAGATTCGGAACTCGTTCTCGACCCCAAGCCACCGGCTCACTTTGGCTGTGGTGCGGTGACAAAAGTGGGGGAACTCGCGGCGGCTCTCGGCGCCACGAAAGCTTTGATTGTCACCGACCCGTTTCTCGCCAGCCACGACATAACCGAGCGGGTGAGGGCGTCTCTCCAAGACGCGGGGGTTGGCGTTGATGTCTTTGGTGGAGTGGCACCCAATCCAACAACCGCGTGCGTAGATGAGGGGTCAGACATTGCGAGCCGCTCAGGAGCTGATCTCTTAGTGGCTCTGGGCGGAGGGTCGTCCATGGACACAGCAAAAGGAGTATCGCTCGGCGCAAAGAACCCTCAGCGGGGAGTCAATTTGGATTACTCCACTGAATTTGGAAGCGAGGGGGTTCCCATCATTGCAATTCCCACCACCGCAGGGACCGGTTCTGAGGTCAATGCGTTTGGGGTCATCACCGATGAGGCCTCGCAACGACGGTTCTATGTCGGGCACTCGTCTGCTCTGGCTAAGGCTGCAATTTTGGATCCAGAGCTAACTCTGGGACTGCCTCCATTGGCCACAGCGGCAACGGGTATGGATGCGCTTGTTCACGCTATCGAGTCATATGTGTCAGCCAGGCCGAACCCCTACTCGGACGCAATTGCCTTGGGCGTGGTCCGGATGGTCAGTGGTTTTCTTGAACGCGCCGTTGTTGCCGGTGATGATCTTGAGGCGAGGTCTCAAATGTTGCTTGCATCGCACATCGCGGGGGTTGGTTTCTCGCACACTGGTTTAGGGCTTGTCCATGGAATCGGGCATGCCCTGGGAGCCCAATTCAACATTGCTCACGGGAATGCTTTATGTATTGTGCTTGAACAGGTCATGGAATACAACCGCGCTGTGAGAGAAGAGCGCATTGCTGATCTTGCGTTCCCCTTGGGTGTTGGAGACACGGCGGCGAGCATGGGTGAGAACGCCGAGGCAGCAGTTACAAGAATTCGAGGGCTTGTTGCTTCTGTGGGACTTGAAGCGGTCCTGTCTGATTATGGCGTAGATGAGTCACACCTAGGCGCAGTGGCAACCACTGCACTGGAGGACCCTGTAACCCACAACAACCCACAACAACCAACACTCGATGAAGTTGTGTCGATTCTTCGAAAGGTTCTGTAACCCGTGACATCCACAAATGAACAGCGTGTTTTGGACATGGTCCCAAAGGGACTCCTCATTGGTGGACAATGGCGGGAGTCCTCCGACGGTAAGTCTTTGGATGTCATTGATCCTGCGACGGGGACAGTTCTCACCTCAATTGCCGATGCATCCGAGTCAGACGGACTTGACGCAATCGCCGCGGCTCACGAAGCCCAGGCAGAGTGGGCAGCGACCGCTCCTCGTTATCGAGCAGAGCTTCTTCGCAGTGCGTTTGAGCGCGTCAATGAGCTCGCGGATGACTTCGCTTTCCTAATGTCGCTAGAAATGGGGAAACCTGTAGCTGAGGCCAGGGGAGAGGTATCGTATGGGAACGAGTTCATTCGTTGGTTCTCGGAGGAAGCACCGCGGGTTACAGGTCGATACGGGACCGCGCCGGACGGAAAGAACAGAATTTTGGTGTTGAAGCGTCCTGTCGGGCCGTCCCTTTTTATCACCCCGTGGAACTTTCCGTTGGCTATGGCGACGCGAAAGATTGGACCTGCAATTGCTACCGGCTGCACGATGATTTTGAAGCCTGCAGCGCAGACGCCCCTCACCTCTCTACTTCTCGCATCTGTTTTACAAGATCTTGGACTGCCACCAGGTGTTTTGAACGTGATTCCGACCTCTCGTGCGGGTGCTGTGACTGGCCCAATTATTAAGGACGGACGCTTGCGCAAGTTGTCTTTTACGGGTTCGACTGCTGTCGGCCAAAGACTTATTAGGGATTCAGCTGACCGCGTCCTTAGAACATCAATGGAGCTGGGAGGAAATGCGCCTCTAATTGTTTTTGATGATGCCAATATTGATAAGGCAGTAGAGGGGGCTCTCCTTGCGAAGCTTCGGAACATGGGTGAGGCATGCACTGCAGCCAACAGATTCATTGTCCATGAATCTGTTGCGGAGGAGTTTTCCAGACGAGTCGCCTCCCGAATGTCGAAGCTGAAAATGGCAAGGGGCACAGTCCCCGACGCAAACATTGGCCCCCTGATAGACGAGCCAAGTAGACAAGCTGTGCATCGGCTCGTCGAGGATGCTGTTGCGGAAGGGGCCAAAATTATGACGGGTGGGCAACTACCCGAAGGTGGGGGATACTTTTACCCGCCCACCGTTCTGACAAATGTGTCGCCTGACTCGGACATTCTGCACGAAGAAATATTTGGACCTGTGGCGCCAGTCGTCACCTTCACGAGCGAGGAAGAGGCAATTGGTTTAGCAAACGCCACCGAGTACGGGCTTGTGGCCTATGCGTTCACCGAAGACCTCAACCGAGGCCTCAGACTTGCTGAGAAGCTCGAGGTCGGAATGCTGGGCCTAAACACGGGTCTTGTATCCAACCCCGCTGCGCCGTTTGGCGGGATAAAGTCATCGGGGCTCGGTCGAGAAGGCGGGTTCGAAGGAATTGATGAGTATCTCGAGACGGTCTATGTCGGTATTGCCGACCCGTTGGCCTAATCGGAGTCCAGGCTCGACCTGACGAAATCCTGAAGTAATCCATGGCGCAGTAGTGCGAAAATTTGGGGGCATGCTCCTTCGACCCTCTAACCATGTATTGATGAAAAGGTATCGCGTCGTTTCCTTATTCGGCTCTCTTGAACCACTAAGACGTCGACGGCTTTCAATTTTGTGTGGGAGTCGACTTGCACAAATTAAGGTATGCCTTTTGCGCAAAAGTAAGGATGGCTTCACCAGGGGGTCTGCAGGCAGAAGGGGGAGGGAAACACAAAACCCCCGCCATAGTCACACTATGCGGGGG
>SKHB01000115.1 GCA_007117135.1 Microbacteriaceae bacterium | reverse complement strand
ATGCGCCGCTTAGCGTCACCCACGATCTTGCGGCGTATGCGGCGGCGTTTGTCACCATTCAAGGTTTTGAAATCTGGCAGTCATACGGGCCGTGGATTACTGCCGCAAACCCGACCCTTGGCGAAGGCACCGCGCAGCGCATCACGGCCGCATCCAAAGTGACAGCCGCTGACCACGAGGCAGCCACACACGTCCGTGACGCCTGTGTCAACGACGTCAACGCGTGTCTTGACCAGGCCGTGATGCTGCTTCCCGGCGCCGTATCTAAAGCCCCGCTCACCACCATCGCTGCAGCTGACGCGCTCACACTGCGCACCCAGCTGCTGCAACTCACCTCACCTCCGGGTCTTGCCGGGGTGCCGTGCGTCACGGTTGACGTCACCCCTGGTGACCAGTTTCCGATTGGGGTGAGTTTTGTTGGGCCACGCGACACCGATGAGGCGCTGATGGCGCTCGTGTCACAGGTGGCTGCGGTCGTCTTGTAACACGACACGTCGCCGGCGAATCACGCCGCGCGGTGCGACAAGAAACACGGCGAAAAAGATGGCGCCGGCAAACAGCACGATTGCGGCGCCACTTGGCACGTTCGCGTAATACGACACGTACAGTCCGCCAACCCCAGAACCGACCCCAATAGCAGCCGCGACCAGCATCATCGTGGCAAGCCTGACGGTGACAAACGCCGCGGCCGCACCCGGGATAATCAGAAGCGCAATCACCAAAATGATGCCGACCGTGCGTAGCGCACCGACGATCGCGGCCGACAGCAACGCGGTGAACAGGTACTCCATGCGGGCGGTGCGCATGCCGGTGGCGGCCGCACCTTCCGGGTCAAAACTCCAAAACATGAACGCCCGCAAACCGCCCACAATCACGCCAAGCACCACCACCCCAACAGCCGCGCTAAACCACAAGTCGCCTGTCCGCACCCCCAGAATGTTGCCAAACAGCACGTGAAACACGTCAATGTTGCGCGGTTGAAACACGGCAAACAGGGCAAGGCCTAACGCGAAAAGGACGCTGAACACAACCCCCATCGCCGTATCGGCCTGAAACGGGGCGTTGCGTGCCACCCACACGATCGCCATACCTGCGGCAACCGCGACGACAAGCGCACCGACAGGCACACCAACGTCGCCACCAATCAGATAGCCGACCACCACCCCAAACAGCACCGCGTGACTGATGGCATCCCCGAGCAGCGCCTGGCCGCGCACCACCAGCAGGCACGACAGCACCGCACACGTCACCCCGACAACGGCGGCGGTCACAATCCCGACCCGCATGAACCCGTACAGCTGTAACGGTTCCACAAACCACGCGAACATGCCGGTCATGGCTGCCCCCAACGAGACTGGCTCGGTCCCCACCCGTACACGGTTGCCAACGTCGCCTCGTCAAGCACCACCTGTGGATCGCCGGCGACCACAACCCGGTTATTCAGCAGCACAATCGTGTCAAACCGGTCCGGTAGCGCCGAAAGATCGTGACTGACCACCACCACCAGTGCGCCGGCTTTCGCAACAGCAACAAGTTCCCGTTCCATAATCGTGATGCTCGCCGCGTCGAGTGCCGCATACGGTTCGTCCAACACGACAACAGAGGCCTGCTGGGCAAACGCCCGCGCCAAAAACATGCGTTGCTGCTGGCCGCCAGACAGTTCCCCAACCCGCGTTTTCGCCAAGTCATCAAGCCCCACACGGCACAACGCCTCATCGATTGCGTCATGGTCGGTAGCGGTGAGCCGGCGAAACGCCCCCCGGTGCGGGTAGCGCCCCATCGCCACCACATCACGCACACGGACCGGATGTTCCCAGTCGACAGTGGCACGCTGCGGCAGATAGGCAAACACGCCACGGCAACGACGGACGTCCGTGCCGTTGAACATCACAGCACCCATCGAGGGTTTTGTCACCCCGACAAGCAGACGTAAAAGCGACGATTTCCCGGACCCGTTTGGCCCGATGATTCCGACCCGCTGCTGTCCGGCGAATGCCAAGTTGACGTCACGTAACGCCGGCAACGACCGGTAGAACATGCTGACGCCGTCAACTTCAAGCCGGTTCATACGCGAAGCCCGTCAACGATTGCCTGCGCGTTATGACGCATCATCGCGACATAACTCTGTGCAGGCGAGCCGACCGGACCAAGCGCATCCCCATACAGCGGCGCGCCAATGGTCACGTTCGCGTCTTTGGCGATGCGTTCCAACACGGACGTGTCAATCGTGCTCTCCACAAAAATGGTCGGGATGTCTTGCGTGCGTAACAAATCGACCAGCTGTTGCACGTCGCGTGCGCTTGGCTGCGTTTCAGTTGACACGCCATAAAGCGACGCCACCGTAAACCCGTACTGTGCGCCGAAATAACGAAACGCGTCATGACTTGTGACAAGGATGCGTCGCTCGACAGGCAGCACGTCAAACAGCTGTGCAAGTTCTTGGTCCAGCGCATACAACACGTCCTGTTTGGCCACTGCCCTTTGCCAGTACCCGGCCGCGTTTTTGGGGTCAGCGTCAGCAAGAGTCTCGGCAATGACGGCGACATACTCGGCAGCCAACGTCGGCACCATCCACATGTGCGGATCAGGTTCCCCGTCCTCTTCGAACAACACGGGCCACGGGCGCGCATCGGCGATAAACACCACTTGAGCTGACGCGTTTTGGGTTAACGAGGTAAACCACGGTTCTAGATTCGCGCCGTTTGCAACCACAACATCTGCGTCGGCAACCAGGCGGGCGTCGGCCGGGCGCGGTTCATACACGTGCGGGTCCGTGTCGTGGGGCACAACACTTATGACGGTGACGTCGTCCCCGGCCACCGCTTGGGTGAGATCTTTTAGCACCGTCGTTGACGTCACCACAGTGAGACGGCCGAACTCGTTGGTTGCGAACGTTTGGGTGCAGCCGGCAAGGAGCAGCACACACACAAGCGCAGCCCACACGATAAACCTGTGGGCTGCGCCGGTTTTCGTGCGCAATCTCACACGGATAACAAAACCCGGTCATCTACGACCTGAACCTGGTACGTGCGGATCTTTAACTGCTCAGGACGGCCAACGGCAGCCCCATCATGCAAACGAAACTCCCAGCCGTGCCACGGGCAACGCACCACACCGTTGTGCAGCCCGTACACATACTCTTGCGGTTTTGACGGAAGCATCGTGCCATCAACCGTGCCGGCAGCAAGACTTGCCCCGTAGTGCGGGCAGGCGTCGTTTAAGGCGTAACACTGTTCGCTGTCGGTGCGCACCACAAGAATTTCGCGTTTACCGACCGTCACCATTTGGGCTTTCCCGATCGGCCATTCGTCAACCGGACCTAAATCGTGCTGTTCCATCGCTTCACTTTCTGCCGTGTTTGACGTCGGATCGTGACCGGTCACAGAATGTGGTCGCCGTAAATCTCCAACGCGTTTTTGGCAAGCAGACGGTCCATCACATGCTCAGGTACGCCACGCAATGCTTTGGTCGGGTCGTCAAAATCCCAGTGCGGATAGTCGGTTGAGAACAACAGCGTCTTCTCTGCGTGAATCATCTCAAGGATTGCTTCAAGATGGCTTTGTTTCTCCGGTTCAATCATCGGTTGGGTGGTGAACCGCACCGAATCGATGATGTATTCGCTCGGCGCTTTCTTGAGCCACGGCAGCTCGTCACGCAACGCCTTCCAGTT
>SKHB01000093.1 GCA_007117135.1 Microbacteriaceae bacterium | reverse complement strand
GGCGGAGGGCGTGGGATTCGAACCCACGAGACATTTCTGCCCACTGGTTTTCAAGACCAGCTCCTTCGGCCGCTCGGACAGCCCTCCGGCGAAAAGTCTAGGACACTCTGGTGGGAAGCGTTTTCAGCGCCCACGCCACCCCGTCTTCATCGTGAGTTTTAGTGACTTCAGTGGCATGAATTGACACCTCGGGGGGTGCTTGGCCCATCGCCACCGCGCGGCCTGATTGCGCCGCCCACTGCAGCATCTCGATGTCGTTTCGACCATCGCCCACCACCATCACCCGAGACAGGTCATACCCCAAGTGGTGGCGCACTTTCTCTAACGCCGTTGACTTGTTGATGCCATCAGGAGCGATGTCCAACCACGTTGTCCAGCCCACGGTGTAACTGACCTGGTGAAGGTCCATCTTTTCGACTGCCTCCAAGAATTCGTCCATGTCGTGACCGGGCGCAATCACCACCACACGGGTGGCGACAGTGGTGAGAAGATCGTCGAACTCGACC
The DNA here is from genome assembly GCA_007117135.1 of Microbacteriaceae bacterium. Taxonomy (GTDB): domain Bacteria; phylum Actinomycetota; class Actinomycetes; order Actinomycetales; family Microbacteriaceae; genus Pontimonas. The sequence continues at coordinate 36,531 of SKHB01000093.1, read as the reverse complement.
TTCTCAGTTTCCAAATCCAGAGCACCCTCGGGGAACCACCCGGTGTATCGGTAAAGCCCCGTCTCATTCTCCACCGCGTAGTGGGCTTGGGGAAGAGCCTCCTTTATGCGGGTAAGTACCGGCGTGGGGTCAAAATGTTCCACGTATTCCCGGCGGTAACCTTCAGGTTCTGTGACATCCCGGCGAAGAATAATGGCCCCGTTTGAACACACCACCCACTCCGGGTCTAAGTCCAACTGTCTCAAAATCGGAAGCGTCAAGGACACTGAACGCCCCGTCGCGAGTGTGACATCGTGCCCGTTGTCACGGGCTCTCGCCACAGCCGACTTCACCGCGTCCGACAGTGTCCCATCTTCGGCGAGAACAGTTCCGTCAATGTCGAGCGCCACCAACCATTGGTGGGGTTGGGGGCGAGTGTGCATGGCGGTGGGGATCAGGCTCTGGCTCATCTGGTCTCGCCCACCGACCCCATACGCTCGTGTCCACCCATGTACGGGCGAAGAACCTCCGGAATCACCACAGTGCCATCTTCTTGCTGGTGGGTTTCCAACAGGGCAACAATCCACCTGGTGGTGGCAAGCGTTCCGTTAAGGGTTGCCACGGCTTCTGTTGGCCCATCTGCCTCTGGCCGGTGTCGAACATTGAGGCGCCGTGCTTGATAAGTGGTGCAGTTGGACGTCGAGGTGAGTTCACGGAACGTTCCCTGGCTGGGAATCCACGCCTCAATGTCATATTTCCTGGCCGCTGAGGACCCCAGGTCCCCCGCGGCGACATCAATCACTCGGTAGTGAAGGCCCAGGTCGCCGAGCATCTGTTCCTGCCACCCCAAAAGCTTCTCATGCTCTGCTTCGGCGTCTGCCGGTGAGACGTAGCTAAACATTTCCAGTTTCTGAAACTGGTGAACACGAATAATTCCGGTCACATCTTTGCCGTGCGAACCTGCCTCCCGGCGGTAACAGGTGGACATACCGACATAGCGAAGCGGCCCCAATGATAGGTCGACAATTTCGTCGGCGTGGAAACCTGCGAGCGCCACTTCAGATGTTCCCGTCAAATACAAATCATCGTTGGGTAGGTAGTACACCTCACTCGCGTGTTCGCCTAAAAACCCGGTTCCCGCCATCACCTCTGGTCGCACCAGCGTTGGCGGAATCACCGGAGTGAAGCCTGCAGCCACGGCAGTCTGAAGTCCGTGCTGCATGAGAGCATTTTCCAGCAACGCTCCCATTCCGGTTAGAAAATAAAACCTTGACCCCGACACCTTCGCGCCGCGCCCCATGTCAATGGCACCGTGTCGCTGGGCGATCTCTATGTGATCGAGTGCGGGAAAAGAAAAGCTCGGCTGATGCCCGACCGTTTTGATGGTGTGAAAGTTGTCCGCGCCACCCGCGGGGACACCCTCAATGACAATGTTGGGCAGAGCCCACAGGGCCTTCTTCGCTGCCTCTTCTGCTTCAGTGAGTGCAGCCTGAGCGTCCTTCACTCTCTGGGCAAGTTCTTTCGCATTCGCAACCAGTGCCGCTTTTTCATCGCCAGATGCCTGAGCGACGGCTTTGCCCAGAATGTTTTGTTCCGCACGCGCCTCTTCAAAATGGGCAATCGCTTGGCGCCGGTGGTCATCAGCGGTTACCGCCTGATCAACAAGCGAGCGTTCCGCTCCCCTTGCGGCAAGTGAAGCAATGAGCGGTTCGGGGTTGTCGCGAAGAAGACTGGGGTCAATCACCCCTCTAGTCTGTCACGGTAAATCGGGCAAACCCTCGGCAACGGCTTTCAGCCACGCCTGCGCATCAACGAAAGCTTCGTCGGTGTATCTCTCGGGAACTTCGGGACGGTGACCGTTGGCTCGCGGGTAGGAGCCCAAGAAAATCACGTTCGGACTAAAACGCCTCAGACCCATGAGCGCATCTGCAACGCGCTCATCGTGAATGTGACCATCCAAGTCAATGACAAACCGATATCGGCCCATGGCGTCCCCAATGGGGCGAGATTCCAGCAAACTCATGTTGACACCCCGCGTGGCGAACTGTTCCAACATTTCTAGTAGCCGTCCCGGGCCGTCATCGGGCAGTTCAGCGATGAGGCTGGTCTTATCTGCACCGGTTCGCTCAGGCACGTGACCGCCCAGCCGCACCAAAACGAATCGGGTTTCAGCCTCCGGGTTATCGCCGACATTGTTGGCGATAACGTCCAAACCGTAGCGCTCTGCGACCCCTGGCGGGGCGAGAGCCGCTTGGATACCATCCGCGTCGATGAGATCTTTGGCCGCCTGAACGTTAGATGAAGCCGGTGAATGGATGTGTCCGGGGAGTTGCGCTTCAACAAATTTCCGACACTGCGCATATGCCACTGGGTGGGCGGCAATGGTGGTGATGTCTTCGGTAGCCGTCCCGGGCCTGACCACCAGGGTGAACCGCACCGGCACTTGATATTCCCCCACAATGCGAAGACCCGGGTGTTCAGCCAACGCATCCTGCGCCGCCGACACACCCCCTTCGACGCTATTTTCCATGGCAATCATGGCAAAGTCGCTTCTCTCCGACACCACATCTGCGAGCGCTTCGCCAACGTGTGACACGCTCACCCAATCCGCGCCTTTGGCCTCGTGAACAAGGCGGAGGGCCTCCCAGGTGAATGTTCCCTCGGGACCGAGGTAACTGTATCGGGGGGTTTTCGACATACGGGGAGTCTAGTGAACCACCACCACACACCCCGCACCAGTGACAGACTTGACCTATGCACGAGCGCGCTGGAGCCCCCGCCACACCGTCAGACCTTATTGACACCCAGGCAGTTGTGGACGCATATTCGGCTATCACGCCAGACCCCGCCGAGCCGTCACAGCGGGTGAGGTTCGGCACAAGTGGGCATCGGGGCCGCTCCCTTGAGGGGTCTTTCAACGACACGCACATCCGCGCCATCACCCAGGCTGTCGTTGACTACCGGGCGTCTGCGGGTATTTCCGGACCTGTCTTTGTTGGAGCGGATACCCACCTGCTCAGCACACCCGCACTACACAGTGTCTTGAAAGTGTTGGCGGGAAATGGTGTGACCGCGCTGACTGACTCTCTCGGTCGACCCACCCCCACCCCGGCTGTCAGCCACGCCATCATTGCCCACAACCGCGGGACGCCAGGCAACCTGCAGGCAGACGGCATCATCATCACCCCCTCACACAACCCGCCCGCCGACGGCGGTATCAAATACAACCCGCCACACGGCGGGCCCGCCGACGAAACCATCACCGGCGTAATTGCCGAAAAGGCAAATGACTATCTCAGCCGTGTGGAAGACATCCGACACCAGGCACCCGCCCCCACCCCGTTCGACTTTGTGCAATCGTACGTGTCCGATTTGGACCGAGTGATAAACATGGCGGCTCTTCGAACTCTCCCCCAACGGGTCGCTGTCCACCCTCTTGGCGGGGCAGCGATCGACTACTGGAAGGCAATTGCCGCAACCTGGTCACTCCCCCTCGACATTGTTGATGAGACCATCGACCCACAGTTTGGATTCATGACCCTCGATCACGACGGGGCCATCAGGATGGACCCTTCCTCTCCCTATGCGATGGCCGTCACCGACTCTGTTGGCGACTACGCCCTTCTCGTCGCCAACGACGCTGACGCCGACCGGCACGGGATTCGCACTCGTGCGGGTCTTATGAACCCGAACCATTTCCTCGCCGTCGCCATTGACTACGTACTTGGCCACCGACCATCGTGGCCAGGCGACGTCGCTGTGGGGAAGACAATGGTGTCATCGTCGATGATTGACCGAGTGGTGGAAGCCCGCGGCAGATCTCTTCATGAAGTGCCTGTGGGGTTTAAATGGTTTGTTGACGGGCTCGCGAATGGAACTCTTTGCTTTGGAGGTGAAGAAAGTGCGGGAGCGGTTCCCCTCGCACGCGATGGCTCCACGTGGGTGAGTGAAAAAGACGGCATTGCGATGGGGCTTTTAGCGATGGAGCTCCTCGCCGTCACCGGTCACGACCCAGCGTGGCACTACACAAAGCTGGAAGAAAAATACGGTGTCACCCACTACCAGCGAAGCGACTTCCCCGCCACCCCGGAAGTTATTGCCCTCCTTCGCGGCATCACGCCAAGCGACGTCACCGGGGGTGAGTTAGCCGGGCGGCCCATTATGACAGTCCTCACCGACGCCCCGACGGGCGGGAGTCTCGGCGGAATCAAACTTGTCACCGACCACGGCTGGATTGCAGCGAGGCCTTCCGGCACAGAGCCGATATACAAAATTTATGCCGAATCGTTTCTGTCCGAGGACCATCTGCACGACCTGATGGAATCTGCCCGGGCACTTTTGGAACAGGGGGTGGATCGCTGATGGCAGCACACCCGTGGGATGAGCTGGGGCCAGACCATTTCCTCGCCCAGGGGTCCCTGAAGTGGACAACCCACAAAGACGCCACCCCGGCGTTCGTCGCCGAAATGGATTTCCCCGTCGCAGACGTCATCGTGGAGGCTTTACGTGACAGCGTCACCGCGCAACGCTTCGGTTACCTGCCAGAACACCTCGCTCAAACACTCTCAACAACGGTTCAAGGTTTCTTGGAACAAGAATTTGGTTGGCAGGTTCCAGAGTCGAGGATTTATCCGGTGGCTGATGTGTTAGTCGCCTACGACGCCGTGTTACAAGAACTCGTAGCACCGGGCGCGCCGATTATTGTTCCGACCCCCGCATATATGCCGTTTCTCAGCCTGACTCCTCTTCGAGGACACCCCGTTGTTGAAGTTCCTTTCCTGCAAGATGGCAATCGGTGGGTGTTTGACTTAGAGCGTATCGAGAAAGAATTCTTGGCTGGCGCCGGAATGATGATTCTGTGCAACCCCCATAACCCGCTGGGTCTTGTACACACACAACAGGAACTGTTGGCTGTGGCGGAGGTTGTTGACCGGGTAGGCGGGCTGGTGTTTTCAGATGAGATTCACTCCCCTCTTGTTTTCGACGGCCACCATATCCCCTACGCGTCGCTCAACGACCAAACAAAAAACCACTCCGTCACGGCCATCTCCGCCTCAAAAGCGTGGAATTTGGCGGGGCTCAAGTGCGCACAGCTGATTGTCACCTCGGATGACCACCACCAGGCTCTGTTACCCAAGAAGTTCCTGATCACCCACGGTGCCTCCACGCCGGGTGTGGAAGCATCTATTGCTGCCTACCGGGATGGCGGGCCGTGGTTGGCGGAAGCGAAAAACTACATCCGCCACAACAGTGCCCTCGCCACCACGCGTCTTCAGGCTGCGTTTGGTGAGAGCTCTTTCACCCCGCCCCAGGGAACCTATATCGGCTGGTTAGACCTTCGAGATGTTAACCCGGGACACTACGAATCGGTGGCAGATTTTTTGCTTCACGAAGCCCGCGTTGCACTAACAGATGGCGCAAAATGTGGCGTCGCAGGTCGGGGACATGTGCGCATCATTCTCGCCACCACCACCCCCATTCTTGACGGCCTTCTGACGTCACTTATTGCTGCGACCAGTCGCGAAAAAAAACATTAGGCGTCAGATTCGGCTAGCTATCCCCACCAAACTATGCGTAATCTAACGGGATGGAACTTGTTCACGAAGAAGAGGACGGCCGGTTTGTTCTCATTGACGGTGACACTTTCGTCGGAGAAGTAACCTATGAGGTCGACGGCGACCTCATGCTGCTGTTATCTGCGGAAGTGCCCCGGGACATTCGGGGCCAAGGGTATGGGAAGATTCTTGTCCGCCACACCCTTGAGCATTTGCTGAGCAATGGCCCGCAGCGTGTCCAGCCGGTCTGTCCGTTTATTGCAAAGTTCATGATGCAAAACCCGGAGTTCCAAGCCCTGCGCGGGTAGCGCCCCTCACACTACTTGCCGCTGCGGCGCTTCGGAATGACAATTTGTCGCCCGTCGTTGTCGGATAACACATCCACATCAACCCGATACACCTCGGAGATGCGCTCAGCGGTAATCACCTCGATCGGTGAGCCGGTGGCATCAATTCGCCCGTCCACAATCAGGGCGACCCGGTCGGCGTATGCGGCAGCCAAGTTGAGGTCGTGAACCACCACCACCACCGACCTGCCGTCTCGACCAAGTTGGCGGATGAGCGCCATCACGCGCTCTTGGTGGTGAAGGTCGAGGGCAGCTGTTGGTTCATCCAAAAGCACAATGGGGGTTTCCTGGGCGAGCACTCGAGCAAGCGACACTCGGGCTCTTTCTCCGCCGGAAAGTTCGTTAAACCGACGGGAAACCAGGTGGCCAATTTCAACGCTGTCAATAGCGTTGGCAACCGCCTCGTCATCTCGCTCCTCTTCGGGTTGCCCCGCCCACGGGCTTCGACCCATCTCCACCACTTGGCGGACGGTGAAAGGGAAGCTCACCTGGTTGGCCTGAAGCAACATTGCTCGAAGCCTCGCCTGCTTCATGGGCCGGTAACTCGAGGTGGGGCGGCTCATCAGCATCGCCTCACCATGCTCGGGGGTGAGGTCTCCCGACAATGTTGCGAGAATCGACGACTTCCCCGCACCATTGGGACCCACCAGGGCAACAACTTCGCCGGATGTCACTTCGAGGGACACATTGTTCACAATGTCGCGCTTACCGCGCTTCACACTGACGTTCATCAGTGACAGAGTGGTCACAGGCATTACAACCACCCGCCCGAGCGGCGACGCTGCTGGTAAAGAAGCGCGAAGAAGAAAGGGCCGCCCACAAGAGCTGTGAGCATACCAATGGGCAAATCAGCACCTGCCACCAAAGTTCTCGTCAACAGGTCTGCCCACACCAAAAGGCCCGCTCCGCCAAAAGCACTGGCAATAATGAGGCCTCTGTGTGCCGGGCCGAGCGCCATGCGGATTATGTGGGGGACGACCAGGCCAACGAAGGCAATAATCCCGGCAAAAGCCACCGCCGCACCGGTGAGCAACGCCACGAGGACAATGGCAACAATTCGAAGCTTCTCCACATCAATGCCCAGATGCCGGGCGTTTTTCTCCCCCAGGGCCAACACGTCCAACTGTTTCGCCAAAACAAAAGCGACAAGTGCTCCAATGATCATCAGCGGACCCACAATGGCCACCTGAGACCACACCGAACCCGCAAGCGACCCCAACTGCCAAAAAACTATCTGCTCCCTGCTGGCCGTGTCAGCCAAGAACAGCACGAACGCCAAGCCTGCTTGGGCAAAAGCGTTCACCGCGATGCCCGTCAACAACAGGGTCACCACTTCTGTCCGACCGCCAGCTCTTGCCACGGCATAAACAATCAACGTGGCAAGCAACCCGCCGAGGAACGCGAGAACAGCGACCCCACCGCCACCGAACTGGATACCAAAAACAATCGCAATCGAAGCGCCTAGCGCCGCACCCGACGACACCCCGACAACGCCAGGTTCGGCCAACGGGTTACCAAAAACTGCCTGCATAACAGCGCCCGCGACCGCTAAAGCAGCGCCAACAAAAATGGCCATCGCAATTCGGGGGAACCGCACCACCCACAGTGTTGCCTCAACAATGTCGTCATCAGGAGCAAGTGAGGTGGTGATTCCCAGGGCACTGCCGATAGATCCGACCACCTCCGTCCACGCAATAGCCAACTGTCCCGTCACCGCCGAAACCAAAACACCTGAGACGAAGGCAGCCGCGATAACGGTCGCAACAATGAGTGTTCGCAGTGGTCTAGCCACCGGAGTGTTTTGTGTAGTGGTCACGGGACTCGATAAAACCATTCGTCGGTAGCAAATTTCGTGTGCGCGAGGTGTGTGGCTCGGTCTCGTTCAGTGTCAGACAGGGTACTCGAGGTCAGAGTGTAAAGGCTCCCAAAAGTCTCGGCCAAATGGGACATGATCTCTTCTCTGCTCATCCCGGTGTGTGAACGAAGGGGGTCAACCCGCTTATTGGCCGAGGCAACACCCTTATCGCTGAGCTTTTCGCGACCAATGCGTAACACTTCGACCATGCGGTCGCCATCCATGTCGTAAGCCATGGTGACGTGGTGGAGAAGGGCGCCGCTGCCTAACCGTTTCTGTGCAGCACCGCCGATTTTCCCGGTGGGCGAGTGAATATCATTCAGCGGACGATAGTGGGCATCAATGCCTAAGCGGATGAGTGCTTGGATGACCCAATCATCTAAGTACGCGTACGACTCTTGGAAACTCATCCCCGCGACCAAACTGGTTGGCGCATAAAGAGAATAGGTGACCGCTGTTCCCAACTCCATGAACATGGCGCCACCACCACTAATTCTCCGCGTGACCTCTAAACCGTATTTTTTGGCATTGTCCATGTCGACTTCGTTTTTCACCGACTGAAAACTGCCGATCACGACAGCCGGTTTCGCCCACTCCCACAACCGGAGCGTCGGGCCCCGCTCACCCGACGCCACCTGCTCAGTCAACACCTGGTCGAGAGCCATCTGGGTGAGTGGTTCAAGCGGCTCGGGAGACAAGTACTCCCATTCATAGTCGGAAAATCCGGTCGCTCCAGTGAGGGCTCGTCGAACAACGGTGGCGACAGCTGCGGCGTTGACCCCCAGCAGGGTGGCATCTGCGGGGAGTGCAGTTGTCACGGCGTCGGCAATGTCGGCGTGAGTGGAAAAGGTGGGTAAACCGTGAAGTGCTCGGTTCATCACTTCTAATAGGTCGTCTGGTTCGAGGAAAAAATCACCAGACAAATGCGCGCCAACAATGGTGTCACCGTCGACCTCCAGGTCGATGGTGACAAGTTTGCCCCCGGGAACCTTGTATTTCGCGTGCACCAGGACAGCTTACGCGTTTGGTTCTTTGTGGAGTTGGTCAAGCCAAGCGGTGAGGTCTGCGAACACCTCATCGTGATTGGTCTCGTTGAATACTTCGTGCCGTGCGCCCTCGTAAACCTTGACGGTAATGTCACTCAGACCACCAGATCGCCGATAGGCGTCGGCCAATTTCCGGGTTCCTTTTTCGCCGCCCAAGGAGTCATCACTGCCCACCATGAGCAGGAGGGGAATGTCTTTGCCGACAGGTTGTGGTCGACCAAGAAGCTTGGCCGAATCTTTGACTCCGAATAGTTTCAACGTCTTTGCCTCAAAGGTCCACGGGTCAGCTAAAAATGCTTCGTGGACGGCAACATCTCTACTCAACCACTCGGCGCCGGTTTCGCCGAGATGCTTGTGTTTGGCATTCAAATCGCCAGAGTTCATAAATCCCGGCATTCTGTATGACGTGCCGGTGAACACCACACCATCAAGCAGGCTTGCGCCGCCGCGGTTGAGCAGTATTTGTCCCACCAGCGACCCCCAACTGTGACCGAGGAAGACAATGGGAATATCCGAATGCTCATCTTTGACCATCTCAGTGACGCGCGCTGTGTTGTGCAGCACCGCCTCCATCCCTCCTGGCCCCAATCGACCCCAGCGGGAAACGTCCTCTCCCCACTGTTTTTGACCAGTGAGACCGTGGCCTCGCTGATGGTGCCCCCACACTTCGATACCTGACGAGGTCAGGTAATCGATGAGATGTTGGTAGCGGAAAAGATGCTCGCCAAGCCCGTGTACCAGGTGCAGGGCGAGGCGCGGTGATCCGTCCGCAGCCCACCGGTGAAAGAAGATATCGACACCGTGTTGATCGGTGAAATGGTCATCCTGTCTGCGTGTTGCCATGGTCTCACTCTCCGCTCGGGTCACCTAACAGCCAGTAGGCAACACTTTGGTGCACGGCTTCAGTGTCGCTGGGGTGATACACCCCGGCCAACACGTCGCGCTGAAGCCTCGAAATTTCACTATCAGCCTGAAAACCTCGGCCGCCAGATAGTCGAAGAGCGCGGTCAACCATCCACCTCGCCGTCTCGACACTGCGATGTTTGACGCCAGAAAGTAACGCGCCCCAGCGGTTTGCGTGGTGAACACCACGATCAACGTCGTCAGCGAGGGAGTGAAGTGGGGCGGAGAGGCCATCCTGGCGAATCCCCATGTCCGCTACCTGCCAACGGATATCTGGGTCAGTGGCGTAGCTGGCACCGCTTCTCGCCAAACTTTTTCGCTCCCGCACTCGCTCCACCGCAATCTCCACCGCACGATCCCCGATTCCGACATACACCGATGAGATCAGGAGCAGAAAGTTTTGGAAGATGGCCAAAACGAAAGGGTCTGCGCTGTGATGAACGGGGACAACTTTCGCTAAGCGCTCGGGGGACACCACCGCCCCCTCCAAGTGGGTGGTGTAACTCTGGGTGGCGCGCATGCCAAGAGTGTTCCAATCAGGTGTGTGTGACCACCCGTCCTGGTCGCGGGTGATAAACCCGTGATAAATACGCTCATCCATGCGTCCCAACACACTAAGCCTCGTCCAAACGGGTGACAGTGAGGTAAAGATTTTCGTCCCCGAATAGGAGTAACCATCAGGCGTTTCGGTGACAGTGGTCACCGAATCCGTCAATACTCGGTCATTCCCGGCCTCGCTTACCCCGAAGGCAAACACCTCACCGGCGGCGGCCTCATCTAACACCCACTGCAGGGTCGTGTCTCCCTGGCCGACAAGGGTCATAGCAACGCCCACCCAGGTGAGGTGCATACCGACCCCCAACGCGGTGGCCGGCGCGTATTTCGCCAAAATCCGCTGGTCGGCCACCATTTGACTAAGGGGTCTCGGGGACAGGTATCCCAGGGCTTTCAGCTCAGTGAAGTCATCAGAGAAGAACACGTTGTCGCGGTCATAGTCCGACGCGCGGGACCGGCAACGCAGCAGAAGCTCCTCGGTCAAGAGCCCCGAAGCTAGGTGGTCTGGGCTTTGGACGTGTTCCACGTCTTTAGGCTAGCGCCGATCACGACCTCATCCTGGGGATACACCAAAGCAGGGTGGCGCACCCCAATTCCGAAAGGCTGGCCCACTGCCGGCAAAAATGGTGCAGCGATGCGAGCGCGAACACGCTCGTTGCCAGACGCCAGTGCCAGCTCAACAAGCGCGTCGTGCCCTGCGTAGGAGACACCAACAACGGTGGTCGGAATACCGTTGTGCTGCGGCATGAGCCACTCGGGTCGAAGCACTACTTTCACCGGTTCACCGTCTATCGGCTCAAAGCCTCTGGCGCTCGCCACCAGGTTGCCCAGCGCCGAGAAAACGTGTCCAGAACAACCAAACCTGGTGGCGTCCCTATCGCACAATTCTTTCGCGGCACACGTGTCACACTCTGTGGGTAGGTCCCGCCACACCCCGGATAGTTCCACCGTGTCACCAACAAACGATGCCACCCACGGAGTTTCCGGGTTTTCGTAGACATCTAGGGGTGTTCCCACTTGAACAATCCGCCCTTGATCCATCACGACAACGAAGTCGGCCAAATCGAGGGCTTCTTCGCGGTCGTGGGTCACGAGAACCGTGGTGGTTTCTTCGTGGCGGAGAAGGTCAATAACTTCGCGGGCTAGCTGCCGCCGAAGCACGCTGTCTAAAGCGGCGAAGGGCTCGTCGAGGAGGATGACGTCAGGGCCGGGGGCAAGAGCCCGGGCGAGTGCGACGCGTTGGGCTTGACCGCCAGAGAGGTGGTGCGGTTTGCGGTCGAGGAATCCGGAGAGGCCAACCAACTCGGCGAGCTCATTGACTCGGTCAGTTTTCCACCCGCCTTTGGCCAAACCGAAGCCAATGTTTTCTCGAACGTCGAGGTGGGGGAATAGGGATGCTTCTTGGGGAACCCATCCGACTCCGCGTTGTTCGGGGGCAAGGGAATTGCCGGGTTCGCTGAGAAGTCGCGATCCCACAGTGATATGTCCTGCTTCTACCGGGAGAAGCCCGGCAACAGACAGGAGCATGGTGGTTTTCCCACAGCCGGACGGGCCCAGAATCGCCACCACACTGCCTGAGGGGACCACCAACGACACGTCACGCAGTGCTGAGGTGGAGCCGTAGGAGACGCCCACCTGATTCAAAGTGAGGGTACTCATCGTTGGACCTCCTTTTCTGCTCGCACTCCTGATAACAGCATTGCAGGTATTGCCGCCACGGCAACCAGCACAGCCGCATACGGTGCCGCCGCACCGTATTCCAATATCACTGTTCTCGTCCACAATTCTGTGGCCAAGGTGTTCATGCCGGTGGGGCGAAGAAGCAGGGTGGCGGGAAGTTCTTTCATGGTGGCAATCGCCACCAGCAAAGCGCCAATGGCAATTCCTGGCATCGCCAGAGGTAGTGTCACCCGTCGCCAGGCGCCGAACGCGCTTTGTCCGAGACTTCGGGCAACTCGAACCAGATCAGGCGACACTCCTTCGATAGCCGACCGTGTTGTTCCGAGCGCTTTTGACATGAATAGCACAGCGTAGGCGAAGACGAGCAGGATTGTCGTTTGGTAGAGCGCAGGAACAACCCGAAGGCCGAGAAAAACCAGCGACAGTCCGACCACAATGCCGGGCAGTCCGTGGGAAAGGTAAGCCGCAGACTCCAACACACGCGCCGACCCTGTCCGATATCTCGCGGCAAGAGCAGCAATCGGAAGGGCCAACAGCACCGCGGCGACTGCGGCAAGCAGGGCAACTAGCACTGTCCAACCGGTGGCTTCAGCCAACCTCGCCACATCCACCTGGCGGAGGGTGTCGGCTTGGAAGAGGCGAACACTCATGCCCGCAAGCGGCATCAGCACACCAATAAGCGGAGGCAGCGACACAATGACAAGAAGTGCCCGGCGATATGTTGATGCTAGGGGCGGTCCGAGGTGTTTGGAGCGCCCTCTTCCAACATCTGTCACTGACCGGGCCCGGCGCTCTCCAACAACGGCAATGAAAGCCAAAACCACCAACAGCAGAGCTAATACGGCTGCCTGGGAGCGGTCAAACGAGGCCGAGTAGGAAGCGTTAATACCCCAGGTGAGTGTTTGAAAACGAAGCATGGCGACAAGTCCAAAGTCGCTGATTGTGTATAAAAACACCAGAAGGCCACCGGCCAGTGCGGCCGGACGAAGTTGCGGCCACGTTGATCGGTAAAACGCTGCAACGGGTCCAAGTCCGAGTGTGCGGGCGACTTTTTCGTGGTCTCCCGCTAGACCCCTCATACGCGCCGCAACCGGCAGTGCAACATACGGAACGGTCACCGCGGTCAGCAGCACATAGCTGGGCCAAAAACCTGACAGCGACGGCCACACCACCAGCCAGCCGTAACTTGCCAGGTAGGACGGGACCGCTAAAGGCAGGGCGGAGGCGACCAGCCAGAGGCGGTTCGCTGAAAAGTCTGCCCGGGTAAGAGCAACAGCAATGAGAACACCCAAGACAACCGCAGAGCCACTCACTGCGACACCCAACCCGACTGTGTTCCCCAACAGTTGCCCAACTCGCGGGCGGCCAAGAATCTCAATGATCCCCTGGAAGGGTAACTCGCCCACGCGAACAACCAAATACACCAGCGGTATGGCGGCGGAGAAAAGTGACAGCAGGGCAAGCCCTAGCCACCAGGCAGGTGGTTTTTGCCTTCCCACGGCAGCGACCACTCCGGTATGTTCCGGGGTGGTCACCGGTGGTGTGATCGTTGTCACATCAACTCTTTCCCTCGGGGTACGACCCCTCCACGTTAGAGCAAGCCGACTCGCTCGAGGAGCTCTACTGTCGCCTTGAGGTCGTCCAGGTCGGAGAGGTCGAGGGTGGGGCTAAGCAAGCTTTCCAGGCTGGGGAGGCCTTCGGGGACTGCAATACCGGGCACGACAGGATATTCAGAGGTTTCTTGGACGAAGTAGTTTTGGGCTTCGGCTGACACCATGAACCGAACAAAGTCGTAGGCGTCTTGGTCGAGTTGGGCGGGGCTCAAAATTCCCACACCCGTGACATTCACGATGGATGACGGGTCACCTGGTTCCGGGAAGAAAAGCCGGGAGGTAACGTTTTCTATTCCGCGTTCCGCCACCATCCGATACCAGTAGTAATGGTTGGTGAGACCGATCGCAAGCTGGCCTGATTCAACCGCTTCCATAATTGCGCCGTTGTTTTCAAACTCTTGAACGTCGTTAATTTTTAGGGCGGTCAACCAGCTTTCGGCAGCACCTTCACCCTCCATGACTCGGTAGGCAGTGACGGCGGACTGAAAACTTGCGTTACCGGGAGCCAATCCGACTTGGCCCGACCACTGGGGGCCAACAATCTCATCGGAGGTTTTCGGAAGGTCGTCTTCAGACAATTGCGTGGAGTCGTAGACGAGAACTCTGGCTCGCCCAGTCACTCCCACCCACGAACCATCACTGGAGGTGAACCCCTGCGGTACTACCCCAGCAATGTCTTCGGGGAGAGTCACAAAAAGGCCCGCTTTGCTGAGTGCTCCCAGAGCACCGGCGTCTTGGGATAGGAAGACACCTGCTTGGGTGGCATCGCCTTCTTCAAGAAGAAGAGCAGCCATTTCACCCGTGTTTCCATAGCGAACCTCGACGTCGATGCCTGTTTGTTCGGTAAAAATGTCGATGAGGGGCTGGACGAGTGCTTCATTGCGCCCCGAGTACACAATAAGGAAGTTGTCAGATTCGGGGGTGCCCTCCACGGCTTCAGCAGATCCCTCTTCGGGTGGTGGGGCCGGGGTCGGTGCGGACTGATCGGTTCCCACACAACCGGCAAGAGCCATGGCGCTGGCGGTCGCGAGAGCGAGAAGTGGTCTGGTCAACAGACGGGGCATTAATTCTCCAGTTATCGGTGGATGCGTTTATCCCATGAGGTTAGGTTTACCTATGTAAGGTTAGCCTAACATTAGTCGAGAGACAAATCGAGCTGGTCACCGACCGGCGGATAAAGATCGGAGGGAATCCTCCAGTTGGTCCATCGCAAAATGAATGTGGCCGGGTGTTGCAATAAGCGGCGGCGCAAACCGAAGCGTTGACCCGTGTGTGTCTTTCGTTAACACGCCCCGCTCCACCAGCTTCTCTGCCACCTGGCGACCCGTCGCCAGAGAGGGATCAACATCCACCCCCGCCCACAGACCCACGCCACGAAAACCGACCACGCCCAGCAGCGACATGCCCGAAAGACGTCGATGAAGATGGTCGCCCAGCTCTCTGGCTCGGCGTTGCAGTGTCCCCGGGGCCAAGAGTCTCACCACAGCCAACCCGACCGCGGCTGCCAGCGGATTACCCCCAAAGGTGGAGCCGTGCTGGCCGGGCTGAATTACCCTCAACACGTCGGCGCGACCAACAACTGCACTCACGGGCAACAGGCCACCCCCCAATGCTTTACCCAAGATCACCAAGTCGGCGTGAACCCCTTCGTTATGCAACTGCAAAGTGGCGCCCGTTCGACCAAGCCCAGACTGAATCTCATCGGCAATGAACAAGACGTTCTTTGTGGCGGTCACCTCCCTGACTCGCTTCAAGTAGCCGCTTGGGGGAACAATAATGCCCGCCTCTCCCTGAATCGGCTCCACCATCACCGCCACGGTGGTGTCATCAATTGCGGCTTCCAGCGCCTCAGCATCCCCGTAGGGCACGCTAACGAAGCCGGGAAGAAACGGGCCGAAATCTTTTCGGGCGCTGTCGTCAGTAGAAAAACTGACAATGCCGAGAGTCCTGCCGTGAAAATTATTGTCCGCCACAATGATGGTCGCCCGGTTGTCGGGAACACCTTTTACTCGGTAGCCCCACGCCCTCGCGACCTTCAGCGCCGTCTCCACAGCTTCGGCGCCCGAATTCATCGGCAGGACCATCTCACCCCCAACAAGAGCGCTAAGTTCTGTGGCGAAGTCCGCCAACTGGTCGTGGTGAATAGCTCGAGACGTTAACGCCAGTCGACCAAGTTGGCGCCTAAGAGCCCGGCGGAGTGTGGGATGGCCGTGGCCAAAGTTCAACGATGAATATGCAGACAAGCAATCCAGGTAGGGGCGGCCTGACACGTCATAGACGAAAGCACCCCTCGCCCGCGATGCCACCACGCCCAGCGGGTGATAGTTGTGTGCAAGGACGTTGGCTTCCCGCTCGATGTATGTCTCGGTGAGGGTTGTCATGGGCGAAGTTCCAATGTGCAGCACTTCACGCCGCCCCCACCCAGGAGCAGCTCGGACATGTCCACGCGAAACACTTCAAAGCCCCGGGCTCGGATGCTGTTCGCGAGGCCTGTTGCTTGGGTGGCCATCACCACCTGGGCGCCGTTACTAAACAGGTTCAAACCCAACCACGCCGCGTCTTTCTCCTCAGCGATGATCGCGTCGGGGTAAAGGTCAGCCAGAACCTTTTGCGACTGCTGATCGAATGCGCTGGGCAGGTAGCTGATTGTTTCGTCATCCAAGACGGCAAGCGCGGTGTCGAGGTGGTAAAAATCTGGTCGAACAAGTTTGAGGGACACCACCTCTTTGCCAAACACTGTTTCGAGTTCTTTGTGAGAACCCTGGTCACTTCGGAAGCCGTGAGCAGCGAGGATGATTTCTCCGACCGGCAAAAAATCGCCTTCGCCTTCGTTGACCTCTGTGGCGTCCACTGAGGCGAAGCCGTAGTCGGCAAACCAGTTCGCGTAGTGGTCAGCTTCTGGACCTCGTTCGCTGTGGCGAAACTTTGCACTGTATGCGATGCCATCGACAACAAAGCCCCCGTTTGCCGCGTACACCATGTCAGGCAGGCCCTCGACAGGGTCAATGAGGTGAACTGTGATGCCCAACTGCTGGTATGTCTCCAACAGTGTGGTCCACTGCGCGAGCGCTTTAGGTGTGTCGGTGGGGTTCTCGGGATGCATCCACGGATTGATTCGATAGGACACCCGGAAATGCTCCGGTTGACACATCAGCACCGTTTTAGGCGAGCTCAAACGGGTTGATGCGGCGGTGGACACCTCAGAAGTGTGGGGAATCACTGTTGTCATGAAGACAGTGTCGCACGCACGATGCCACCACATTATGAATAACTACGCACTTTTCCCGCGGATTCATTCGCATCAACGCATGATTGTTGCGTATTCTGGTGTGCATGGATGAGATCGATGTTCGAATCATTGGCCGGCTGCGAGAAAACTCCCGGGCTGCTTTCGCAGACATCGGCGTCGCCGTTGGCCTGTCAGCTTCAGCAGTAAAAAGACGTGTCGACAAACTGGTTCGAGATGGCATCATCCGCGGTTTCACCGTCGAAGTCGACCCAGCAGTCGATGGTCTCGCCGTTGAAGCATACGTCGAACTCTTCTGTCGCGGAACCGTGGCGCCAAAAGACTTAAAGCGCATCCTGTCAGCGGTTCCCGAAGTCGTCCAGGCGGGAACTGTCAGCGGGGACGCTGACGCCGTTGCCTACATGCGGGCAACAGACATCCGGGCACTCGAAGACGCCCTCGAACGGGTCAGGCTTGCGCCAAATGTCAATCACACCAAAAGTTCTATCGTCCTGTCACAGCTGATTGATAGGCCTCGACTATAGAGAATCTGCGAGCGCAACAAACCTGGGGTCGAGCGTTCCAAAGCGGTGGACCGTCATGGATACTGCCTGCTCCATCACAAAAGGTAACCCCTCGACGCGACCTGACGCCGTCACAGGCCCGCCCCAAATAGCAACCTCAGGACTCCCATCAAAATGGACGTGAAGAACTTCAGGCGATCCGTTGAGCAAGCGAATGCGGGACGGGGCTGCCGTCTTCACTCGGGCAACGAAATCCATCTCTCGCTCGACATGAACCGAAGCAACCGCCCACCCACTCGCCGAGTCACTAATGGCGCTCAACAAAGCTTCTGGCAGCGCTTCAGCGACAGACAGGTGAACACGAGCCCTGACAAGCCTGGCCACCATCAACACTCGCGCTACCTCGGCCAGAGGGGTTTGCGGCGAAATCCGCACAGTGGTGACACCAGGCCGGTATCGGAACAGGTTTCGCTCCACTCCCACCTGCGATTCGTCTTTTGCCACACCAAAGTGTTCTCGCCACGCCCCGTCGTCGTTGTGTGCGGCGCGGCGGAGGAAGGTGATGTCGTCGTCACTGACAAGTGATGAAACGGAGTCGATTATCTTTTTCTGCCACTCATGGCGTGGCTCGTCCACCACAACCTCACTGGGCAGCTTCGATTCAAAACTGCCGAAAACGGCGACATAGTTTGGCCCTCCAGCTTTCGCAGTGGCACCAACAGCGGACTTTTTCCACCCCCCAAATGACTGGCGCCTCACAATTGCTCCGGTGATTCCGCGGTTGACGTACAAGTTTCCTGCCTCGACGTTGTCCACCCAGTAAGCCACCTCTTCGGTGTCAAACGAGTGAATGCCCGCGGTCAAGCCGTAATCCACCGCGTTTTGAATTCGAACAGCCTCTTCAAGACTCGATGCCCGGATGAGGCCAAGGACGGGACCAAAGTACTCGGTCTTGTGGAACTCGCTTCCGGGCTCCACCCGATCCCGAATTCCCGGAGACCATAGTCGACCTGAATCATCAAGCTGCTTTGGCTCCAACAGCCACGTTTCTCCGGCAGACAATTCCACTAAACCGCTTCTGAGTTTTGTTCCTGGCGGCTCTATGACCGGCCCCATTACCGTCGCCGGGTCATCCGGGTATCCCACTTTCAGGCTGGTCACCGCATCAACCAGCTGGCGCCGGAACCTGGCGGAGTCGGCAACCGACCCCACCAAAATCGCCAATGACGCAGCTGAACACTTTTGGCCAGCGTGACCGAAAGCACTCTTCGCCAGGTCAGCAACAGCCAAGTCAAAGTCGGCACTCGGAGTGATCACCAGGGCGTTCTTTCCACTTGTCTCTGCGATCAGCGGCAAGTCAGCACGCCAACTGCGGAACAGTTTGGCAGTCTCAAAACCACCAGTCAGGACCACCCGGTCAACTCCGGGGTGGGACATGAGAGATCGTCCCAAGTCGCCCTCTGCCACATCTGACAACCACAGCGCACTCTTGGGAACACCCGCTGCCCACAGCGCCTCGACCATCACCGCGGCACAGCGCCTGACTTGGGGAGCAGGCTTAATGATGACGGCACTCCCCGCGGCGAGAGCCGCGGTGACCGAACCAGTCGGGATAGCGACCGGGAAGTTCCACGGGGGTGCCACCACGGTAAGGCGGGCTGGGTGGAAAGCAACATCTGGTTCGGCTTCCCATTCCATGGCTTGGGTGGCGTAGTAGCGGGCAAAGTCGATAGCTTCGCTTACCTCTGGGTCACCTTCGGCCAGAGTTTTCCCCGCTTCCTGCATCATCACTGTCAGCAAGTCTGCTCGGGATGCCGCCAACTGGTTCCCCACCGAATACAAGATTTCTGCCCTCTGCCGGGCTGACTTCTTCGCCCAAGCTGCTCCACCGGTGCGCATCTTTGCGACAAGGTCATCCACAGCAATCTGTCCATCGATGGGCCCGAGGCTGTCGGCGATTTCGCCCTGACGCAACGTCTTGAGGCCAAGATTTTCCGCCTTTTTTGACCCCGCCTGTTTGCGCAGTTTCTGCAACCAGTCTTGGGTAGTCAAAAGCGACGGGTCCGTGTCGGGCTCGTTGTGAAAACTGTCACCAAGCGTCACCGACGACTGCTCACCCAATCGGTCTTGTGTCCTCAGGCTTGCAGGCGGGTCGAGATTGATGGCCTCCAGGGAGGAACGGAATCGTTGCTCTTCCCGGGCAAACACCTCATCCGAGCTGAACAGGTCAAACACAGCCGACATGAAATTGTCGGAGCTGGCATTCTCTTCCAGCCGGCGAATCAGGTACCCCACCGCGGCGTCAAACTCACTCATTTCCACCACGGGTGTATAGAGCACTAGTGGTCCGACGCTCTCACGAACGGCATCAGCCTGGTCAGGGGCCATACCGAGCAACATTTCTACCTCAACGCCCTCCGTGATACCTCGGGTGAGCTTCAGCTGGTGGGCAAAAGCAAGGTCAAACAGATTGTGACCGGCGATTCCGAGGTGCAAGGACTTCACCCGTTCCGGCGTCATCGCCCACTCGATGACGCGCTTGTAGTGGGTGTCTGAGTCCTGTTTTGTGGGCCAGACAGCCAACGGCCAGTCGTGGATGGCAGCATCAACCTGTTCCATCGGAAGATTTGCGCCCTTCACGATGCGCACCTTTACCGGTGCGCCACCTTTTTTCACTCTCTTTGCGGCAAAATTTTGCAAACGTTCCATCGCGGGGAGGGCGTCCGGCAAATACGCTTGCAAGACAATGCCCCCGCGGTAGTTCATCAGTGAAGTGTCGCTCATCAACCGGGTGAACACTTCAACGGTGAGTTCGAGGTCTTTATATTCCTCCATGTCGAGGTTAATGAAGGTGGGTTCGGATTGGTTGGCCGCCTCCTGATACAAGGGAAGAAGTGTAGAGACAACGCGCCGAACACTGTCTTCAAAAGCCCACATCGATAACTGTGCAACGACGGCCGACACCTTGACCGAAACGTAAGTGACGTCAGGCCGCCTGACAAGTGCCGTCACACCGCGAAGCCGCTTTGCGGCTTCTTCGTGACCTAAGACTGCTTCGCCGAGGAGATTAATGTTCAGAGTGTCGCCACGCTTACGAAGTTTTTCAATTGAGCGACCAAGGGACTCCGGTTTGGCATCAATAATCAAGTGGCCAATGATCATCCTGAACGCCCGACGGGCAATGGGGACAACAATCCCCGGAAAAATCGGAGCGAAAAACGCACCCAGTTTCACCAGCGTCGCCAGGGGGAAGGACAAAAATGCCGGCGGATTCATCCCGAGGGCACGAAGATTCCTTGCCGCCACCCTGACATCTTCTGGCCGAAGGACTCGGTCGACAAAACCTTGCGCGAAAGCGGGCCCATCGGGGTCTTTCAACAGGTCAGCTAGGCGCTTAGAGCTCGGGTCACCTTTGCGGTGCAGTTCAGCCGCTCGATTCAGCCAACCTCGAACTTGAGCCACAGATTCGTCAGCAAGCGCAAGTGCTTGCTCTGGGCCGACAGACAAGGAGTGGGGGGAAGATGTGTTGGTAGCCATAGACACCTAGCCTACGACTTTCCCCACTCATGTCACACCACGACCAGGGGCTTCTAGACTAGGCACATGGCCAAGCACTACGACGTGATTATTGTCGGCGGTGGGCATAACGGGTTAGTGTCTGCCACCTATCTTCAAAAAGCTGGAAAGAGCGTTTTAGTGGTGGAAAACCAGCCCGTTTTCGGTGGTGCCGCGGTGAGCGCCGAAGCTTTCCCGGGAGTCTCAGCAAAACTGTCCCGGTATTCCTACCTGGTCAGTTTGTTCCCCCGGGAGATCATGACAGAGCTGGGTCTGAACGTCGAATTGCGCCGTCGCCGCTACTCGTCGTACACCCCCGTGCCCGACAGTGACACCGGTTTACTCATTGACGTTCACGACCCACAGGCCACAAAAGAATCTTTCGCCCGAATTGGCGCTGCCGCCGATTATGACAAATGGGTCGAGTTTTACACCCTCACCGAAATGCTCGCCGGCGCTGTTTTTCCCCAGTTGCGGGAACCCCTCCTGACGAAACAGGAACTGAAAGCCAGAGTCCACGCCATCACCGGTTCCAACGACGCCTGGCATCACCTCATAGACACTCCCATCGACCAGACAATTTCTGAATGGTTCAGCTCTGATGTGGTGCGGGGAGTGGTGCTCACGGATGGGCTCATTGGAACCTTCCCCGACGGTCCCGGCGATGACAACGTTTCTCGTTGCTTCCTTTACCACGTGATTGGTGGGGGCACAGGAGATTGGGATGTCCCGGTTGGAGGCATGGGTCAGGTGACAAGCCAATTGGCCAAGCGCGCCGAAGAGGCCGGTGCGACGCTGCTCGCAAACGCGGACGTTGAGTCTATTGACCCGGAGGGTAAAGTCGTGTGGAGGACGGGAGACCACACCGCCACAGCATCAGCCAACTTGATCATCACGGGGTGTTCGCCCGCCGAGCTTCGGCGTCTCACCGGCGGTGCCGCGGATGAACAACTCGCTGAAGGTGCCCAAGTGAAGGTCAACCTGGTGGTGTCACGGCTCCCGAAACTTCGTGACTCTGACGTGACCAAAGAGGGTGCCTTCGGCGGCACATTCCACATCAACGAGACGTGGTCACAACTTCACCACGCCTGGTCAGAAGCGCAAGCTGGTCGATTCCCTGACCCTGTTCCGGCGGAAATTTACTGCCACTCGTTAACGGACCCCACCATCTTGGATCGGCCCCTTGTCGACGCTGGAGTTCACACGCTCACCGTCTTTGCTCTTCACACGCCTCACCGACTCATCCGAGGCCAGAACCCCGACACCGTTCGGCACGACCTGCAAGAGCGAGTTTTGGCCTCCCTCAACAGTGTCCTTGCAGAGCCTATCGAGGACGTTATCCTCACCGCTCCCAACGGGCAGCTCTGTGTGGAAACAAAAACCACCCTCGACTTGGAAAACTCCCTGCGTCTGCCCGGCGGCAACATTTTTCACGGCCCACTGAGTTGGCCGTTCGCCGAGGAGCACGAGTCTATGTCTTCACCCGCTCACCGGTGGGGGGTGAGCACCGGCCACCCCCGCATCCTCATGGGAGGTTCCGGCGCGAAGCGGGGCGGCGGTGTTAGTGGCCTGGGTGGTCACAATGCCGCCATGGCGGCGCTAGACATTCTTGGGGTCAGTTAGAGGTTTTCGAAAAACGACTCATCAACGAGCGCACCGACATTTGCCAACAAAATCACCCAGCCGACAAAAGCCAAAATCCCGAGCACAATCAGACCGATACTGACAAAGACGGAAACTTTCGCGGGAGTGTTCGAGACGCCAGCGCGGTTGGACCAGTTCCAGGCAATAATGCCCATGATCAGGGCAGGAATTTGCAAGAAAAAGGACAACACCAAGGCGACGACCCCGAGGGTTTGACCCGGATACTCTTTCGCCGGGCGTTGTTGAGCTTCAGGCGCGACCCCGGCTTGACTCGCTGGGGTGGTAGGGGTGAAATCCGACACGGGGATGCTCCTTCACAACAGGTTGATACCCCCCACTCTACGAAATCGATGTAAACGGTGACTGTGAACGGTCGGAATGTTGACACAATGGTGGGTATGCGAATTGGAATGCTCACCAGCGGGGGCGATGCGCCCGGCCTGAATGCCGTTATCCGGGGCGCGGTGGTCACCGGTCAGCGGGTTTTTGACCACGAATTTATCGGCTTCAAAAACGGGTGGAAAGGCGTGACCGACCCGACCTGGATGCCCCTCGGTCGCGAAGAAGTCAAGGGCATCGCAAAGCTTGGCGGCACCATTCTTGGCACGTCTCGCACCAACCCCTTTGATTACGGCGGAGCAGACCGAGTGCGCGAAGTGATGGCCGAATTGTCGCTTGATGCGATAATCGCCATTGGGGGTGAAGGTACCCTTGCTGGCGCAAAGGAACTCACCGATCAGGGCATCCCTATTGTGGGGGTGCCGAAGACGGTTGACAACGACCTCAACGGCACTGATTACACGTTCGGTTTTGATACGGCGGTCAGCATTGCCACCGACGCTATGGACCGCCTGCGCACCACCGGCGACGCCCACTCCCGGTGCATGGTGGCGGAGGTCATGGGACGAAACGTTGGTTGGATTGCCCTTCACTCCGGTATTGCCGCCGGTGCGCACCTCATCCTGATTCCCGAGAAGCCAACCTCTCTAGAAGAGATTTCGCACTGGGTCAACCACGCCGCGGGGCGCGGACGAGCCCCCCTCGTGGTTGTTGCCGAAGGGTTCCGTCTCGACTCAATGGACGAAGCACATTCCGAGCGGGGTCTCGACGCGTTTGGTCGCCCCCGACTGGGAGGTATTGGCCAAATCTTGGCGCCCCTCATCGAAGAAGTGACCGGTATTGAAACCCGAGCCACCACTCTTGGCCACATTCAACGAGGCGGAACACCAAGCGCTTATGACCGCGTGTTGGCAACCCGGTTCGGGATGGCCGCCATCCACGCCGTCAACAACAAAAGTTGGGGAAGAATGGTGTCGCTGCGAGGAACGGACATCCATCTGGTCGACTTCGGCGAAGCGCTGGGAGCCCTCAAAGTTGTTCCCAACGAGCGCTATGAAGAAGCCGCGCTTCTATTTGGCTAAATTTCGTCGTCGTCAGACGTGAGAGCCCACACGGCCACCCCCACGGCAATCGCCACCGACACAGCACCAACCACAGCCCACGTCACTCGGTGGCGGCGAAAGGACCTCTTCGTGCTCCAGGCAATCATTTTTCCCAGGTGGCCGGGATGAAAAGTCTGGTCAACTTCATCGAGAGCTTCACTGAGTGCCCGCCGGGCACGGTAAGCCCGGGCCTGTTCTTGGCGGTCCACTAGTTACTCCCTGAGCCCCGGTCGCGGTCACCGCGAATAGTGGCAATGTCATCCCTCACGCTCTGAATGGTGCGGGAGGGGACAGGCTTACCGCCTGTTTTCATGGCAATCACACCAATGACGACCATCACAACCGCCAACACCAAAGACACTCCGGCGACAATAAGGGCCGCCGCCCATAAGGGCATAACCAGTGACAGGGCAAAGACACCAGCAAGAATCAACAGCATGACAAAGAGGGACAGGAAGTTGAGGGCGAGCACGAAGAGGCCCAGCCCGATTCCTGTTCCCTTGAGTTTTTGAACAAGCTCCATACGAAGCTGTTCGACTTCGGCACGAATCAACTCACCGAAAAGGTGAGGAAGTTCGGTGAGAAGTTGAAACAGCGACCTTTTGGATCGTGGTTCACTCACAACCTATGCCCCCTCCGCGGGTTTCGACGTCTTCTTCGCTTTCACCTGTTCGTTGATTTTGCGAAGCTGCTTCTCCACCTGACCGGCGACTTCGGGGGCCCGTTCACGCACAAAATCACCGGCTCGGTCCATTTGCCGCTGAACGGGATCACTTTCCCACACGCCTTTGGCGCGAGACCGGATCTGTTCGTAACGCTCACGGCCGGCTTTAGTTCCGAGGACGTAGCCCACACCCAGGCCGACGAGGAACAAAATCTTGCCTCTCATTTTCTGGCCTCCCTGCTTGTATTCCAAATTTGGCATAAATGTCTTCACCCCAGGCTAGCGGGTAAAGCTTGATGTCACCAGATGGAGATGCGTTTATCCTCATCTAGCCATAATGCGTGGTCTGAAGTGACACCAAACGCTTCGTAGAAGATGTCGAGATTCCGGGCAACTTGATTGCAGCGAAACTCCGCCGGTGAATGCGGATCAATGTGAAGCAACCGCTTCGCCTCTTCGTCTCTGGCCATGAACCGCCACGACTGCGCCCACGATAGGAAAAAACGTTGCACTGCGGTGGTTCCCTCGATTACGGGGGGTTCGGCTCCCTCCAAAGACGCCACATACGCCTTCCATGCGATGGCCAGCCCGCCCAAGTCGCCAATGTTTTCGCCAATCGTCAGTTCACCGTTGACGGTATGGCCGGGAAGTTGACGCGGTTCAAGTTCAGAAAACTGGTCAATGAGCACCGCGGCCAGAGCATCGAAACGCTCACGGTCTTCTTCCGTCCACCAGTCCGCCAGTCGTCCCTGGCCGTCAAAACGCGACCCCTGATCGTCAAACCCATGGCCAATTTCATGGCCAATCACAGCACCAATCGACCCATAATTTGCCGCCGAATCCCTCTCCGGTTCAAAGAAGGGGTACTGCAAAATGGCCGCGGGGAAAACTATTTCGTTGAAACCGGGATTGTAATAAGCGTTAACAGTCTGCGGAGTCATGAACCATTCCGCTCGGTCAATAGGCCGCCCAATTTTCTCCAACTCTCGGAGGAACTCCCATTCAGCAGCCGCTTCAATGTTGGCAATCAAATCCTGTGACACCGACAACGCAGAATAGTCCCGCCACTTATCTGGGTACCCAATCTTGGGAGTGAAGGTGGCGAGTTTGTCGAGAGCTTTTGCTTTGGTCTCTTCCGACATCCACGGAAGTGTTGTGATGCTGTCGTGGTAGGCGTCAAGCAGTCGGTCGACAAGGGCATCCATTTGAGCCTTCGCCTCGGCGGGGAAATGCTTAGCGACATACTGCTTGCCGACCGCTTCACCCATCACGCTCTCCACAAAGCCCACACCACGCTTCCAACGAGTTCGAAGCTCCGGGGTTCCCGTCAGCGTTCTCCCAAAAAAATCGAAGTGCAAATCGACCATCTCGGCGTGCAGATAGGGCGCAAACTGTGTCACCAGTCGCCACACCAACCAGTCAAATACTTCACGAACATCTGCCTCCGCCCACACCTGTGCCATGCCGATGAGGAAATCGGGTTGTCTTACCACCACTTCGGCGAGCACGCCCTGCTCCAAGCCAACGGCCGCTCGCCACGCGTCGAAATCAAATCCCGGAGCCGCCGACACCACGTCAAACCAGGTCCGGAGATTGTACGTGGCATGGGCGTCTCGACACCGAACCTGATCCCAGTGGTGGGAGGCAAGTCGTGTCTCCCATGCCAAGACCCGTTCGGCTCGGGCGGCAGGCTCAGACATCCCAATCAGGGTAAAAACCTTCTCCAGGTGCACAACAAACGCCTGTCGAATGTCCTCAAACTGATCGTCACGGTAATAGGCCTCGTCCGGCAAAGAGATTCCTGCTTGCTCAATAAAGACAAGGTAGCGGTCTGGTTGTCCCGGGTCGTTATCGATAAACAACTGGATGAGGCCTCCCAGGCCTCTGCGCTCCGCTTGCCCCATCCAGACAAGCACGCTCTCTAAGGAGCCCGCGGCCTCCTGTAACGAGGCGATACGGCTAGACAGCGGTTCAAGGCCAAGCTTTTCGATGGCGTCTTCAGCCATGAAGCTTCGAAAAAGCATCCCGATCTTGTATTCCTCAGATGTCTCATCAGACGACTGGGACTGTTCAATGATGCCCCGAACGTGCTTCTCTGCCGTTTCAGCCAACACGGTGAACTCACCAAATCTTGATTTGTCTGCCGGAATCGTGTTCCGCTCGGACCACCGTTCATTCATGTGTCGGTAGAGGTCATCACCCGGGTGAATATCCGGGTGGCGGTCAGCTAATTCCAGACCAGCGGGTCCAAGATTTGTCGCAAAAGTCATGACGACAGCCTAGAAGGCTGGCCCTGAGGGTAGCGTGAGAGGGTGCGTTTAACGGGGCTGAAGCGAGAGGTATTTCGACTTGCTCTCCCCGCTCTTGGCGCCCTCATTGCCGAGCCTCTCTTTCTGCTCACCGATACAGCCATGGTGGGACACCTCGGTGCGCCAGCTCTCGCCTCACTGGGTCTCGCTGGAGTAATTCTGCAGACTCTCGTTGGCCTCATGATTTTCCTCGCCTACGCCACCACACCCCGAGTGGCGAGGCTTCTCGGCGCGGGTGATAAGCGTTCCGCACTGGAAGCCGGTATTGACGGGCTTTGGTTCGCCGCAGGTCTTGGAGTTGCCCTTGCCCTCATTGGCGCGGTAAGTGGCCGTCTTCTCGTCCACCCCTTCGGTGCAGACGCCGAAGTTACTTCCGGGGCTCTTGACTACCTCACAATCTCCTGGTGGGGGATCCCGGGAATGTTGCTGGTGTTAGCCGCAACCGGTGTGTTGCGCGGTGTTCAAGACACGATGACACCCTTTCGCGTCGCGCTCGTTGGATTCTCTGCCAACGCGATCCTGAACGCCGTCCTGATTTACGGCCTTGGTCTGGGACTGATCGGCTCCGCCATTGGCACGGTTATTGCCCAATGGCTGATGGCCGTCTGGCTCATCATGGTTGTTCTCCGCCTGGCCGGGAGGCACCAGGCACGGTTCAGCCCGCACCTTCGAGGAGTGACAAAAACCGGATCTCTTGGCGGATGGCTGTTTATTCGAACACTCAGCCTTCGTGTGGCATTCGTGGGTGCGACCGTCGTGGCGGCTCGCCTGGGAACAGAAGAGCTCGCCACGTGGCATGTCGCCTTCACCGTGTTCGGTCTCCTCGCCCTCGCCCTGGATTCCTTAGCCATTGCAGCCCAAACACTGGTGGGGCACCGTTTAGGCGGCAAAAAATATGTTGAAGCTCGGGAGCTCGTGAGGCTGCTCACCCGATACGGCCTCATTGCGGGAGTTTCTGCAGGAGGGTTTTTGGCCCTCGCCAGTCCGCTCCTTGCCACAATTGTCACCTCTGATCAGCTCGTCCGGCAGGCCCTCATACCGGTCCTCATCATCTTGGCCCTGTCATTACCCATCGGTGGTCCCGTCTTCGTCCTCGACGGAGTACTGATGGGAGCAGGTGACGTTGTTTACCTGGCCTGGACGGGAATAGTGAACGTTGCCGCACTGATTCCGCTGCTGTGGGCAGTGTCTCTGATTCCTCAGCCCGACACGGAGGTGAACACTGTGGCAGTGATAGCCCTCCAGGCAAGCGTAGGCTTTGGCTATCTGGGAGCCAGGTGGCTCACTTTGGGGCTTCGGGCCCGGCAGGATACGTGGATGACAGTGGGAGAGCGCAGTGTCTGACATCGCGGTTCGTGGGAGGCAGCGCCGAAGCGCTATCTTTGCCATTTTCTTCATTATCGGAGTCGCCCTCGCCACCTGGCTTGCCCGGCTTCCCGCCCTCAGAGACAACCTGAACTTAGAAACATTCCAAGTCGGCATCTTCCTTTTTGGCGGCGGGGCGGGGTCACTCCTCGGACTGCTCATAGCAGCAGAGGTTATTGCTCGACTCGGCGAACGTCACACCATGTTGGTGTTCACTCTGACGGCAATTGTGGGAATGGGCCTCGTCGGAATCATGAGCGTCGTGTTGCCATGGTTCATTATTGCGCTCACGGCCGTTTTCTTGTTCGGGCTGGGCGTGAGCATCACCGATGTTGCGATGAATGTTCAAGGCGCCCGGGTCGAACGGGAACTCAACAACCAAATCATGCCCTGGTTTCACGCCATGTTTTCCTTCGGCACCGTGATCGGAGCCCTCCTTGGCGCTGGCGCAAGCCGCATCGAGCTGGGGCTCCAGTGGCACTTTGTTGCCGTCACTGCCGTTTTGGTGCCGGCAACCATCTGGGCATTTAGACACATTCCCGACAACGGGGAGTCGGAAGGGGTCACCGACTCGGAAAAGAAAAATACACGAAAAGAACTGGCCGCTGTCTGGCGGGAGCCTCGAAGCATAGCTATTGGGCTCGTGGCCCTGGGCATGGCCTTTGCCGAAGGCTCCGCGACCGACTGGCTGG
Organism: Microbacteriaceae bacterium; assembly: GCA_007117135.1. GTDB lineage: Bacteria > Actinomycetota > Actinomycetes > Actinomycetales > Microbacteriaceae > Pontimonas. The sequence goes on along the minus strand of SKHB01000093.1, from coordinate 7,577 downwards.
CCTTAGGAATGACTGACGACCGCGGTGCGTCAAACGCCAGTGCGGCCAGTTGGTTCATGCTTTTCACCGTGTCGATGACTGTTGGTCGCATCCTGGGAGTCCCCCTTCTCAACCGTTACGGCCGGGTGGGGCTCCTGTCCGTCGCTTCGATTGCTGCGGTAACAGGACTAGCGCTGCTGATCACCATTGACGAGACCTGGGTGTCTATCGTTGCTGTGGTGTTGTGGGGGTTGGGAGCATCTCTGGGTTTCCCCGTCGCAATGTCAGCAGCTGCAGACGATCCGGCGAAAGGTCCGGTGAGAGTGAGCGTCGTCGCCACGATCGCCTACGGCGCGTTCTTGGTCGGGCCACCAATGCTCGGAGCGCTCGGACAGGTTATCGGGATTCTGAACTCCCTGTGGGTTGTCGTGGGCCTCATTGCCCTGTCGTTTTTCGCCATTCCCCAAACAAAGAAGCTCGACACCTAAACTGTCTCACTGTGAGAGTTGTTATCGCCCATTGCAGTGTTGACTATTCGGGTCGCCTCACCGCTCACCTTCCCCCTGCGACCAGGCTTCTCATTCATAAAAACGACGGCAGCGTGCTGATTCATTCAGACGGCGGCAGTTACAAACCCTTGAACTGGATGGCACCGCCATGCAGCCTCACCACCATGGATCCAGACCCCGAACAGCTCGATGCTGGGGTAAAAGAAATCTGGCGGGTCACCCACCAAAAAACGGCAGACCTTCTTGTGGTCAGCATTTACGAAATTGTCACCGAGATTCACCACGAGCTCGGTGACGACCCCGGTCTCATCAAAGACGGCGTCGAAGCACAACTCCAAGCCTTGGTCGCCGCTCAACTGCACGCCATCGGAGATGGTGTCACCCTGATTCGACGAGAGTTCCCCACCGCTATCGGGCCGGTAGATATTTTGGCCAAAGACAGTGAGGGAACGCTCGCCATCGAGATCAAACGGCGAGGTGACATCGACGGTGTGGAGCAGCTCACCCGGTACCTGAACCTGTTGAATCGTGACCCCTCTCTTGCTCCCGTCCGGGGAGTGTTCGCCGCTCAAGACATTGCTACCCAGGCAAAGACGCTCGCCAAGGACCGCGGTATCGACTGCGTCACGCTGGACTACGACGCCCTTCGCGGCGTTGATGACGTGGAGAACCGTCTGTTCTGAGATGCACAAGGCTCTCAGTAGGCTTGAGCGGTGCCCTACAAAACTGTCCTGCTTGACCTCGACGGAACGTTAGTCGACAGCGCACCAGGGATAGTCCAATCAATAGCTCACACCCTGCGAGAAATGGGAATGCCCGTCCCGCCGATCGGTGACCTGTTGCGCTGGGTGGGGCCACCTTTGCCCGAATCCTTTCACCTCCTTGGCGGAATTGCACAAGACAACGTGGCCCGCGCGCTGAGTATTTATCAGCAGCAGTACCTCGACATCGGCGCCTACGACTCGAAACTCTTTGACGGTGTCGGCGCGCTTCTGCGCGACCTGAAAGCAAAAAACACCACACTCGCCTTGGCCACCTCCAAACCACACACGCCCGCAATTTTGATGTTGGAACATTTCACCCTTGCTCACCATTTCGACGTGATTGCCACTGCGTGGGACGATGAGACTCGTGGAGAAAAACCTCTAATCGTTGGTGATGCGCTCGAAGAATTGACCAAAAAGGGTCACAACACGACCGACATTGTCATGGTGGGTGATCGCATCCACGACATTGAGGGGGCAAAAGAACACGGCTTGCCGTCCATCATTGTTGGCTGGGGATATGGCACCGGTGAAGAGTGGGGGCACGCCGACTACGTGGCTCACACTCCCCGCCAGCTTCGAACCCTGTTAGGGCTTCCCGCCCCTCGCGACTTTTCCTAGTTCCAGTAACACCCACTACGCTCGGGCGTGTGAACACCGCTTGGGATGCGCCAGAAAACCAGCCGTTAAGGTTTAACCCGCCTGATGGCTGGCGGATGCCCGACCCTGTGTGGGTGGCTTTACACCAGGGCTTCGACCCGCCAGACAATTGGCAACCGTATCCCGATTGCCCGCCCGCCCCTCCACAGTGGCCGTTTTGGGAAGAAAACGGTGCCGCCTGGTTTGGCTTCTTCAGACACTTCCAGCCACCGCTTCGCCGCGGCTTGGGCGGCTGGTTTTCACTCGTCGCCGTCGGACTGTTCCTCATGACAGCGACACCATTTTTTCTCAACTGGCCACAGTGGCTCATTGTGGGTCTCGCTGGAACCGCAGCGGCAATTATTGGCGTCATCGGTATCGTGAAACACTTCCAAACAAGCGCGAAGATTCCGTCAGAAGATCCGATGGACATCATCAGACGCGTCGCCGGTGACCGCCGGGATGACTATTTCCAAAAACGCTACGACAAACATCGTCAAACAAGTGAGACAGAAAAGAGCTACCAGGAGTTCATCGACGAGCTCTACCAGTGGTGGTGGCGCGAAAACGTGTCAGTCGAAGAGAGTTAGTCACGACGAACACCGACGAAAATGCCATGGCGGCGCCAGCCAACAGTGGGCTCAGTAGACCAGCCATCGCGGCAGGGATGGCCAAAGTGTTGTATGCGAAAGCCCAAAAAAGGTTCCCGCGAATAATGCCGAGGGTTTTCCGCGACAGCTGAAGCGCCACCGGCACATCGGCAATATCCCCACGGGTCAGTGTGATGTCGCTGGCCGCGATTGCCTGGTCCGTTCCCGCCCCCAAAGCGATTCCGACGTTTGCTGTCGCGAGAGCAGGGGCATCATTAATACCGTCACCCACCATGGCCACTCGCCGACCATCCGCCTGAAGCTTGGCAATCACGTCAACCTTGCCCTCAGGCGACACATCCGCAACAACGTCATCAATGCCGATAGTGGCGGCAATAGCCTGCGCTGCGGCTGTTGAATCCCCACTACACATCACGACGCGAAGTCCCATGGCATGCAAAGCCGCAATGGTTTCAGCCGTTTCAGGCTTCGCCGTGTCCGCAATCGACACGGCGCCCCACACCGTCTGGTCAACTGTGACCACCACCGTTGAGTGTCCCTTCTCCCGGGCGGCAGAAAGACTGTGTGCCACCCTGTCGGGAACGGTGACGCCTTCGGGCAGCCAACCACTTCGCCCGACCAAAACCTCTCGGCCATCCACCCGAGCCCTCACACCTTGACCCGGGGTTTCCTTCACATCGGTCACCACCGGTGACTCATCACTGCCGTCTGAAAAATATTCGACCACAGCTTTCGCAATCGGATGGTGCGAGTTTTTTTCTACCGCCCCCACCAGGTAACCGAATTCACCTTGTGTCACGCCATCTGCGAGGAACACTTCGGCAACACTCATCTGACCGGTGGTGAGAGTTCCCGTTTTGTCGAAGACGACAGTGTCAATGTGCCTGGACGCTTCGAGCGCTGTTGGCCCAGCAATCAAAATCCCCAACTGGGCTCCCCGCCCTGTTCCAGCCAACAGGGCGGTCGGGGTGGCGAGTCCCAACGCGCACGGGCACGCAATAATCAGCGTCGCGACGGCCGCCCGAAACGCCGCCTCAACAGAAGGGCCCAACAGCCACCAGCCGGCCAATGCCAGAACACTCAACACCAACACGACGGGAACAAAAACACCGGAAATACTGTCAGCTAAGCGCTGCGCGTGCGCCTTACCACTTTGGGCCTGCTCCACCAACACAGCCATTCGGGCCAGTTGCGTATCAGCCCCGACACGTGTGGCCTCCACCACAATTCGTCCGAAAGTGTTGATAGCGCCACCGGCCACAGCCGTCCCCGGACCCACGTCGACCGGGGCTGACTCGCCGGTGATTATTGACTGGTCCAGGGCAGACTGGCCGGAAATTATGACGCCATCGGTGGCAACCGATCCACCAGCAACAACGACAAACCGGTCGCCCACCGAAAGAGAGTCAACGGGAACTTCCAGTTCAACCTCAACAACGCCTGATGGGCCGGGAATTTCTCGAATAATGAGAGCGGTTTTGGGCGCCGCCTCAACGAGCGCTTGGAGGGCTTTGCCCGCGTCACGTTTCGCCTTCGTCTCGAGATATCGGCCAAGCAGCATGAAAGCGGTCACCGCCGCTGCTACCTCCAGGTATATTTCGTTGCCACCCGTGTCGGGATTGGCAAAAAGGTGCATGTCCATGGTCATGCCGGGCATCCCTGCGCCACCAAAAAACAGTGCATACAGTGACCACAGCAGTGCCGAACCAACACCGATAGACACCAGAGTGTCCATGGTGGCTTGGCGATGTTTAGCGTTCACCCACGCAGACCGGTGAAAAGGCCATGCACCCCACGTGGCGACCGGGAGCGCAAGCGCCAAGACAACCCACTGCCAGTAGGGAAACTGGATGAGAGGCACCATCGACAGGGCAACAATCGGGGCACTAAGAACCAGTGACCACACTGTTCGGCGGATAAGGGCGTGGATAGGGTCAACCCTCTCCACCGCGCTGTCATGAGGGGCCGCCTTGTAGCCGCTTTTTTCGACCTGAGCAATGAGCTTGCTGATATCCGCGCCCTCACCCCAAATGGTGGCACGCTCGGTCGCATAGTTGACAGCAGCCCGGACACCCGGCATGGTGTTCAAACTTTTTTCAACCCTCGTCGCACACGATGCACACGTCATGCCCTCGATGTCGAGAGAAATACCCCCCAACGCCGGCCCGGGCGCCGCGTCGCCAGACACCCTATTCCTACTCTGCAGATTCGTGATTGCTCAACGACTGGAGGGCGTAACCCTCTGTGGCGAGTGTTTGAGCAATCACCGCCAACAGGTCATCGTCTGTAGAGGTTCCCATGGTCACGACAGACTCGCCACCATTGACCAACTCCACGTCAACAGTGTCGATGCCGACAACAGCCGTCAGAGCACCCGTCACTGTTTTGACGCAGTGCCCGCAGGTGAGACCGGTCACATTCGCTATGAGCTGTGCCATGGTGTTGTCCTCTTTTCTTCCGACGTTGTCTTCAGCGTATAACGCGACCAGGGTCACAATTCTTCCCCGCTCCTAGACAGCGCCCAGGTTTGCCCCCCACGATTGACTCATGACTTTGCTCGCCGACCCCCCAGCCGCGTCTCCCACTCCAGTGTTGTCTCCGGATGAACGTGAGACTCTCATTCACTACATCCATGCCCCCCACCACACGAAAACCCAGGGACATGTGTCCCCGATTGACCTGTCCGAAGTTGGTCGTGTTCCGTGGGGGTCAGAACAGTGCGTGTCAGAAGCGGCAACACTCGTTCGGGAGGCGCAAAAGAAATGGGCACAAACACCACTAGCTAAGCGCGTGGCCGTTGTTCGCAAGCTTCACGACCTGGTGCTCAACAACTATGAACATATTTGCGACATCATCCAAACGGAGACAGGCAAATCCAGGCAAAGCGCGATGGAAGAAGTCGCCGACGTCGCAATGACGGCCAGGTATTACTCACGGTCGGCGAAACGCCATTTGGGCCCCCACTGGCGGGCTGGGGCCTTCCCGCTTGTGACCAGCACCGTCGAGCGACACGTTCCGAAAGGCCTGGTGGGGATGATTTCTCCGTGGAATTACCCTTTCACCCTCCCCCTCTCAGATGCCATACCCGCCCTTTTGGCGGGAAACGGCGTGATTTTGAAGCCCGACCCGAAAACACCGTTTAGCGCGCTCATCGGTCTGGAATTGCTCGCGCAGGCAGGACTGCCAAAAAACCTTTTCCTCGTCGTGACTGGTGAACCGGCATCGATTGGGCCAGCACTCATCGCCGAATCCAATTTTGTGATGTTTACCGGCTCCACGCAGACAGGAAAAATCATTGCCCAAGTATGCGGTCGCCATTTGATTGATTTCTCCGCCGAGTTGGGAGGAAAAAACCCCATGATTGTGCTGGCTGATGCCCCACTTGATCGGGCCGTCGAGGGCACCATCGCTGCCTGTTTTTCCAACGCCGGCCAACTGTGCATGAGCGTCGAGAGACTCATGGTCCACGAATCTATTGCCGACGATTTCACCACAAAACTTGTCGACCGGATCAATCAGCTATCGCTCGGTGTCGGCTTGAACTGGGACGCCGAGGTGGGGTCTCTCATTTCTGAAAGTCAGCTCACCCGAGTGAAGTCTCACGTTTCCGACGCTGTCGATAAGGGCGCCGAAATTCTGGCCGGTGGTCAACACCGACCAGACCTGGGCGCCTACGTTTTTGAGCCCACCCTTCTGCGCGGCGTCACTGAAGAGATGGTGCTGTGTCGGGAGGAAACCTTCGGCCCGGTGGTGTCCCTCACCACCTTCACCACCGATGAGGAGGCCGTGGAGAAAGCCAACGACACCGACTATGGTTTGAGCGCATCCGTTTGGGGGTCCCCCAAACACGCTCGGGCGATTGCCGAACGCATTGAAGCCGGAGGAGTCAACATCAACGAAGGTTTCACCGCCGCATACGCGTCTCTCGACGCCCCCATGGGTGGGTTCAAAAAGTCTGGGGTGGGCAGACGCCACGGAAAAGCGGGAATCGTCAAATACACTGACGCGCAAACAGTATCCCGACAACGGTTAGTCAACATTTCTAAACCCCCCGGCATGAGTGGTGAAAAGTTCGCTGCCCTCATGGTTCGCGGCCTAAAAATGTTGGCTAAGCTCCCCGGCAAGCACTAAACGATTAAGGAGGGCGTCATGACAGAACCTTTCAGCCTTCGCGGGTCGACGGTGGTCATCACCGGAGCGGCGATGGGCATGGGTCGACTCCTTGCTCTCGAAGTGGCTAAAAAGGGGGCAGCGCACGTTGTGCTGTGGGATGTGGACAAGACAGGATTGACCTCGGTGAAAAAGGAGGTCACCGCTGTTGGCGCAAAAGTTTCCATGTCAACCGTCGACCTCACCGACCACAAGGCCGTTGCAACAGCAGCGAAAAAAGCCCTCAAAGATGCGGGTCACATCGACGTGTTAATCAACAACGCCGGCGTGGTGTCCGGGAAAGACTTTCTTGAGCTGGAGCCAGCTGACATTGAACGCACCTTCGCCGTGAACACCCTCGCACTGTATTGGACCACAAAAGCGCTGCTGCCCAGCATGGTGGAGCGAGACCGGGGTCGAATTGTGACCATTGCGAGCGCTGCTGCTTTTGCCGGGGTGGCCAAACAGACTGACTATGCCGCATCCAAACATGCGGCATTTGGTTTCACCGAATCGTTACGCGCTGAACTTCGGGCCAAAAATTCGGGTGTGACAACACTCACCGTGTGCCCGTACTACGTGGATACCGGAATGTTTGACGGAGTGAAGTCGGGAAGCGCACTCCTCCCCATCCAACAGCCGCAGTTCACTGTGGAGCGAATCGTCCAAGCGATTGAGTCAACCAGGCGGGAGATTCTCCTTCCCGGCATGGTGTGGTCGGTGAGGCTCTTCAGGCTGTTTCCGGCCAGCTGGTTCGACGTCATCGCCGACCTGTTTGGGATCAACAAGTCGATGGCCACATTCCGTGGTCGAACACCATCTGGTGCGCGAGGGGGGACTTGAACCCCCACGCCCTTGCGGGCACTGGCACCTGAAGCCAGCGCGTCTGCCAATTCCGCCACTCGCGCATGTCACCAGCAAAGGTG